>JAYVTR010000402.1:0-18994 GCA_043788625.1 Planctomycetota bacterium
CAAACGAGACAGCCCACCGCATGAGCGGTGGGCTGTCTCGTTTGGGCGGAGTAACTGTCCAAACTTCGAACCGTCAAGTTTCGCCGCAGCATTTATACAAGCATTTCAATTCATTGATTCACTAGAGCTTATGACGGATATAGCGGAAGTTTTCCAGCTGCGGTAAGGGCCGATGGGTATGTGCTTCCTGACGCGTTTTTCAAAATACCGCCTACGTATCATGCCCCAAACCATCTTATTCGATAAGAATTGAAGGATGATAGGTCCGGTTTCCCTCGCGATCAAAATCGAATTCATAAATGATGCAGGGTGCGATGCTCTGATGGAGTTGTTCCAGGTAAAACACGAAGGCTCCCGGTGTCGCGGGAAAAATATGGAGGATTTGGTCGCCAGAGGTCCCTCGGAGACTGCGGATGTGCTGTGCGACCTGATCCGCGAGATCGCATGCATGAGTGCCACCCAGCACCGTTCGTTGACCTGAACCATCTGGAAATTCGAAGCTGATGATCGTACCAACGTCTGGGAGGTTTTGCGTGACATAGGCGCACATGGCAGCCGTCACATTCTGTGAAATCGAGATACCGACGGCCAAGTGACGTCCACTACAAACCGTTTCACTCATAGGAACAGCAAAGCGAGGTCCGGATATCTTGTCTTTTTCGGACCAAAAATTCGTCCCGGTGCGACTATTTTGAACGATCTCTACGTCGATGCTGCGTTTATGATGAATGATGGATCCCGCCAAAAAAAGCAAGGAAAGGTGCGCATCCAACACCAGTCGCACCGATGGAACGCCGGCAAGTTTTGCATCTAGGAAAGCTTCAACGAGTGGCCTGATATCGCGCTGCCACTCGACCCCATCCATCAAGTAGCGTTTCCGGAAATAGTCATTGAGCAGAAGGGTATTATCCGGATGAACACCAGCCGCATCCGCAGGTGCGCGCAGAAAGCTGCGAATAGCCAGGGTTAGTCCATAATGCGCAGTCGGCAGGATCACTTGGATGCCTTCCTCACCGCAAAAAGCCAGGAAGGTGTCCTTCGTCAGGCCGGAAAATCTCCGCTTTTTTAATTGCCTGGCCAATTCATCGAAGCGGAAATCAGAATATGCTGCAGATGGGATCGACATGCCGCAAGACGTGGCACGGCGACCGATTTCCTCGCGGAGTTCATCCGAGGAGGACTGACCTTCGAGGATACGGAAGCCACCCAGCACCGCGCGGAGTTCGTCGTCACTGGACAATTTCAGGTGCATTCGCCAGCAGCGCCCAACCTTTCCAGCCTTGCTGCGATCTCCGCTTCCGTCGAACAAGCGTTCCAACAAGAGATGCCTATCGTTGCTGGAAATCATCAGACGGAGCGGGTCCGCTTCACTGAGGCGGTCTGTCGTCAGAAAGGTGAAACAGGCCAGCGGAGACGTTGCGTTGCGCGCAGCTTGCAGTCGCTGGAGCAACGACGTCGTCGTGGCATTGATAAAATCAGGCTTAGTAAAATCTTCGTATCCGAAGGGCCCGCCATGATGCACATGCCATTTCACCTGGATGTATTCATGGCTTTTGCGTGTAGCGGAGCTCGTCGGAAGGTCCAGATCGAACCGCAAGACCACATCGTCGGACGCTTTGGGGGCATCTGCTTCGAAAGTGACTTCGACCACGCACAACGTGGGATTCGGGAGCAGGACGGCGGTTGAGTTCCCGCTTCGACTGCTATTTCGACGCCCGGCACCGACCTCGCCCGGCAGTACGCCGAGGTGACCGAGGCCAGCCTGGCCGCTGCCGAGGAAGCGTTCGTGCGACCACACGTACTCCGTAGCCGCGGCTGCAACCTCTTGCCAGAAGCGGGAATGGATGGTCAGCGTAGGGCCTGCAGGGGTTCGGATGCAACCGCCAATCGCGGTACCGACGTGGTTTTACGATCACTTCATTATTAAAGTATATCACAATCGTTTAAATTTTTGACAAGTGTCGTGTGCGTACGTATTTTAGGTGAAATACTTTTTCATGCACATCATTTAGATAAATCATCGAAAAAAAACAGAATCCACCTAGAGAATTTACATGCGTCACCCTCAGATTCTCGCCCTCGTTTTCAGCACTGCGGTAGCAGCCGCTGCAGCCGACGCTGTCCCAGTTCGCATCACCGTCCCCTACAGCGCCCCAGGGAAGGGGTTCCTCAGCCTGGCTCTCTACGACAGCGCTGGAGGACTGGTACGCAGTCTGCTTTCTGCCGAGCCCGTGCTGCCCGGCGCTGGCACCGTGACGTGGGATGCGACCACCGATCTCGGCGTGCCGGTGGGTGCCGGGGCCTATACCCCCAAGGGCGTTTTCTTTACCGAACCACCTGCGTTGTCGTGGGTGATGAAGGTCGGAAAAAGCGGCGATCCACCCTGGCGAACCACCGATGGCCGTGGTGATTGGGGCGGCAACCTGGGTGGCCCGGCCGGACTGTGCAGCAATGCCGGCAGTGTGGTGATGGTGTGGGGCTGCGTCGAGGACAACCAGATCACCGGCATCCAGCAGATGGATGCCGACGGAAAGATCAGCCTGCGTTATCATTCTTTTTATCCGTGGGATCAACGCAGCGCCGCGGCCATGGATGCACGCAATCTCTACATCGCGATTCTCAAGGATTGCCAGGAACTGCAGATCGCCGAGTACACGTTGGGTGAGCCACGCGGGCGGATTCTGGCCAAACTCCCGGCAAAGATGAAGAATCGTGCCAGCGGGCGGTGGCGAGACGGTGGCATAAATGTGGTCGACGGCATTGCCCTCACCGCAGATCGCATTTTCGCCAGCGTCGGAAGCAACGACGAGCTGTATGTGATCAATCGCGCTGATGGTGCCATTGTGAAGACCCTGCAGGTCGCCAATGCGCGTGGTCTTGCCATACGTGGCGATCGTCTGCTGGTGGCCAGCGGCGAAGAGGTTCAGCGTTACACCCTCGACGGGGCACCTGATGGGGTGGCGGTATCCAAGGGCGTGTTGCGCGCGGCGCACACCGTGTGTGTTGGCGTCGACGGCTCGCTGTGGGTTGGTGATAGCGGTTCCTTCGATCCCAACCCTGAACACGACCTGGTAAACGAATCAGGCAGCAGACGGATCTACGGCTTTGACCCAGCGGGAAAGTTGATTCACACCATTGGCAAAGCAGGCGGAGCGAAGCGCAGTGGCAGCTTCGATGCCGCCGCCATCGGCGATATCCACGGCATGTGCCTGACCCCTCGCGGCAACGCGTTGATGGTCAACGACACGGTCACGGGTTTCGCACGAACCTCGCGCTGGTCCTTTGACGGCAAATTGGAACAACAATGGTTTGCGCGCGGTAACGAGAATTGGCCGGATGCGGTCAATCCAGCCCTGCCTGAAGAGACCGTGAAGGTCGGCGGCCCTTTCAGTGATGATTTCAGGGTCCAGGCGTGGCACATGGATTTTGAGCGGAAGACCTGGCAGCCAGCATGGGGCCACACCATGCCGTACGCCGCCAACTGGCAGGACGCGGTTATCGAAGGGTTCGGCCACGGCGGCAACCCGCTCAAAAAAGAAGCCGGACATCCAGGAACCTGGGCGACTTTCGGCTGGGGCGCCGAAGGTGGCCTACGCACCTACAAGGGTCGCAATTACATGCTCTCGAGCGAGGGTACGCTATACACCTACGCTGCAGATCAGGCTCCGAAATTGGTCGCGCAGGCGTTTGTCCATCGCTGCACCCCGGAAGCGACACGTATCATTCAAAATTACGACCAGGGGCCGAACTCATGGTATGCCTGGGCCGACCGCAATGGCGACGGCATGGTGCAGATCGGAGAAGCAACCGTAACCACCGGCAATCAGCTGCTGGAACCGGTCAAACGCATGTTGACCTGCGCCTTGCAAGCCAACCTCGATATCCTTTTCACCGGGTTGACCGCGATCGATCCGGTGAGCGGAACCTGCTCACGACCTTACCGTCTGCCACTTGCTGCCATCCTCGACAACGGTGTTCCGGTTTATGACTGGAGCAAAGTGGAAGAGGTGACTCCGGGCCTCAAGCTGCCCAGCTTCGATGGCGGCGCTGGCGGCAAGAAGGTGACCAACGTCTGGATCGGCCAACAGCCGATGGTTGATGGCACGTCATCCTATCTCATCGCCGAACCATCGTCTGATGTCCCGCTTAAGCTGCCCGGCATTGACGGCGATGGCTGGTGGGCGGGGCGCAATTGGCGTAAAAAGATCTGCCGCTTCGACACCACCACGGGCCAGTGCCTGTGGGCGGTGGGGCGACGCGCCCCGGGGGTCGCCGAACGCGGCCAGATGTACAACCCGATAACGCTGGCTGGTGTGGCAGATGGCGCCGTCTTCGCAGCTGACGCGATGGCGGTGGTATGGGTATGGGATGTCAACGGGCTCTATCTGGGCCGGCTCTACAATGGGCCTGATGACCGGAAGGCGGACGAGTACTCGATGTACGTTGAAATGCAGGGCGCCACCGTCATCTCACACCTGGGACGCACGTGGCTGATGGCCAACGACTGCGGCACCTCGGTGCATGAGGTTCATCTGCCCAAACGCCAAGCCGTCGCCGGCTCACCCGTGACCGTGACGCAGGAATTGGCGAAGCGGGCCGTGGGCTGGGATCCCGATGGCCTGACTCCCGGCAAGAAGCCGGTGCATGAAGTCCATTATCTGCCCTCGCATAAGCAGGGTATGGCGATGAAAATCGACGGTGACTTCGACGGTCGCGAGGGCTGGTATGGCTGGGACGGGGTCAAGACCGACGAGATGCTGGTGCTGCTGGATGGTGAGCGTCTCGCGACCGTGCGCACGCTCTACGACGACGAGAATCTCTATCTTGCTTATCAGGTGCGGGCGCCCAACGGACCGCTCAATGCGGGTACTGAACTACCGATCTGCCCCTTTGTCAGTGGGGCCTATCTCGACGCCAGTTTCGCCCCTACCTGGAGTCAGCCACAGCGTGCCGATGTCCTCGAAGGTGACGTGCGTGTGCTGTTCGCCCAGGTGAAGGGCGCTGACGGCAAGCCGCAGCCCTTCCAACATGGTTACTGGCAAATGAGGAAGGGCGGTCGTGGTGGGCAAACCATCACCTCGCCAGCGGCTACATTGCGTATGGATCAGATCGCCGAGATTCCTGGCATACAGTTGGCATGGCGCGTGGGCAGCACCGATCAGCAAACCGGTAAGATCGATTACCAAGTCGAGGTTTCCATTCCGCTGGCGGAGATCGGACTGACCGGCGTGAAAGGCAAACGCATTGGCTTCGACACTTCGATCGGTGTCGCTAATCCCGCGGGCGACCGGCGCGAGCGCGCTGGCCATTGGGGTGGACTCAGTGAGGCAGCGGTGGTTGATCGTCCGGGTAGCCATCGGCTGCTGCCGGAAAATTGGGGCACCCTGGTATTCTTGGACAAGTAAAAGTGAAACGTGACGCGCTGATCCGCGTGTCAGGTTCGGCGACCCCCGAGCAGACCATCTCCGTATCGCTGGCTACCAGCCAGGCGAACGTCGTGGCGGCGGCTGATGGGACTTGGTCGGCAGTGCTGGCGGCGTTGCCAGCCGGTGGACCGGCTTCGCGCTCGCCGGAGCAGACGGAAAGTTCGTGTGGGCAAACGCTGTGATCCAAGGGGACGACGTGATCGTGAACCATGACGCAGTCGCCACACCAGTGAGCGTGCGCTGTGGCTGGGCTGACAGCCCTGCCTGCGGCCTGTACCATCGTGAGGGTCTGCCGGCGGCGCCCTTCAGAACCACTGTGCCCACGCCGCGATGATCGGCCGTCATGCTCCAGAGACTCCTGAGTTATACTTCATTCGCAGTGTGAATTATTTCACCGACGAGCGCATTTCGCATCAACATGAACGCAGCTGCGGATGTACAGTTTCATGTCTATACATCAGCGTGCCGCCCAGCCTAAGCGGCAGCACCCAGAAGATCGCATGACCTATCGCACACTCGCCTTGCTCCCCACCCTGGCCCTGCTGACGTGCAGTCCGCTGGTGGCCACCGAAACCGAAAATTTTGGCTTGCGCGTGTTGCCAGCCGGCGGGCCGATGACGATCGATGGTGACCCTGGCGAGTGGGATCTGTCAGGCGGCATCTTCGGTTGCGGCGATGTCGAGAACCTGCGTGACAAGTTCGCTTTCTGGGCCCACGCAGCCTATGACGCGGACAACCTCTACGTCCTCATCCGCTTTGTCGATCCGACGCCGATGAACAATCCCGGGCAGGTCGAAGGCTCTTATGGATGGGATGGCGACAGCCTCCAGTTCCGAATGATCGTCGGCGATGGAGTGGCCGCCAGGCCCGAAACCGGCCGTGCCTCGCACTGGACCTGCTGGAGCGGGCGCAATGGCAAGACGGTGATGGATGTGGCCTATGGCCTCAAGTTCGATCAAGGAGGCCTCAAGGATGCGCAGACCAAGGGTGCCAAACAAATGTTCAAGGTGCTGCCCGACCAGAGCGGCTATGTTCAGGAGCTATCGATTCCTTGGTCGCTGATCGCGCCCGATGGCTGGAAGCCATCCGCCGGCGAATCCTTTCGCCTGACCTTCGAGCCCAACTACACGGTCGGCACCAGCGGACGCTTGTCGGCCAAGGATCTGTTCGCCTCCAATACCCAGATTGATCGCGTCTTCACGTTCATGAGTTCTCAGACGTGGGGGAATGCGACGTTCGCCAAATCCGGCAAGGTCACGCCGGCCCCGGTGCGCCTGTCCGATCGCCGTGAATTCAAGGTCGCGTTGCACGGTGGCGTGCCGCAGATCGATTGGACCGATCTGATCAAGCAAAAGACCCTGACCGGGCACAAGACGATCTCTTTCGACATGCCGTTCGACGGCTACATCTCGCTCAACATCTTTGCCGCCGACGGCTCGGTCGCGCGGCAGTTGCTGACGACCGCCTTCTACACCAAGGGCAAGCACGAGGTGAAGTGGGATGGCCTGACGACCTTCTCATGGCGCGATCCCGGTGAACCGGTTCCTGCAGGCACCTATACGTGGCAGGCGCTCGTGCACCCCGGCCTCGACCTCAAGTTGGTCGGCTGGGCTGGCAATTCCGGGAGCGCGCCGTGGGATGGTCCCACCGGAAAAGACAACTGG
The DNA here is from genome assembly GCA_043788625.1 of Planctomycetota bacterium. Taxonomy (GTDB): domain Bacteria; phylum Planctomycetota; class UBA11346; order UBA11346; family UBA11346; genus CAIUVD01. Next base: position 7,091 of record JAYVTR010000402.1, read on the forward strand.
GGCGGTGACGAAGGACTACCGCGCAGTGCCGCTTCCGTGGGCGACAAGACCCTGCTCGGCTGGAGCGGAGCCGAAGCCGGCAAGGCCTTGGTGATGGTCGATGCTGCAGGCAACGTGCAATGGAAGCACAGCCGCCAGGGCATGTCCGGCTGTCGGTCAGTCGCTGCCGACGGTCGTTACGTTTATGGCGTGAATTACGGAGAGCATGACACGAGCTACGCCTATCGCCTTGATCTGGCCACCGGTTCGTATGCGGCATGGCCAGGTAAGGATACTCCCGACCTGTTCCTCCATGCGCTGTTGGACGATACGCAAAAGAAGACCATCACCGATCGCATCGACGCGATCGCTGTGCGCGATGGCCAGCTCATCCTCGCCAATACCGCCGGCAATGCCGTGGTGGTGTGCGACGGCACCACCGGCGCGCTGAAAAAAATCATCACGGTTCCGGCGCCAGTCGCATTAGCTGCGATGGGCGGAGGACTGGTGTACGTCTCAAGCACAGATCATGGCGTGCAGGTGCTGGACACCGCTTCCGGCCAGCTCAAGCCGTTCATCACCGTGCCGGCTGAGATCGGCGGCCTCACCACCGATGCCCAGGGAAACCTCTTCGTGGCCGTGCGCGGCACACAGCAGCAGGTCCTGGTGTTCGACAAGGCCGGCAAGCAGGTGCGCACCATCGGTCGTGCAGGCGGTCGCCCCCTCGTCGGGCCATGGGATGCCACCGGCATGCGCAATCCCAGCGGTATCAGCATCGATTCAACCGGCCAGTTGTGGGTCACCGAGGAGATCGACAACCCCAAGCGCATCAGTGTGTGGAATACGTCGACCGGCGCCTTCGTCCGCGAACTGTTCGGGCCCACTGCCTATGGAGCGCTCGGCGGCAGCATCAGCCCCAAGGACCCACTGGTTATGGCGGGCATGGGCAGCGAATGGCGCCTGGACGCCAAGAACGGAAAAGCCGCCTGTATGGGCGTGATCGATGCCGACGGCTTCTCCAACAGCCGGTTCGCCGTCGGCAGCAATGGCCGCGAATACCTGATCACCGCGCAGAATTGGGCCTTCGAGCAATCGCCGCTCAAAATCTATGAGCACGTGTCGGCCGGCGTGTGGAAGCTGCGCTCGATGGTCATCTACCGCGACAAGGCCGGCAAGGACATTGTCCAGGGCCACCCCGCAGAGGCGAAGGTCGAGGCCGAGTCGACGACCACTTTGTGGGCTGATCGCAATGGCAACGGCATGCAGGAAGCCGACGAGTTTTTCCCGTCGATATCAGGCATCGTGATGTTCAGCGGTTGGTACATGGGCGCGGCGCCCGAGTTGTCGCTGTACGCCAACGGCAAGCAATTCCGCACCACTGGCTTCACCGCCTGCGGCGCGCCGACCTGGAATCTCGCGAAGCCGACTCAGATGCCAGCCATCGGCATGGGTTCTGCCGATGGCACGATGGTATTGGCTGGCGGCAACTACGGCGAAGCCCATACGCAGTATCAGTGCTTCGACATCGCCACCGGCAAGCGCCGGTGGACCTATCCCGACACCTTCGTCGGTGTGCATGGCAGCCATAATGCCCCTCCGCCGGAAGCGGGCCTCATTCGCGGTGCGTACAGCAGTGGCAGCGTCAGCGCCTGCGCCGTGGTGAAATTACCCGACCCGATCGGCAACACGTGGGTCATCTCCACCAATGTCGGCGAATGGCATCTGCTCACCGAAAAGGGCTTCTACCTCAGCCGGCTCTTCCAGCCAGATCAGATCAAAGTCTCCTTCCCGGAAAAAGCCGTTCCTGGGGTGCTGCTCAATGATGCCCCGTGTGGCATGGGCGGTGAGGATTTCGGCGGCTCGGCGACGCTCGCCACCGATGGCAAACTCTACCTGCAGGCAGGCAAGACTGGTTTTTGGAATGTCGCGGTCGAGCACCTCGACCAGGTGAAGCAACTGCAGGGCGTCGAACCCATCTCGATTGCCACTGCCGATCTGCCGCTCGCCCAGCGTTTCCGCGAACAAGCGCAGCAGGCGGTGGTCGGGGTTCAGCGCTTAGTCGTGAAGCGCGCCACCGCCGCACCGACCTTCACTGGCGACATCGCCAAGGATTTCGCGAGTGCGTCGCTGGCAGCCTATGACAAAGGCGAAGGTGCGCATGCGCGCACCGCGATGCTCTGGGACGACACCCACTTATACCTCGCATGGGAGGTGCAGGACAGGTCACCGTGGACCAATGGCGCGCGCTCCGGGGACGCCTTGTACTGGAGTGGGGACACCGTGGATTTCCAGCTGGGGACAAACCCCGCCGCCGCAGTGGATCGCGAGGAGGCGGTGCAGGGCGACTTGCGCCTTTCGATCGGTTCCCTGGCAGGCAAGGATACGGCGGTTGTCTTCCGCAAGGTCGCCGAGCACAAGCAGCCGAAGACTTTCACCTCCGGCGTGATCAAAGACTATGTCATGGATAGCGTACTGACCTTGGATGCGGCGGCGATCACCGTCACTCGGCATGCGGACAGTTACACCGTCGAAGCAGTGATCCCCCTCCACGATCTTGGCTTCACGGCACACACCGATCTCAAGCTCAAGGGCGACTTCGGAGTGACTTTCGGCAACCAGGCGGGTGATCGCACGCGACTGCGTTCGTACTGGTCGAACCAGCATGTCGGTATCGTCGATGATGTGGTCTTCGAGCTCAAGATGGAGCCGAAATATTGGGGCGAGCTGAGCTTCGAATGAAAATCCATGCCGGCGCAAACTTCAGTAATGATCATGGTGTATTTTGGGAGTAACACACAGACCTCGGCTTCTTGGAATCCTAAACCCTCATTATTACACCAAAGCTATGCCATACCTGCGTCATTTTTCAAGACAACACCTTACCTGTCCTTCGTCGCACGCATTGACCCTCATCGAATTGCTGGTCGTGATCAGCATCATCGGGGTGCTCATGAGCATACTCCTGCCGACCTTAGTCATGATCAAACGCATGGCTGCGGTCGTTCACTGTGCCAACAATCAGCGCCAATTGGCAGCGGGTTTTTTTGCATATGGCAGCGATTACGGAGAGCTGCCGACTTGCTACAAAATGTCCTGGTCGCGGGCATGGAATTGGGGCGATGAAGGGAGCGGATCAATCGATTCGACGCGTGGCCCGAGCGGAGGTACCAATATGGTCCATCTACCCGATGGCACCTTTGCGCCGAAGGCGACAGCAGATACGCCCTTCTCGTTAGCCTGGGAAGGCGGATTCGTCGCCAGTGCTTTGAAAACATGCCAGAAACCGCGTCCTCCCTACGCTGCGACGTGGTTTCCGTGGTATGCACCGAACAATTTTTTCTACAATGGTCCCGGAGCAGCTTTGTTGAATATCGGCAATAATAGCTTCTTATCTGGATTATTCACCCTCGGTGGATATCGCACGGTCGGAGCAACCCATGGATTCAGCATACGCCAAGGGAATGGTGCCGGGGCAAATCGCACCGCACTCTTCGTGTGCCCAGGGATCAGTTCAGTGAATGGATTGTCGCTTGGTGAGCCGCACGGTACCGAACGTTGGACCTTGCTTTCAGCCTTCGGCGGCAACTCCAATGGCCAAGACGACTGGGGCGGCAACCTCGAGACGCCTTTCAATCGCAACGTAACCTTTGGCGACGGGCACACGCGGCACATTGCTGGACCGCGCACCTTACTCTTGGACCCGTAATGACTCGTAGCCCTTTCAATTTCCTCCGTAGCGGTTGGGTGGTGGGGGGATGTGTCGTCGGGTCATTGACCCTCCTCAGCTGGGTGTTCTGCACCTCTGGCATCCACAGTCTCTTTCGCGGGCCGCTACCTACTGATCCCCAGCATCTCCAAGGGCAAACGCTGGAGTTGAGCGGCGAGGATGGCTTACATCCCGGCCAGGTCCTCGCCCTCGCCGATTTCCGTGGGCAGCCGGTATTGGTGTGCCGCTTGGAAATGCGCTACACCGTCTGGTTGCTGGGCGCGCTCAAGCGCTGGTGCGCCAGTGGACCAAAGATCCTCCTCCTCGCGGTGTCCACCGCCGGGGACGAAGGGCCGGCCTCATGGGTGCTGCAGAGTGGCCTGCCGTTTCACTGCGTGAAGGTGGATGCCGAGACCATGCAACGTTGGGGATTCATCACCGGACGGGCTGAATTGCGCCTGATCGACGACACGGGCAAGATCGCCACCAGCAATCTCGCCGACGGTGACCGCGATGAAACCATCCTCAATCTGACCGCGGCGGTGACGGCGACCGGCCTGGTCCCGTAAGGCCCTCTGCTAGTCAAGGAGTACGCCTCGCCCATGGTTGGCTCATCTGATTCACTGCTTGAGTGAAGTGAGGCCAAGCGCACGCAGTGACAAGGTGAAGGTCTGCAGAACAATCCGCCAACGCTCGCATGCTGCAGTCAATGAATACCAAATTAGCCACCGGCGCATTCACAGCCAACGCGTGGCTATGATTCGCAGTGCGCGAGTGGGATTTGGGTTTCTCGCCGGCATCCCAATGAACCGTCAACTCTTTCACCAACCTGACCACCAACCTGATCACCAACAAGACGACCGCATGACCTTCCTGAACACTGATTGGTTCCTCCGCTGCGAAGCTGCGTCTACCCCAGCATCGATGGCTGCTGATACTTGGCCGACCCTGCTGCCGATGGATGTTCGCACCTGTTTGGCACGCGTTGGTGCGGTTCCCGATCCACGCTTTGGTACGCAATCGACTGCAAGTGATTGGATCGCTCGACACCGGTGGATCTTCAGCCGCACGATCACGATGAGCCATGACCGCCGAGATGGCCTGCGCCACAGCTTGAAGCTGCGTGGACTCGATCATGACGCCGAAGTACGTCTTGATGGCAAGGTGGTCGCTCACCTACCGACCCATAGCCAGGTCGCATGGATTGAGCTTCCAGCGGATGAGCATCACCTTGAACTGATCTTGCGCCCGGTGCCCGAAGGTGAGTTGGAGGAAACTCCGGATGGCCCGCGCTGGCGGTTGCGCACCGCCCACGCCAAGCCGCCGATTTTCGCCGGGGGCGATCACAATCCCTTCCTCGCCAATGCCGGCATGAGCCATGTGCCGGAGCTGATCGCGTGGCGTCACGTTCTGCTGCGTCATGTCCGCCTCGACTGGACCTGGGATGGCGATTCCACGATTGGTGGTGCCATCATCGTCGATGCGTTGGTCACTACTGCCGTCGAGGTCGTCATCGAATTGCTGCCCGATGGTCATGATGGCCCGGCGCACCGCCTGCTGCTGCAACTGACTCCGGGAGATGGCTGCCAGTCCCTCCCCTTCACCTGCCTGCAAGTCGCTCGCTGGTGGCCGCGTTCGTTGGGAACGCCGCACTGCCACCGTCTGCTCGTGCATGGCGATGCGGGCCAGCAGATCGAACGCGTCGTGGGATTCCGCTCAGTCGAATACCGGCGCTGCGATGCTTTCATCGCCCAACCAGTACCGTCGGTTTTCGCATGGCATCCGTATGAAAACAACGGCCCCTACGGCATCGAATACTTCAAGGGCTACGATGCCCTGGCCGAGGCGGGCGAATCCTGGCCGGTCACACCACGCGAAGGCACCTGGGACCTCGACTTGCACATCAACGGCGAGCGGATGTGGATCGCTGGCGGAGCGGTGACGCCACCAACGTTATTCTGGTCCGAATGGAATTCGCACCGGCAGGTAGCCTTGGCCCAGCGTGCTGTTGAGTGCGGACTCAATACCCTGCGCATCTGGGGCGGCGGGGTGATGCTCGATGACGCATTCTACTCGGCCTGCGACCGGCTCGGTCTGCTGGTGATCCACGATTATCTTAATTTCTGCGGTCAGGTGCCGCACGGCTGGCAGGCCCAATTGGCTCACGAAGCCAAGACCCGCGCCGAAGCGCGCCACATGTCCAACCACCCGAGCATTGTGGTGGTCACCGGCGGCAACGAATTGTTCCAGAATCCTGGCAACCGACCTGCCGAACCACGCCAACGGGTGATGGAACGCATCACTCGTGAAGAGATTCCACACGTCGTCTTCCGTGATTCCTGCCCGGTGAATCCTGAAGTCCATGGGCCATGGCTCTACAATCTCGACCATGCCGCACGCTACGCCAGCCAATGCACGCCACTCAATAGCGAATGCGGCGTGATGGGCCTGCCATCGAAGGCCACCCTTACCCGCATGCTGCCCCCAGAGGATCTGGAGAAGCCCTTTTCATCGGCGTGGTTCCACCGCGCCCCAGATCAAGGCTACTTCCGCACGCTCACCGGCGGCGCAGCGCTTTTCGGGCCGCTTGCCCAGGTGACGCTCGATGACGCCATTGCGCGCACCCAGTACATCCAGGCGCTCGGTTATCAAATTCTGGTCGAGGAATTCCGCCGCCAACGCCCAGCCAATGTGGGGGTAATCATTTGGGAATTCAGCGAACCCTGGGGCGATCTCAATTGGGGCCTCATAAGCAATGACCTGGTACCCAAGGCCGCGTTCCATGCCTTCCGTCGAGCGACGCAACCCGATCATGCCAGCATCCGCTTGCGCAGCCCGGTGGTCGCTGCCGGAGGCGCCATTTCCGCCGACATCTACGTCCATCGCGACCACGGAAATGCGCTGGCCGCCTCGCTGGAGATTCACCTCATCTCTGAGCGTGGAGAGGTCCTGGCCCAGCAGCGCTATGCTGGTGTGACCGACGGCCCCGCGTTAAAACTCGGCACCTTCCACACCACCGCTCCTGCCTCTGGAGCAGTTTGCCTGGCACTACGCGGACAGCTTGCCGATGGCACTGCACTGCTGAACGAACAATGGCTGAACGTTCTGCCCACGCTGCAACGAGCCGCGAAACCACGCGTGCTGATCATCACCGGCGGCAGTTACGAAGACCACGTGACCCTGGAATTCCTTGCCGCGGCAGGACTCGATCTTCACGTGGTGCATGCTTCGCCAACCAAGCCCTGCCATGAACCGGATCCTTCGACCTTTGCTGCGGTGGTGATTGCGCCGTTGTTCGATCCCGTGGCAAGCCTGTCACAAAAATTCCTTACCCGCCTGCGCTCCGCGCCGAATACGGGCCTGTTATACGTTGGCTACAACACCAGTGCCTACGTCAGTGGCCGTTTCAATGTTCAATCACCGCTGGCAAGCGCCCTTGAAGATCTGTTGCCGATGACCTTTGCAGAAGACTGCTACGGCAACAGCGCAGACAAGTTTCCCAACCCGCCACTGACACGCACCGCCGATCATCCGTGCTGGGAAGGCATCGAGCTGAGCCACGCTCCTACGCTTGGTCGACGCGTGCGCATGTTGGCGAGACCTACCGCGCAGATCCTTGGAGATTGTGCAGGTGAGCCGGTGATCGCTGCCAACGGCCGACGCATCGCCTGCACCCTGCCCTGGGGTGGACACCAGTTCCAGGGAATGGACTTCCGCAATTGGCCGCATGGCCAGCGGCTGCTCTCGAATCTCGTCGAATTCGTTGCTACCGGCGCCGTTATCCAACGATCATCAAGCGCGCATCCATTTGCCCCGTTGACGACCTTGCCATCCGCTGAACTAGCCGTGACGATCACCTCAACCGGCACGGCTTCGTGGCAAGTCACAGTACGCAATATCGGTGGCGCACCGGCACTTGGCGTCGAGGTCGTAAGCAATCACGCCAACGAAGGCGCATCCTTCGACTGGCACGCCAATGATGGCGGATTCACGCTGCTGGCCGGGGAAAAACGGCATATTTCCTGCCATGCGACATCTGCGGAGGAAACCATTCTTTCTGAACTGAAACCACAGGTTCGCGGATGGAATTGTCCATCGGCATAGGCGTCATTCGCGGAACTCATCCCGCGAAAAATATTCTCTCCGGGATTCCTCAGTTATTCAAACCATTTGAGACCTGGCAGACATGCCCATGGAGAGTGAATCCAGCGGTGAGGAAATCACGCCCCGCAGCGTCTGTTGACTGTCGCTAGAGATCCCGGTTTGCTCCCTGACCTCCATGCCAGTTGGTTGTTATATCTCGGATATGTAGTGATCGACATATTCGGCTCGACGGACTGAGATCTCGCCAATAGACTCGTAAAACCACCTGCGACTCCACCATGTACCTTGCCTTGTCCCTTATGCTGCTCGCCGTCTCCGCCGTGGTTGCTGCCGAACCGGTGGGAGGATCGTTTGCCGAGCTGGACCGGCGCGCACGGGCCGGTGAACCGCTGGTGGTGGTATTTTTCGGGGCAAGCCTGACCTGGGGCGCCAACGCCACCGATCAGGCCCACACCTCCTACCGTGCCGTCATCGCCGATCACCTCCGACAACGTTATCCCAAAGCGCCGCTCACCTGCCATGACGCCGCCATCGGCGGCACCGGCTCGCAGCTAGGCGTGTTCCGCGTTGAGCGGGATGTGCTCAGCCGCAAGCCCGATTTGGTGTTCCTCGACTTCAGCGCCAACGATGACATCAACACCGCCGATCCCGAGACGCTGGCTTCCTACGAGGCCATCGTCCGACGTCTGGTCGAGCAGCGGATCCCGCTGGTGCAGGTTGCCTTCCCCTTCAAATGGAACATCAACGCCGAGCAACTGCCCAGCATGAAACGCCGGTTGGCGCACCGCGCCATCGCGGAGGCCTACGGCAGTGGCTGGGGTGACGCCATCGAGTTGATCACCGGTGAAGTCGCCGCCGGCCGCACCACCACCGATGCGCTCTGGGACACCGACCCGGTGCATCCGGCAGACGCTGGCTACCGGCTGTTCGCCCGTGCCGCGTGGCAGGCCTTCGAGCAGGCAGTGGCAGACAAGCGGGCCGGGCAGGCGCCAGCGGCGATGTTGAATCCCGCGACCTACACCAGCCACAAGCGGGTCCGGCTGGCATCGCTTGGCGCCCTGCCAACGGGCTGGAATCCCGGAAAACCGCATCTCGTCTCGTTGTATTATGATTTCCAGATGTCGCGCTGGCAGGACCAGCAGCTGGTTGCCGGAGGCACGGCTAAAATAGTCGAGCCGCTGCGCTTGACGGTGCAGGCGGCCAGCGTGCTGCTCTTCGGTGAGGCCACCCCGACCTCGGGCCGCTTCCGCATCCTTGTCGATGGTAAACCGGTCACCGGCCATTCCGAACAAGAGCAGGTGAAGGACACCGACATGTTCTTCGGCAACCGCTGGAAGACGGGCAACGGCCACCTGATCATCGAGGTGGCGCGTGGCCTGGATTCATCGCTGGTGCATCTCATCGAGATCGTGCCGGCCTTCACGGCCGACAGCGGCGAGGAACTGCGCCTGGAGAGCATCTGTGTCGCCGGCGGACCGGCCACTGCTGTCCTGGCCACTGCCGTCCTGGCCAAGTGAGGGGTCTGCGCTCAAAGCGGCTCCAGGCAGCGGATCACTACGGAAAATTAATAGTCGGATAGGATCCGCATCGCAGGTGGATTCGAGTGGTCTTGTAATTGATTGGAAGTGAATCAACCGCCATCTGAACCCAACGAAGACAGATAGTACCGGTAACATGGACAGGGGAACTCTCCATGCCGATATTCCGTCTCGCCGTCCTCCTCTGCGCCGCGGCCTTCCTCGCTGCGGCCGAAGATCCGTTCGCCTCCCCGCTGCGTGCCGCGGACCTTGATCCAGCGGCCTTCAGCCAGTGGGTTGATGGTGCAAGTACGCCGATGACGGAAAAGGATGGACCCCGTCACGTGGTGTGGACCCGCGATTCGCATCCGGAGTGGAACGGGGTTTCTTTCGGCGACAGCCGTTCAGTGGGCCGACGGCGCCTGCGCATCGGCTTCATGGCACCCATCGCGGTCGGCACCATCCTCGTGCGCGGTGGCGGGCAACTCAGCGTGCTGGCTTCCACCGCGACCTATCCCGGCGACCTCGCCGATGACCAGCAATGGGTCACCGCCAGCAGACTGATGCAGCGCAAGGTCGGCAGCGACGAATCCGGGCACGAAGACTACCACCTCTGGGTACTGCCGCCCGGGACCACGACCCGGGCGTTGCGTTTCAGTCATGTGCCCAATCCCACCGATCGCAGCTATGCCGGCTGGCTCGGCGGTGTCGCGCTGCTGAGCGGACGCTACGCCAACCTCGGGACGCAGTCGACCGTGTTGACGGCGAACACTCCGGAACGAGCCGGTCTGATCGCCAACGAAAGCAATGAAAAAACCTGGGGAGCCTGGGAGAACGGGCCGGAAGGGGTCGCAGAGCCGGTTTCTCCAGAGCATCCGGAAACGGTCACCTTGGTGTGGCCGCAGGCGGTCAGCCTTACTGGTTTATGCTCGTTGTGGACCGGCTTCGGTGCCGCCGAGGCCTGGGCCTACAGCGGACCCGCTGATCGCCACCCGCGCCAGGCCACGGCCAGCGATTGGACCAAGGTTGCCAACTTCGATCACCTGCCCAGCGGTTATCCGCTGCCGTTGTGGCCGAACTGGCTGGCCTTCGGCAAGGCCGTCACCACCCGCGCGATCCAGTTGCGGATGACCGAGCGGGTCGAGGAGAGCCACCCGCATCTCCACAACAATACCCGTAACGGCAAGCGCGTGTGGCTGGGCGAATTGTTGACGCTGAACGCCCTGGGGACGAAGGACCTGGCCAGCGCCATCCTCCCGGAAACCCCCTCACTTGAACCACACCCGCCGATCGCGGTGCCGTTCACCCTGCCCGAGGCCGGCTTCGTCTCCCTGGTGATCGAGGACGCGAGCGGTGTGCGCATCCGCAACCTGATAAGCGAAACCCCCTTCCCCGCCGGGAAGAACATCGCCTGGTGGGATGGCATGGATGACCACGGCCGCGATCAGCAGGCTGCCAGCCACGGTCTCTACCATGTCCCGGGGGCTTTTGTGGCACCTGCGACGTACACCGTGCGTGGGCTGTGGCGCAAGCAGGTCGATCTGCGCTTTCAGCAGTCGGTGTACAATGCCGGCACGCCGGGCTGGTTGACCGCCGACAACACCGGTGGTTGGGGTACCACCCATTCCCCACCGCGCTGTGTCGCCGCCGTGCCGGCCGCGCGGGCGCCAGGCGGCAAGCCGCTGATCTACATCGGCAGCTACGTCGCCGAAGGTGGGCACGGCCTCTTCTGGGCCGACCGCGATGGCCACAAAGTCGGCGGCACCCACTGGGTCGGCGGCAACTGGACCGGCGCGCAGTACCTCGCCAGCGATGCCGGAGCCGCCGCTGATCCCGCCACCGCGGTGTTCGTGGGTTCGGTGTGGGAGCACCAACTCCGGCTCACCGCCAAGGGCGAAGGCGAGCAGAGCTGCCTTGCGGAATCTTTGGCAGCCAGTCCGGAGTACGATGATCTGGCCGGCATCGCCGTGCATGACGGTCTGCTGTTCTGCAGCCTGCCCAAGGCCGGTCGCCTGGAGGTGATCGATACCAAGGCCCGCAAGCGGCTCGCCGGGCTGAGCTGCCCGACTCCAGGTGGACTCGGCTTTGATGCGCAGGGCCGGCTGCTGGTGCTTTCGGGTGATCGCCTGCTGCGCTATGAGCTGCCGGGCGACTTCGTCACCAAGTTGGTCCTGGCTGCGCCCGTCGTGGTCGCGAAGGGCCTCGACGAACCGCAGGCCCTGACCTGCGATGCTGCCGGTCAGATCTACGTCAGCCTGCGCGGCAAGAGCCATCAGGTGCGGGTGCTGGGTGCTGACGGCAAGTTGGTGCGCAGCATCGGTATCGCCGGACCGCCCACCGCCGGCCGCTATGAACCCCGGCACCTGAACAACCCAGCTGGCGTGGCCATCGATGCCGAAGGGCGCCTATGGGTCGCGGAAGAGGACCACCAGCCCAAGCGGGTCAGCCTGTGGGCTGCCGACGGCACGCTGATCAAGGCCTTCTACGGACCGTCGGGCTACGGCGGCGGCGGGCTGCTCGATCCTCAGGATCCGCAACGATTCTACCTCAATGGCATGGAGTTCCGCATCGATGCCAAGACCGGCACCGATAACTTGG
>JAYVTR010000403.1:0-8861 GCA_043788625.1 Planctomycetota bacterium
TGTCCTTGGCCTCGACGCGGCCGAAACCACCGGCAGCGTCGACGACCGTACCCTTCAAGACCTGGGCGGCCGGAGTGCCGAGCAAGGTCGCCACATCGGCGGTATCACGGGTCTCATAGACTTGCAGCCCCTGGGCCTTGGCGGCGCCGACACCGGCATCCAGACCACTCATCAGGGCTGAGCGCGTCCAGGCGATCGACATGCCGATGTAATGGCCATTGCGGCGATCACCGACTTCATTTTGGCCCTGCACGACAATCGGCAGCAGGGCCTGCTTGGTGGCGGGATACAAACCCGAACCCTGCAGACGGCCATCATTCGGCGACAAGGGCACGCACACATACCACGGCGCGGCGCGCGGCGCGCGGCGCGCGTGCTGGCTGCACAGGTGATAAACCCCGAACACATTGACGCTGAAAACCCGCATGTAGTCATCAGGCTTGATGCCGACAAACAACGCTGGGTGGTTGATGGCGGCAAACGGGTAGACGTGGGTCAAAGCCAGGTTCTGGCCCTTGAGGTGCTCCAACAGCTGATCGAGCTGCGGTAGGTCGCCCTGATTGACCTGGGCCGGCAAGACGCTGCCGGCGCCGGCTTCGGCCACCAGCTGCGCGGCAGTGGCAGTGATCTTTGCCAGATCGCGTGAGCCGGTGATGATGACTTTGGCGCCGCCCTGGGCGAAATTACGGGCGATGGCATAGCCGATCGAGTTCGGATCCGAAGCGCCGGTGACCAGCACCACGGCGCTGCTGAAGTCGATACCGCCAGCGGCAGCGGCCAGCAGGGCTGGAAAACGCGGATCATCCACCAACGCGGGATTGATCTGCGGGTGCCAAACACCGGCAGCGTTGCTGCCGATCCAAGTGCCGAACATGGCGCTCATGAAAAATCCTCTCGGTAAGTGCAACCTGCTACCGCGCCAATAGCACGGCGGCAAAGCGCTGCAGTGTCCACCATTGTCACTGGGGGCAAGTGGTCCCTGGTGCGGTGGACGTCTGACGAGTGGTTACTGGTGACAAGTGGCCCAAGATGACAAGCACCCGGTTTCCCCTTCCGGCCCGCAACCGAGGGCCACGATTCAGCCCATGCGTCGTACCCGACTCCAACTGCTCATGGCTTTCACCATCTTGGTCTCAGGTGTCACTGGCATACATGCCGCCGATCCGACCGGTGACGGCGGTGACGTTCATGGCATGGATATGATTGGCGCTGCCAAGACCGTCGCCGGCTGGGTTTCACCGACGAAGCCATCCGCCGACAAACCGTGGTCGGCGGCACTTGGCGATCTCACCGCCGAAGACCCGCGTTCGCAGGCGAAAGCCATCCGCACATTGATCCTCGAAGGCGGCCGCCATCCCGAGGTCATCACCGATCTCACGGTGCTCTCCGATGATCGCGATTGGCGCCTACGCGCGCGCCTGGTGCAGGTGTGCGCCGACATCGGTGGCGAGGCTGCGGCGCCTTTGGTGCTCAAGCTTTCGCGAGACCGTGAAGCGCGGGTGCGCGAGCTGTCCGCTTTGGCGCTGGGCCAGTGCAACGGCAATGACGTCTTTTCCCGCCAGCTTGAACTCCTGCAGGCTCCCGAATCGCACATCCGCGAGGCCGCCGCCAAAAGCCTCGTCGGCAGCACCGATCTGCGCGCCCTCGAACCCCTGACGCGACAAGAAAAAGAGCCCGATGACCTGGTGAAACGCGCCATGCGCGAAACCCTGGGCGTGCTCGCCGATCGGGTCACCTCGGTGCCAACCATCGTCGCCCTGCTCGGTACGCTCAAAGATACCCGGCGTGACGCATTGCTTGAAGCCATCGCCAACCTCGGCGACCCACGCCTATGTCCGCCGTTGGTCAGCATCGCCGCTGACCCCGATCGCGCCGGACGAGCACCCGAAGCATCGGCGTGGACTCAATTCCTTGCCGTACGCGGCCTGGCTACCAGTGGCGACTACCGCGCGGTAACCATCCTGGTCGCCTTGGCCGATGGCGATGCCACCGGTGACGTGCGGGTGATGGCGGCCGATACCCTGCGCAGCATCACCGGCTATGGCGCCGCCGCCGGCAAGGCCTGGCGGGTCTGGCAAAGCGATCACGCCGCCACCATCGCCCATCTGTGTGAACGCGATGCCTTGCTCGCCGACCTGCACGATCCGCAGCTCGCCATCGACCCCGAAGCGCTGGCGAAATGGTCGGTTGAAGACCTCGCGCCGCTGGTCGATGCAGTGTTGGGTATGCCCGTGGGACGTATTGCCCCGTGGTGGCCGGCCCGCTCCTTGGCCGTGCTGCGGGCTGATCGCCCCGAACGCTGGTCGCCGGTGCTTGCCAAGCGCATCACCGCCATGCCCACCAATCAGCAGGACCAGCGCCTGGCGCTGATCATGGTGCTCGACGATCTCGGCGGGCCGGAAGCCGTGACAGCGCTCACCGACGTCATCCGCGAACTCAAGGAACGCAGTGAGCGCGAGCTCGACAAGGCCAACGAGAGCAAGTCCCTCGCCCCGGATCATGGCCCCGAAATCGAACTGCTCCGCCATGCCCTTACCCGGCGTGGCATCAAGGCCGGGCTGTAAGCTGCGTACGGACTGATCGCCATGGGCTTACGCAACTATCTGTGGGCTGCATTCAACGCCCGGCCGCTGGGCATGCCGCTGCCACCCAACTGGCTCGGCTTGGCGGCCATCGGCATGCTCGGATTCTTCATCCATCCCGCACTGCTGCTGGTCGGCGCCGGCATGGAAATCGGTTATCTGGTGATGCTCACTTCCAGCCGCCGGTTTCGTGCCGTGGTCGATGCTCAACAGCCACCGGCGAACCAGCCTGATCGACGCACGGCCCTGCTCGCGCAATTGGACGCCGAGACGCGCACCCAACAGGAAGCCTTGGAAGAACGCTGTCGGATGATCCTCGCCCTCAACCGCGATGGTGAGGCCCTGCTAGCGCAGCAAGACGAGCAATTACGTCAACTCTGCTGGCTGCATCTGCGCTTGCTGGCAGCGCGCACCGCAGTGCTGGCAGTAGCCGATACCAGCAATGACGAGCGGAAGGCACTGAAGAAAAAACTCAGCGACCTGGAACAACGCCGCGCGCAGAGCGCTGATGACGCAGCCAGCAGCGAACTCGCCACCAGTCTTGACGGGCAATTGACCATCGTCCGCACCCGCCTGCAGCAATTCGACGAAGCCCGCTCACGTCTGGCCTATCTCGACGCCGAGATCGAACGTTTGCGCCAACAAGCCGAATTGATCCGTGAACAATCCCTGCTGGCGGCCGGCGGCACCGACGGCAGCAGCCTGTCGACGACCATTCAGGGACTCGGTGATTCCCTAGCCAATACCAACCGTTGGATGCGCGATCAACGCCTCACCAGCGACCTGGCCTGGGAAGATGCACCGCCCTTGCCGCCGCATGCACTGAATGCACCAAACGCAGCGCAGCGCCAGACAAACCGCACTTACGCATGACAATGAGCCATTGGTACTAGACTGCCCCCATGAATGACACCCCTCCTGGCCCACGTCTGACAGCTTTTGGGACATTTTTCACCCTCATACTGGTGGGTGGATTGATCGGCTTGGGCGCTTGGCTGATGATGCGGCCGCAACCACTCACCCCATCAACCAACGTCTCTACCAGCAAACCGGGCACCACCACGAGCGTGGATCCAAACGTTGTGGATGTGCCTGACGCTAACGCCCCGAAGACCATCGAACCGGCCCTGAGCGTACCGCACCTCGACCTCGCCGGACCGTACTCTGGTTCGGATACGGTGATCGATATCAGCATCAGCGAGTATGCCGGTTACGCCGGCCTGATCGCTGCCAACCACGGCCTTGAGCCCAATCCCGACAGCCATTTCGCCAAGGTGCATGGCTTTCAAGTACGTCTCAAACGCTCGGAAGTGGATCTGTTTTCGGACGTCAACAGCGGCAAGATCGCCGCCCTGGCCACCACCGTCGATACCCTGGCGGTGCTCGGTCGGCAATTCAATGTCACTGTGCCGGTGCAGATCAGCTATTCGCGCGGTGCCGATGCCATCATCGTGCGTCAGGAAATTTCCTCCATCAACGCCTTGCGTGGGCAGGTCATCTCCTCGGCGCAGTTCAATGAATCGGACTTCCTGATTCGCTATCTTGCCGGCGAAGCCGGTATCAGTGTGCAGGTGCTGGCTGATCTGACGCAACGCGCGGACGCCGATAAGATCGGTGTCGTCTATTGTGAAGATGCGTTTTCGGCGGCTGATTTGTTCGCCAGCGAACTCAAGCGCAGTCATCCGCGCCTGGCCGGCTGCATCAGTTGGGCACCGCGGGTGTACGATGTGCTCGAAGCCAGCAATGGCAAAGCCCGGCTGTTGGTCAGCAACAAGAACCTGCTGATGGTGGCCGACATCCTGGTGTTCAATCGCGCCTGGGCCGAAGCGCATGCGGATCGCGTGGCGGCTCTGGTGCACGGCCTCATCTGGGGCAATCAGCAAGTACGCGACAATCCCGACGCCAACCTCGACGGACTGATGAAGGCCTTTGCCTGGGATCGCGCCCGTGCCAAGACCGAACTGGCGCGCGTGCACCTGTCGAACCTGCCGGAGAACATCGCTTTCTTCAACGGTACCATCGATTCCGCCGGCTCATTCGGCGGCATCTTCCAGTCGGCCATTTCAGCCTATGGCCCCAAGCTGATTCCCAACCCGGCTGATCACGAACGCTTCCTCGTCACCACCGCACTCAGCGGTCTGCAGGCGGCAGGAGAATTCAAAGACCAACGCATCGCCATTGCGCCGATCCGCTCGGCCGCCGGTGCCTCGCTGGAAGGCGCGCCGCTGTTGTCCAAAGATGTGCGCTTCTTCTTTGAACCGAATTCTTCCACGCTCGATATGGGGCGTTCGGAAAACACGCAATTCCTCACCTCGATCAAATCCTACCTCCAGGTAAGTCCGGGTTCGCTGATCGTCTTGCGCGGCCACGTCGATAATGCGCGGGTCGAAGAGTTCCGCAAACAAGGTGGCGATGCGCTGGTGAAAAGCATGGGCATGAAAGCCGTCGAGCTGTCCAAGCAGCGCGCCGCCGAGGTTAAACGCGTGCTCATCGAACGCCTCAAACTCGATCCGCAACGCATCGAAGCCGTCGGCCGTGGCTGGGATGAACCGGCCGGGCCGGATGCCGATAAAAACCGTCGTGTCGAAGTTCAATGGTTTACCCTGGAGTAAACGCCTGACGCATCGGCGCCGATTAAATGCATGCGGCCGCGGGAATTTTCCCGGGGCCGCATGCGCAAACGAACCATGCTCTCGCTTAGGCGATGATGACTTCGCTCTTCGATTGTGCCGAGGCATAAATGCCATCGAGCATCTTCTGCACCATGAGGCCATGCTCGCCGGTCGATTCATTGACGCGACCGTCGCGGCACACTTCGACGAAATGTTTCATCTTGAGGAAAAAGTGGTTATCGCTGCCGACCCAGCCGGGGGTGTTGTTCCACATCTGGCCGTTGTAGTCGGTGAAAATCTGCAGCGGGTCAAACGTCGAACCACCCTTGTCGCCCATGATCTGGAAGTTCCACACGTCTTTTTCGATGTGCGCGGCAAACGATGACTCAATGACCATCACCGCGCCATTGGCAAAACGAATGAAACCAACCGCGAGATCCTCAACGGTGTAGGTCTTATGATCCCAACCCGCCCACATGCTGGAGATATCGCTGCTCGGCTTGTCACCAATATAGGTTGCGGTCATACCGCTGGCGGCGACCGGTTTCGGACAACCCATGACGAAATGCGCCATTTCGGTGACGTGCACTCCGATATCGATCATCGGCCCGCCGCCCTGCAGGTCCTTGCGCCCGAACACGCCCCAGTTGGGGATGCCGCGCCGGCGCAGGGCCTGCACGCGAACGTATTTGATGTTGCCGAACACGCCGGCATCGGCCTGGTGCTTGAGCACCGTCGTCTTGGGATCGAAGCGCCATTGGAAACCAACCACCAGATGCTTGCCGGCCTTGGCAGCGGCGTCGATCATCGCTTGGCCTTCGACGGCATTCATCGACATCGGCTTTTCAACCATGACGTGCAGGCCGGCTTCGAGGGCGGCGATCGAGTTGGGCGCATGCAGGCCGTTGGGAGTGCACACGGAAATAGCATCGAGATTGCCGGCTTCTTTAGCGAGCATCTCTTTGTAATCGGCATAGGTGCGCGCGACACCCTGTTTTTCCTTAAAGCTGAGCAGACCTTTTTCATTCACGTCAGCCGCACAAACCACTTCAACGCCCGGGACTTTTTTCAGGTTCTCGGAATGGGTGTGAGCAATGCCACCGGCGCCGATAAAACCAACCCGGAAGGGCTTAGGCGTGGCGGACGTGGTCGAAGGAGTAGTCATAAAAAAACACAGGCTCCGGCTGAGGTACGTGCCAAACGGAAGCGTTTGGAAGCGCTTTCAACTTTTCCACACCGGCCTGCGAATCAAGGGGTTCCCGGCGCATGAGGTAACGGCCCTCTTGCGACTTGCCAGGCGCTGCACACTGAAAGCATGATGCAGCCCCTCGCCAATGCCCATACATGGATCCACCAATCAGGCGGCATGGACGAAGAGCAAGTCGAGCTGTTGCTTGCCGGACTACTCGATCATGAGGTGGTGGCGGCAGACGGTGCATCAATCTTGAGCCAGTGGACGGCGCGTGGTGAAACCGCTCTCGAATTGGCGACCCTCGTGCGCATCCTCTTGAAACGAGCAGTGAAAGTACCGCTGAATGGTCCGAGCATGGATCTGTGCGGCACCGGAGGCAGCGACCTGACACGCTTCAACGTTTCGACTACCGTCGCCTTCGTCTTGGCCACGGCTGGCGTACCGGTCACCAAACATGGCAATCGTGGTTCAAGGCGGCCCAACGGCAGCTTTGACCTGCTTGATGCGCTAGGCATCCCCTTCCAGTTGGAACCGCGGCAGATCGCTGAGATCTTCGTCAAAACCGGGTTATGTTTCATCTTCGCCCGCGCCTTCCACCCGGCCATCGCCAAGGTCGCGCCGCTGCGCAAATTAGTAACCGGCCGCACCATCTTCAACCTTGCTGGACCACTCGCCAATCCCTGCCGGCCGACCCGCCAAGTGGTCGGGGTCACCAACGAGGCCACTGCCCAGGTGATTGCCGGAGCCCTGACCCTGCTCGGCGTTGAACGCGGTATCGTGGTGCGCGGCCACCCCGGCCTGGATGAGGTTTCCATCACCGGTCCCACCCATCTTTGGGAAGTCGCCGACGGCCATACCCATCATCGCATCGTGGAACATTTCCATCACCACGGCCTCGATCATGCCGCTCTGCCCGGCGGCGACGCGCCCGAGAATGCCATCATTTTCAAGCGCTTGCTGACTGGCGAAGAAACCGGCCCGCTGCATGACATGGTGGTAGCCAATGCCGCTCTAGCCCTCGACTGCTGGCGAGGACATGCGCATCCGGGCAGCGCTAGCACCATTGATGAAGTGCGCGATCTGCTGGCGAGCAAGGCCGTAGCGACCACCTATGAGCGCCATCGTCGGGTGGCCCGCGCCGTTGCCGGCATGCATCCATAAAAGGAAGCTAGCGGAGTAGATTCCTCCTAACTCGAACTCGTACGCCACCTCTGGCGGAAATCCTTATCGTTAGCGAGCGTTCACACCGTTTTCTCAAGCGGCAACCCCCATTGGTAGGGGCACAGCGCCCTCGACTATCAAGGGCTTGTGGAGTGATTCACGTCGCATCTATACCCGACCTTGAGTTTCGGCATTTTTCGCTAGACTCCTCGCCTTCAATAAGCTAGCAGCTGCCAAGCTGGACGTTCTTTCCAATTGAAACACTTACAACTGTCGACCAAGGAGTCCCTGTGCGCATCGCTATTCGAGCAACGGAAGAAGCCATCATCCGCCTGCTAAAGGCCGGTCACCCCCTACCCGCTGAAGTGGTCAATGCCGTCGGTCCTGACGATACCCGCCTTCCCGTGTTCCAAAGTGTCGAAGCCGTGCCGGTAAAAGATTTTGGAATGGAAGGCACTGGCCGCATCGTCCTTGCCCGTGGTCGCAAAGATGTGTGGTTCGTCGACATCAAGCGTCGTGACAGCAAGGTCACGCCAAAGGACAGTGAAGCCTTTGTCGAGATGCGCGACAAGTTGCAGAAGCTCGACAAGTTCAAGAGCCAGAAAGTCACCGGCTGGTTAATCACCACCTCGGACATGGATCTGAAAGCGAAGTCTTTCATCAGCGAACAAGGCTGTTTCGCAACCGCCGGCGCCGCCAAACGGTAATTAAAAATCCGCGGGAGCAGGGCATCTGCGGCGTTGCCGGATGCCTAGCATGGCGGGCCATGCGTCGGCACCCGGCGCCTGGCAGCTGCCCCGCTCGCGCGGTTTTTACAGGTTATTTTTTTTGACCACCTGCCTTTGGCAGGTGGTCTTTTTATCGAGGTATGCATCTCACACTAAAACGGTGATCGTCGTACAGTAGCTACGCGGCTAGCTCCCTTTACAGGTGGTCTTTCCTATAAACGTAAAACCCAGCTAAAACGGCGCTAGTCGTGCAGCTGCAAGGCGCCGGATGACGAAGCATGGCACACGCCATGTTAGGATTCCGGCAACGCCGCAGATGCACGGCTAGCGCCGTTTTAGCTAGCGAAGCTCGGCGCGGAGGGCGTGATCTTCGTTGGTGAGGTGGTTGTCGATCAGGCGTAGGACGGCGGCGTCTAAATCACCGTCGACGACCGCCAGCGGGCTGTGCAGGTGGCGGTGCGAGCCGAGGAATTCGGGCCAGGTGGGCATCAAGGTCGTGGCGGTGAAGGCACCGAGGATCGATTGCAGGCTTTTCACGGTTACGCCCAGCAGATCCGGGGCACCGGCGTAGAGCAGCAGCATGCGG
>JAYVTR010000404.1:0-6414 GCA_043788625.1 Planctomycetota bacterium
GCCCTCGGCACCTCTCGCGACGCCTTCAGACCCGTCATGCCACGGCCACCTGGGATTATTTCGTGAACCCCAGGAGTGTACGAAACTACATTCGGTAATGAATATGCGGATGGGGCCGCTCGTTGGCATCACGTAAGATGGAATGAGGTTTGTTCAGCAAGCCCTACGTAAGCTGGTCGCTGGTCGTCGCAAAATGCTGCAGCGTGAAGCATTCACTTATTTGATTAGCTTCGCGGCGCAGCAATCTTTTCGAAAATATTTGGCATGAGCTTGAGTTGATTTGCGATATTTATTATAAATTATATCATTTAAATCATTTACGACTTTACTTAGGTATTTCCACCAAGTGTCACCTAAATCATCCCGGTGGTGCATCAGTTTGCTCATCTTGTCGGGATGGGGTGCCAGTGTGTAGGCTGAGGTCCTTCTGGAGTCCTTCGCCATGAGCACCGTTCCTTTGACCACGACCCCATCCGCTGCAAATGTTGGCGCCGGCCGGGTTCTGATCTTATCCACCATCGCCTTCACCTTACTGTTCGCAGTCTGGTTGCAGTTCGGCATGCTTGGCAAATCGATTGCCAAAGATTTAGGGTTGAGCCAGACGCAGATGTACTGGGCCGGCTTTACGGCGGTGATGGCCGGGGCGCTGTTGCGCCTGCCTGCGGGCATCCTCACCGATCGCCTCGGCGGCCGGGCAGCGATGACCTTCATCCTGTTGTTTGCGGCCGTGCCCTGCTGGCTGCTGTCGACGGCGCACAATTATACCCAGCTATTGACCTATGCCCTGCTGTTTGGCATCGCCGGTAACAGCTTTGCCGTAGGCATCGCCTGGAATTCAGCGTGGTTCAGCAAGCAGAGCCAGGGAGCGGCGCTGGGCACTTTCGGAGCTGGCAATGTCGGCGCCTCGGTGACCAAGCTGATCGGGCCAGCGGTATTGGCGGCGATACCGGTAGCGGGCTTGTTCGACGGCCTGATCCCCGGCGGCTGGCGGGCAGTGCCGGTGCTCTACAGTGTATTACTGGTAGTGATGGCGGCGGTGGTGTGGTTTGCCGCGCCCAAGCCAGAGCGCACTCCCGGTGCCGGTCGTGCCATCAGCGACATGCTGGTGCCGCTGAAGGAAGTCCGCGTGTGGCGCTTCGGCCTATACTACGTGGTGGTCTTCGGTGCCTATGTCTCGCTCAGCCTGTGGCTGCCGACTTACTACATCGACGTGTATGGCGTGACCCCGGCCGTCGCCGGCTTGTTGACTGCGCTGTTCATCTTTCCAGCGAGTCTGTTGCGTCCTTTGGGTGGTTACCTGTCAGATCGTTTCGGCGCCCGGCCAGTCACGTATCTGGTGTTCATAGCCATGGCCCTGCTGTGCGTACCCTTGGCCTTGCCGTTGGGCGTCACCGGCTTGAATATCCCAGCCTTCACCGTGCTGATCATTGCCATCGGCGTGTGCATGGGCGTCGGTAAAGCGTCGGTGTATCGTTACATCCCTGATTATTTTCCGAAAGATGTTGGCGCTGTCGGCGGCCTGGTCGGCACCCTCGGCGCTCTCGGCGGGGCTTTGTTGATGCCCTTGTTCGGTGTCTTTGAAAGCAACCTCGGCATCCGTCAAAGCGCCTTCGTGCTGCTGTTCGGCCTGACCGCGGTAAGCATCGCTTGGCTGCATCTGGTGGTGACCTCGATCAAGCGCAAGGAAGCGTCGGGTGAATATGCGGCTGTGCCGGCTTGAGGCTGGTTCTTAACGATCCTGGCGGATTTTTGGGGTCAGGGACCCCCTGAATAAAAATCCTCAGGCGATTAAGGCGCGGCCTCGACGGTCGCAGGTTCGTCGGCGACACAGATGCTTTCCAAGCGCAGCTTGTGGTCTTGGTCGGCGAACCAGGGCTCGAACTCGACCAGATGTACGACACTGGCATCCAGGCCGCTGACGAGTTTAAACACCAAGTGGCCGTTGCCGGTCTTCCAGCAGTTGGCATCGAAACGATCATGGTCCTTTGCCTGTCCTGGCGCGGCGCGGACCAGCGTGCCACCGATGTGCACGCGAAACTGCCAGAGATCTCTGAGGCTTCACCGAAGACCATGATCGAGGCAGCTTGGTCGTGGCAGTCAGTCGCTGGTCGATGGACTAGGTGCTAGCCAGGTTCGCTGTGGCGGCTTCGCTTAGGAAGGGGATCTCGGTCCAAGTCAGGGTTTCCCCAGCGCGTTGACGTTCGAGCCGATCGATGAGCGTGGCCGCGAGTCCGGCGAGGCTGACATCGAGGTAATCCGCTGCCAGTGGACAAAAGAGGCCCAATTCGGAATTGCGATGCAGCACCAGGTGCGGCTTGGGCTGGTCGTCATTCAGGCACGACAGCAGGCCCATGATTACGCCACGCGCGGCCAGGTCGGTGAAAACCACCACGCCGTCAGGGCGCTCGGGTTGTGACCACATGGCGCGGATGGCATCATAACCGAATTGCTCAGCCTTGCTTTCGTACAGGAAAACCTCGGGCCGCGGTGTGCCGATCCACGTCGGACGAGTGCTGAGGCCGGTTGCGCTCACGGCATCGAGGAACCCCCGGTAGAGTTCGTTGGAGTGGTTGCCGGGGCTTTCCAGCATGACCTTGTCGGTGGGGAAAACTGACACCAGGCCGGCTGAACGGCAGCCACGGGCAGCCAGACAGGCGACGCCGGCACGTCCGAATTGTTGAAGGTCATGGCCGATACCGTTGGCGAACCCCGGTGCGCCATACAGGACCGAGGGCACTGACAAATGCGCGAGCCACGGATTGACCCGGGCTTCGCTTTCGCAGCCGATCACGGCGTCGATGCGACCGGTGCGGATGGCCTGCATCAGCGGTGGCGACGGTTCGGTGCGTTCGTTTTCGGGGCGCAGATCAGTGAACAGCTCGGTGTCGATGCCGCGTTGCGCCAGCTGCGCGACGCTCACCGCCGCCAAGCGCCGCGAAAAATGATCAGCGCCTTCGCGGGCCGGGTCGCTAATGCGATAGAGACCGACGCGCATCAGTGTCGGCGAACGCTCGCGTACCACGGTGCCGAGGCGTGGCCGGCGCAGCAGCAGGCCTTCGCGTACCAGCGGTGCGAGGGCGGATTGAATGACCGTGATGGTGACGCCCCAGCCACGTGCGAGTTCTTGCGTGGTCGGCAGGCGTGAGCCAGCGGCGAGGGTGCCGGAGTGGATCTGCTGACGCATGAAGGCAGTGATCTGCTCGTGTTGAGCGACCGGCTGGGTGACTTTAAAATCTGAAAGGACATCCTGCATGCGTTGAAATATATATTCTATTCTTCTAAATATACAATGAATGGTTGAAGCGATATGCAGGTGAAAAATATAAAATTTTTATAAATACCTTATAAAAATAAACTTACAAATTTTTGTAGGTTTCAATTGACATTATTCTAATTATTCTTTATATAGAATTGTCGAGCAGCCGCAGGTCTGCGAGTCTCATTCAGTCTACTTTTCCAGCGGTGGTCATGTGCGCTTCTCCTTCCCGCTCATCGGTTTGCTCTTCACCATAGCCATGGAGTCGCTGGCGGCGGTCGAGCCAGCTCCTGTGGCTCCCACGAATATGGCTACCGACGTGCGCCTACGTGGCCTCGGTGAGCTGCACAGCGAACAGCATTCCGGCCCGGCTGAGCGTGACGGCGGTTCGTGGATCAGTATCACCGCCGACAGCGCCGAGCAGGTGGGTTGGTGCGCCTCTAAGTTCCTCGCCGATGCCACAGCGATGGGACCGGTGCGGGTGGTCGAAGGCACCGGCCTGGCGGGTACGGTGGTGGCGCTTGATCACGGCGGGTGGTGGCTTTTGGGAGTCGAGGGGAAGCGCTTCCAAGTGCTTTTCGCCTTCACCCGTGAAGCGCTGAGTGCGCGTGTCAAAGAACTCCATCTCAGCGCATGGCGTCCAATTGTGGCGCATAGCCACCCCGCATGGTTGGATTGTTTTGACAATGCCGCCGTCGGATTCTGGGTGCTTGGTGGTGGCGTGTTGCCGCAGGATCTCGAAGCGGACATGAAATGGTTCGCTGAAAAACATTTTACGATGTGCGCCACCGGCGTCGACGAAGGCCGCCTGGTCGCCCCCGGCGTGCTCGACACGACGGTGCTCGATTGGTATTCAGCCAAGGCCAAGCAGTACGGCGTGCCGTATCGTATGCTGTTGGGTTGGGCTTCGGCGACGCGGCCGGCGTGGGTACGCAACATCACCCCGCTGCCGCACATCCCGCTCGCCGATGGGCCGTCGGTGATCGCGCCTGTCTTTGATCGTCAAAATATGACCACCGAGGTCGCCTTCGAGCCGGTCGAGGCCACGGATCCGTGGGTCATGGATACCCGCCGCCGCATTGCCGAGCGCGCGGCTGCCGATCCGTGGTTTATCGGTCATCATGTGTCGCCTGAGCTTTCCGGCTCCGGTACGCTCAGCCTCGATCGCGTCGCCGGTCTGCCCGAGACGCAACGGGCCTGGCAGGCTTACCTGCGTGACGAACTGCACCTCGACCTGCAGGCGGTGTCGCTGCGCCACACCGGCCGTGCCGACGCCTATCGCACGTGGAACGACGTCACGCTGCCGATGACCAAGGACTTTTCCGGCTGGGATGCACCGACCTCGATCAGTCTGCGCGGCATCTGGGAAGGCCACGCCGATCGCGAAAAAGCCGGGACCGCCGGCAAGTGGTTCGACCCCGTCAATGCTCCGCAAGGATGGGTGCCGGTCGACTGCAACGATGCCATGCTGCTGCTGTATGCGCGCAGCTGGGAGCCGGATAACAATCCGTCCTACTGGCTGCGGCGCAGCGTCGAAATTTCTGCCGAGCAGGCCAACAAGCCGCAGTTCCTGCACATCTCGCGCAGTTGGTGGCACGGGGCGCACACTTCGATGAAGGTGTGGGTCAATGGCAAACCGTTGATTGATTTGAGTTCGCAGAATCCGGTAGCTGGTGACAGCGATCTCAGCTTTGCGGTCGGCGAGGCGCTGGTCGTTGGCACCAATCGCATCGTCCTCGACACCAGGGGTTCACCGGTGCCGTCGTACATTTTTCTTTCGCCGACTGGCAGAGAGGGCTTTCCCAATCGCAGCGAGCCGCTCAATCGGCGCTATTTCGATGCGGTGAATTTTGCCCCACGCCTGCGCGCTGCCGGTCTTGAAAATGCGATGGCAGCGACACGTGCCGGCGATCCATACCGGCCGATGAAGGTCATGGCGGTGAATGAGAACTACGACGGCATGGTCGACCTCTTCAACCGTTATGGCGCCTATCCGCGCGACACCGGCCAAAGTGGGGCGTGCTGGGCGCCGTGGACCACCAGCGCCATTCAGGCGCGTGGCGGTCAGCACAGCAGCGAGCCGGGCAATCCGGCGTTTACCGCCGACGAGCTGCGCAACTTCTTCGCCTTTTACCTGATGCTCGCCGATGACGCGGTCGACATCGTCTTTCACAATGACCTCTACCGCACCAAGCCCGAGTTGAATGCATGGATCGATGGCCATCGCCAACTGATGAAGTGCGTCGGAAAAATGGAGCGCATCCTGCCGACCGTGGCCGTGCTGCGTTCTAACCGCACCACCCGCCTCGGCATCGATACGCCCTACAATGTCGATCTGACGCGTGGCGAACTGCAGGCCTGCGGCCGCACCGGGCAGCTCGTTGATCTGCCCGACGTCGCCGCCGGGGTGACCGATGCCTTTCCCGTGCTCTTCGATGCCGGCACCGAGGTGATGACCGAGGACGACGTCAGTGCGATCGAGCGTTATGTGCGCGGCGGCGGCATCTTCATCGCCCAGCACCTCACCGGTCGCCATGCACCCGAGGGTGCCGACAGCTGGCCGCTGTCGCGCCTGACCGGCGTCACCGCCACCAATCGTGGCGAAGGCATCGGCGGACCGTTGCAGTTCAGTCAGACGCAGACGCTGTGGCCGCAATTCCGCGGCAAGCAGGTGCGCGGCTGGGGCCTGGCCCTCGACTGGCAGGGCGTTGACGTCACCGGTCCAGCGGTGGATCTCACCCCCGGCACTGCCGATGTTGAAGCTATTGCTGAATGGGTGCAGACGCAGCCGGGCCAGGGCAAGGTGGCGATCGCCGCCCGTCATCTCGGCAAGGGCACCATCATCACCCTCGGCTCGACTTTTTGGCGTGAGGTCAAAGACGCTGGCGGCGTTTATCGTCCGGGTAGTGGTGCCCAGGAAGTGCTCGATGAATTGCTGACCTCGCTGGGCGTCACCCGCGACAGCTGGACCGGTCAGCGCGATGTGTAGGCCGAGCTGTGGCGCAGCAAGAACGGTGTCTTCGATCTTTATCCGGTGGCGCAGATGAACGAGAACGCCGATGTCCCGGCGACCACCGTGTCGCTACGTCGGGCGAGCGCGGCAACGCAGGTGACCGAGATCAGCGCCATCGGCCATCCGCGCATTTCCACGACGTGGA
>JAYVTR010000405.1:0-2419 GCA_043788625.1 Planctomycetota bacterium
GGGCTGGTCCGCAGAGTCTCGCATAGGCTATTCACGACCTGAAGCCCTATGTTACCTCGCTCGTTCTACGAGTGGGGAAGAGCGTTTTTCAGGATTATGAGTTCGATATTTCCCTTTATCGCAATTATATTAACAGCTCATTCGACTGCATCACCGGCAGGTTTAGCAACCAGTGCACATGACATTTGTTTGCGGGATAAGGCCAATTGCAGCGTTCTAGAGTTAAAGAAGAAAATGTCCGACTATTAAGGCAATATACAATTTCTGTCACCATTTAAAAACTTATGGCTCAACGTTTTTAAATGGGGTACACTGACAATCTCGATTTTCCCCCAGTTCCTGACCGTCATTGGTAGGGGATCAGGAACTCCTTGTTATCCCAGACTTCTACTCAATCAGATACTGAGCAGCATCGGTACGACATCGAACAACAGATGGAGGTTCTCACGCTGATGCGTGGCGAGGCTGAGGACAAGGCCCGGCAGCTCGCAATCATGTTCGGGTTCATCATGTGCACCGCTTGATAGCGCTGTTGGTGGCGGCCTATGGACTGTATGCCCTTGGCACTGCACATCAGGTAGTGGTGGCGACGGCTAACCACGGCATCGATCTGTCCACGCAGCTCCAGCACGTGAGCCTCATCGAACGCGCTGTCTTGCAGCCAGCGATTTTCACTGGCGACCTCGCGCCCATTCGCGATCGGCTGTACGCTCTTGTCGAATTCGAGCCCAAGGCATGAGCGAGTCATTGGCCCTGATTGCCGGCCTGGGTCAGAATATGGCCATGATGCTGGCCCTTTTATATGTCGAACCGCAGATCTATCCGTGGTGGCAAGGCCTGTGCCCGAAATATCGCAGCTTGGTTATCGGCGTGCAGTTTACTGTCATCGCTTTGTTTGGGATGTTGATGCAAATCCAGATCATTCCGGGAGTGATGATTGACTTGCGTGTGGTTTTGATTGCGCTCGCCGGCGCCTACGGCGGGGTGCCAGCGGCAGTGGTCGCCGGGGTGCTGGTCGCCGGCATGCTGGTTTGTGGCTGCTGTGTGCATATCGGCGGCGGCATGGCCACCGGGGCGCTATCCATCGGCGCGGCGATGATAATTGGTCCTCTGATCTCGCACCTGGTCAAGGGTCGGCCGGAGCGCTTGCGTTTTCAACATCATCTCTTGTTGGGACTGGCTACGACGCTGGCTGGTTTGGCATGTGCCATGACCTTACCCAGTGCCATCGCGTGGAATACTTACCTTTCCTATTCTCTGCCAGTGAGCATCGCCTATCCGCTGGGAGCGGTTATTTTCGGTAGATTATTGACACTCCAGCATCGCAACCGTGCCGATCAGGTTGAACTGCATGCAAGTCGTGACCGGCTGGCCTTGGCTACGCGTGCTGCTGTTATCGGCGTCTGGGATTGGGATGTCGCACACAACCAGGTGGTGTGGGATGAGAACATGTACCGCATATATCGCATCGATCGCCAAGAATTTGATGTGCCCTTCCAGGCCTGGTCCAAGGCCCTGCACCCCGATGACCGCGAACGGGCTATCGGCGAGCTGCAGGGGGCGCTGCACAATGCCGGCGACTTCGACACCACCTTTCGCATTCTTTGGCCAGACGGCGGAGTGCGCATGATCCAAGCCACAGCCAAGACCTTTAAGGCTGCTGCTGGCCAATTGCACGTCATCGGAGTCAACGAGGACATCACCGAGCGCACGCAAAGCGAACTGGAGTTGCGTCGCCATCGTGAGCATCTCGAAGAATTGGTACAGACGCGGACCGAAGACCTTGAACTGGCTACCCAGGCCGCTGGTCAACTTACTCAGCAGACTGATGATGCCAGGCGCAGTGCCCTGGCGGCGCTCACCGAAGCCAGGCATCTGGAAGTTTCGTATATCCGCGCCAAAGAAGAAGCCGAGGCCGCCAATCGCGCCAAGAGCGATTTTCTAGCTAACATGTCGCACGAGATACGCACGCCGTTGAATGCCGTGCTGGGTTATGCCCAGTTGCTGGGGCATGACACGAGCTTGGCGCCCTCCCACCAACGGGCGATCGAAGTCATCAATCGGTCAGGCGAACACCTGCTGACGTTGATCAGCGACATTCTCGATATGGCGCGCATTGAAGCCGGACGGAGTTCACTTGATGCCGAAGATTTCGATGTTCATGAACTACTGGCGAGTGTGCGGCACATGTTCCTGCTGCGCGCCCATGAAAAGCAACTCCAGTTGCATTTGACGATCGCTTCTGATGTACCGCGCTGCATGCGTACCGATCAGCGCAAGGTACGGCAGGTGGTCGTCAATCTGTTGTCAAATGCCGTCAAGTTCACGGCTAGCGGTTCGATTTCCCTAGTCGCTCATCTGCGCCAAGGGGACTTGTCCATCGCCATCCACGACAGCGGTCCAGGCATGCAGCCAGCCG
>JAYVTR010000406.1:0-14064 GCA_043788625.1 Planctomycetota bacterium
GTACGGATCCTGGAAAATCATCTGTAATTGGCGACGCATTGGCCGTAACTGACGCTGCGACAATCCGACCAATTCCTGGCCGTTGAAGCAAATGCTGCCGGCAGTGGGCTCGATCAGACGCAATAAACAGCGGCCGGTGGTAGTCTTGCCACACCCCGATTCGCCGACCAGACCCAGCGCTTCACCCGCATGCAGGTCAAAACTGACGCCGTCCACCGCCCGCAAAGCGCCTTTGGTAGCGCCGAAAACGCCGGCTCGTTGTGGGAAATGCTTCACCAGATCGCGGACCTGGAGCAACGGCGGCGTAACGTCAACCATGGGTGTCAGGCTACGCCGCTTGTGGCCTACGCCAACCGCTGGCGCACGACGGCCCGAGTCTACTATGCCAAACCTCCTGGGAGTCTTCGTGTCGTTGAGCCGCCTGTTCATCCCTACCGTGATTGTCTGCGCTGCGGTACTTCCCGGCGTGGTGCAAGCTGCCGAGCCGACCCTGCAAGTGACGGGCGTCGAAATCATCGGCGCCAAGCATGTGCACCCGGATCGGGTGCGTTTCATCGTCGATGTGCGGCAAGGACGTTCATACGTCGCCAGCCAGTTGCAGCAGGCGGTTGCCGATGACGTACGCGCCATCGAAAAGATGGGACCCTTCACCCAGGTGAAAGCCGACCTGACCTATGGCGACGACGGCCGCACGGTGGCGGTGCGTTACCGATTTGTCGAGTTGCCCTATGTCGGCGACGTGCGCTATGAGACTTTCGAGCGGGTGGTGCGGCATGGTTATAATTGGCGCCCCGCCGGCCCCAATGACAACGATGCGGTGTTCAACGAGATGGGTTATTTCGATCGCGACAAGCTGAAGAAGCTGGTTGATACCAAACCCGGTACCTACCTCAATCCGCTGCTGCTTGAAAACGATCGCTGTGCGTTGTTGCGCAAACTGCAGGATGATGGCCATCGCTATGCCCGCGTCACCGTCGAGACGCCAGCGGTCGACGGCACCATCACCGTCATCTTCCGCATCGACACCACCCAAGAGATCGAGGTCGGCCGGGTCCTCATCCAAGGCCTGCCCGAGGGCGTCTCGGCCAGGGTCTTCGATCCAGGGGTGTACAATCCCAGTGGTCTGTTCAATGACACCGGCAAGCCGTACCAGCCCGAGCTGGTCAGCCTCGATGAAGGCTCGATCGTACGCACCTTGCAGGATCTCGGCTGGCTCGACGCCAAGCTGGTAGCTACTCGCCGTGAAATCGCCGACTATGTGCGGCCAACCGAAGATCGCCGCCGCCACGGACCCAATCTGGTAGCCGATGGCCAATACAATGACCGCGTGGTGATGATTTACACCGTTGAACCGGGTGTTCGCTATCGTCTGGGCAAGGTCGACTTCCTCGGCAATACCGTGGCGCCATCAGTGCAGTTGCTGGAAGCCTTCGATATGCCTGAAGGGGCGTGGTTCAGACGCCTCGACCTGTATGGCGACCCGCGTGAAGAGCGTCGCGGCCATGATCTGGGCAAGGCCCTCGGCGCCATCGAGCGTTCACGCCGGGTGATTTCCAATCAAGGATATGCACGCTGCGAAGTTGGCGTCGATCGTCGTCTCGATACCAAAAACCACATTGTCGATCTGACCATCCACGTCACCGAAGGTGGCCGCTATAAAGTCGGACGCGTCGATATTCACGGCAATCTCGTGACCCGTGATGCGGTGATCCGCCGCGGCATGGCCATCAATCCTGGCGATCGTTGGAATGATGACCAAATCGACGAATCGCGCCGCCAAATCGAGCGCACCGGTATCTTTGCTGGCCGTGGTGACATCGCCCGGCCGCTGAAGCTCGAGCCGCAATTTCCTGAAGATCGTCCAGGCGAAGTCGATCTGCAGGTCGATGTCGATGAGAAGCCCACCGGCTCGCTGCGCTTCGAACTTGGCTATAGCAGCGCCTCCGGCGTCTTCGGCAGCATCGGCTATACCGAGGCCAACTTCGATTTGTTTGGCGTGCTCACCGGCAAGGCTTATCGCGGCGCCGGACAGACGCTGTCGTTCGACATCTATGCCTCGCAAGATCGCCGTTCGATTGCCACCACGTGGACCAACCCACACGTGCTCGACGGTCCCTATGAGCTGACCGTCAACGGCTATCGCTCGGACTCATCACCGTATGAATGGAGTGAGCGCCGCCTGGGCGGCTCGGTCAGCGTCGGCCGCCGATTCTTCAATAACGATCTCGCCCTGGGTATGACCTATGGCTATTTCGACATGCAGGTCACCAACGTCGCCAACGATGCTGCCAACGACGTACTGGCCGGCCATTATTACGAGAACAGCAACGGCCTGTATCAGACCTATGATCGTTTGAATGATCGGCAGCTGCCGACTAGCGGTTACCTGGTCAGATTAAACGAAACCCTTTATGGCACACCGTTGCCAGGCAGCGCACAGTACGCCGAATACGCCGCTACCGGCGATACCTATACCCCGTTATACGAAGTCGAAGACGGTGGCGTCACCTTCCTGCGTTTAACCGGCCATTATAAACTGCTCGATCCGCTGGCTGACACCGACACCGTGCCCTTCTATGCCCGCTATCGCGGGGGTGGCCAGGCTCCGCGCCATCGTGGCTTCGAGGACTACAATCTCAGTCCGAAAGAGGTCAACATACACGGCCAACAGGCCAATGTCGGAGGCACCAAGGATCTGCTGCTGACCGCAGAGATGTCCTTCCCGGTGATGGGCACCAACGATGGCATCCGCTTGGTGGCCTTCACCGATTATGGAAACGTCTGGGGTAAAGATGAGATCCCCAAGCTCAGCGATATGCGCACCGCCGTTGGGTTAGGTATTCGTTTCCCCATTCAGCTGCCAGTCAGCCTCGACTTCGCCTGGCTGCTTGACCGCCAACCCGGCGATTCGGCCAGCCAGATCCATTTCGGCTTGGGCATCACCCGCTTTTGAGCGGTAAACTGCGAAGGACGGTCTCTGCTCGGACAGATACGCTGGTAATCATATTTGCGTTTGATGAAGCAACGACGGTGGCCCCATGTACCCCTGCCGCTGCCGCCAATGCCTGATAGGATGTATGCCAGCATGTCCACCCGTTGCCAAGCCTGTAACGCACTTTTTTCAGATTCGACGACGGGGGTTTGCCCTCGCTGCGGCCAAGTCGATCAGGCCGATACGGTGATCGCCATGGCGGCCGAAAGTGGCAGCGTTGCCGGTGCAGGTAGCGGCAGTCGCGCCACCTCGCCGGCGCTGTTGCAGACCCACCCGGGTGTGATCTGCATCGGCCAACGCCTGGCCGGCTGCGAGATCATCTCGGTGCTCGGCCAAGGCGGCATGGGCTGCGTCTATCGCGCGCGGCATGAAGGCCTCGATAAGGATGTCGCGGTCAAGGTGCTCAACATCTCGCCGGTGATCAACCCCACCTTCGTCGATCGCTTTCTACGTGAAGCGCGGGCAGCAGCACAACTCGACCACCCGAACGTGGTGCGCATCCTCAATGCCGGCGAAGAGGCCGGGCGGCACTTTATCGTCATGGAAATGGTCGCTGGTGAAAACCTGCGCCAGCATCTAGCCCACCATCGCAGTCTCGAACGCCCGCATGCCCTGCGCATTATCACCGAGGTCGCCTATGCCCTGGCCGCCGCGCATGAGCTGGGCCTGGTGCACCGCGACATCAAACCCGATAATATCATGATCGATGAGAACGGCGGGGTAAAAGTCGCCGATTTCGGTCTCGCCCGGCAAGTGGCCGAAGGCGCTGAACTCACCGGTGAAGGCGTCGCCTGCGGCACCCCGCCCTACATGAGCCCCGAACAGATTGGCGGCTTGCCCGTCGATGGCCGCAGCGACCTCTACAGCCTGGGCATCGTCCTCTACGAATGCCTGGCCGGCCAACGGCCATTCGTCGCCAATGATTTGTTGGGCTGGCTGGCCTGCCACACCCACATGGAACCCGAGCCGCTGCGGCGTCACCTACACGACCTGCCTGATGAAGTCGAGGCCCTGGTAACCCGCCTCTTGGCGAAACGCCCGGAAGACCGTTACGCCGACGCCCGCGAACTGTTGACTGACCTGCAATTCCTCGGCGCCGACCAACCGCCGCTGGCACGTGAGGCGACCCGCCGCAGTGCCCGTCTTGAACCGCAGCCGACTGGCATCCGTCGCCTGCACCAACTGTTGAGCCTGGGCGTTGATGATGGGGCGGTATCCTTGCACATTGAACCCATCGCCAGCGGTGGACGGGTGCGCATGCGCGCGCGCAGCGGCCTCAAGGAAATCGAGCGCCTCAGCCAAAGCGGTTTCCGCCAGCTCATCGACGCCTGCAAAAGTGCCGCCGGCCAAGCCACCATCGGCGTCGAAGGTCCTATCGAAGGGGTGGTCGAATTCGATCACGACCACCAGCGCCGCCAAGCCAAGCTGACCCTTGCCCCGACCCTGCAGGGGCCACGGGCGGCCCTCCGCCTGATGGGCCTGGTCAAACCGCATCAACACTTATTGCAATTGGGGTTCGCCGCATCCGACGTGCGCCAATGGCGCGACTGGCTGGCCAATGGCCCCGGTGTGGTCGTGGTCGCCGGCCCCGCCGGCAGCGGTAAGGGCCAGACCCTCGGCGGCATGCTGGGTCTACTTGATCTCAGCGGTATGGTCACCGTCGCGGTAGCCGAAGAAACGCATGTCGAATGCGATGATATCGCGCAGATCCAGGTCGATCACCGCACCCCCCGGCAAGACGCTCTGCGTCTCGCTTTACGTCAGTACCCCGACCTGGTGTTGATGTTGGACGTCGATGGCCTGGGCGACCGCGACACCACCCGTGATGTCTTCCAAGCCGCCATCAATGGCGACAAAGTGATTGCCAGCTGCCGCTGGAATGATGCCGCCGATACCATCGCCGGATTGCTGATGATGGGCATCGAGCCGCGGGTCTTGGCGCGCACCCTCCGCGGGGTGATTTCGCCACGCCTGGTGCGCCTGACCTGCACGGTCTGCCGCGAACCATATCAAGCGGATCCTGCTCATCTGGTCCAGCTGGGCATGACTGCTGAGGCTTGCGCTTATTACCGCGACCGCGGTTGCGAACGCTGCATTGATGGCAGCCGACGCCGCATGGTGGTCTACGAAAGCTTTGCCCCAAGCGCGGCATTCTGGACAGAAATCCACGATGAACGCTCAGAGCTTGGCATCGCCGATGTGATTGCTCGCCATGCCCGCACCTCAATGCGCCAGCAATTGGCAGCACGTGTCGCCAAGGGCTATATCGATCCGGCCAAGGCGGCACCGATTTTACCGCTGACAGCGCGATAGAAGGCTGTTCTTCTCACCTGCAAACACCGCACACGATCATCAGTCGCGACTAAAAAATCATTCTACCGCATTCGCCACCGGTACGAAAAAAATCTTCCCATCCCCAATCCGTCCCGAGCGGGCGGTGGTGCAGATGAGATCAATGACGCGATCTTTAGCGATACGGTCGATGACACCGGTGATCAGTACCTTGGGTAGGAAATCGATGTGGTACTCGCCGCCCTCGTAATGTTCGAGGTGACCTTTCTGCCGGCCATACCCGCGGCATTCAGCGGCCGCCAGCTCTTCGACCAGACCGCTCTGCAGGAGACGTTGGCACAGTAATTCCGCTTTTTGCGGACGGACCACAATTGACAAGGCCAACATCATGAGGTCGTCTCCGTGTGCTGCAGGAGCAGGTCTAAAGCCGCATGGGCGCGACCAATCTCGTCGAGCAGTTGGGGATCCGCAAGGTCGGCTGGCGCCAGCTGTTCGCGGTAATGCGTATCAACCCACTGCTCAAGCTGAGTTATGCGGCCAGGCGTCAGGCGGATGCCTGGATGCACGCGACCGAGCTCGTCTTCGGTCAGCGGCACGCGTAGCCGTAAGCATGCCGGGCCGCCACCGCCACGCATGCTCTCGCGGACTTGGATGAGACTCGCATGAGTGATGAAGCCTTCATCACGTAAACGGGCGACGACGGTAGCTGCCGGCCCCATGGCGCATTC
This sequence comes from Planctomycetota bacterium, assembly GCA_043788625.1. Classification (GTDB taxonomy): domain Bacteria; phylum Planctomycetota; class UBA11346; order UBA11346; family UBA11346; genus CAIUVD01. Next base: position 6,013 of record JAYVTR010000406.1, read on the forward strand.
TTCTGGGGCTACCAGCGTCCATCCGCTAGGGGTGGACAATAGCTGGCTATTGAACAGGTAGCTGGCCACGGCTTCGCCCAGGGTCAACTCAGCGTTACCGACCACGCGGATGTGCAGCCGGCCACAGCGGCGTTGCAGTTCGGCCAAAACCGCATCCTGATCATCCCATGCCGATTCATGCAGCAGCAGACGATCGTCGCATCCGACCATCACCACGTCGTTGTGGAACGCTCCGCAATCGATGGCCACTGGCGACTGGCGTACAAATAAGCAACGCTCGGCAGGCAGGTGCAGCAAGCGCGCTACTGCGTGGCTCGCGGTAAGGCTTTGCCGTGCCGGAAAACGCGTCGTAGCGTCACCATCGTGACCATACACAAACACATGACAGAAGCCGTTCGACCCTTCCACCCGGCTGTGATTGGCTGCACCTTCATCCCCTAGACTGGCATGGGTTGGCAAGGCATCGACGATGTGCCACGGCAGAGATTCGCGCAGCTGCTGCGCCCGCGCCGGCGCTTCGCGGCTGCGATGCAGCATCGCCGCCAGATTGGCGACCACGATCCTGCCGCGCCCGTCGCTGGTATCAGTGCCGGCGGCGCAGGTGCCGGCATTGGCCGTCCATTGGTAGGCGGTCGAACCGGCTGCATGCAACAGATGTGCCGGCGCCGTCTGCGCAGTATAGCCACAGGCATGCAACAAGCCGAGATCAGGGCGCAATAGGGGCGGCAGAAAAGCCTGCGGCATGCCTAGATTCAAAACCGTGCGCATTTTCGCTAAACAAGCACGCGCCCCAGCACGCGGCTGAGAGCGGCTGCGAGCATGGGTGAGACTCGCCAGATTACCGGGAGCCAAACCGCCATGGATCAGCGTTGGACCCGGCAAACCATCGAGCTGGAGTTCAGGCATGCGATGACTATCGCCAGCCCCTCGCGCTTGAGAAGCCGGAAGCCCGCTGTTTAGCCCTCTGACCACACCAATGGATTCAGCGGCGAGGCAGCCAGGTCTCCCGGTACCAAGCCGGGAAGCCAAGCCGCGAGATCGTACTGTTGACTCTCGTTACGCGGCTCATCGACGATCATGTCGGCGTCGATGTAGATGATCGTCATCACCGAACGCAACGTCGTCGTGGTGTTGGGGCCGGCACGGTGAAAGGTCCACCCGGAATGGAAGCTGACCTCACCCAGGGCAAAAGCCTCCGCCGTCTTGGGGCAATCGCGCAGCGTGCGGCCAATGATTATTTCACTTTCGTCGCTGATATGCATACCCAATTCGACGCGTTGCTTGGCGGCCAGATGCTGGCTGCCGGCGGCAAATTCGAGCGGACCCATGCTCAGCGGCACTGCCTGCAGGGGGATCCAGGCGGTGACCGAATGATCCGAGATCAGCGGCCAGTAGCGTTGATCGGCATGCCACGGGGTGAATCCACCGCCGGCCTCTTTGCACAGCGCCTGATCATGGTAGATGCGCGTGCCGCGTGTGCCCATCAGTTCAGCGGCGAGACGCGCCAGGCGCGGGCTGCGCACGAATTCGGTGATCACGGCATTGACGGTCCATAGATTGCTGATCTGCAAAAAGGCCTTGCCGTAGGTATCGCGTTCGACCAAGGGCCGGTAGTCACGCGAACGCTCGGCGACTTCACGGCGAATCTCTTCGCCGTAATAGGTGAGCGTGGCCGGCGACAAAACGTCTTTCAGCTTCACGAAACCATCACGACGGTAGGCGAGGCGATGTTGAGCGGTGAGGCTGAACGGAGTGGTGAGATCGATCACTTGATGGCGTGCAGGAATGGTGTGCATGGCCAAAGAGTGGTAGAAATCATCGTCAAAACCACACTGACCTGCACACAACCTGGTAGCCAATGTACCGCTAACAGTGGAAAATTGGATAAAACCTGTCATATCCCTACCGATGCAGCTCGCTCGCAACCGCCGCCGGACCCTGCACCACGAGCAGATTCCCTATGCCGTGGCAGGTAGCACTTTTGCCGCTACGCGTTTCACCACCACTCACTGGCCACTGCAGTGGCACGATCATCCCGAGCTCGAACTGACGTGGATCGTGCGCGGCGCGGGCTTGCGCTATGTGGCGGATGTCGTTGATGAATTCAGTGCCGGCGAGGTGATTCTTCTCGGCCCTGGCGTTCCGCACTCATGGACCAGCGAGCCACAGCCCGGACACAGTTGCGAATCCATCGTGGCGCAGTTCCCCGTCGATGCCCTGGGCAGCGGCTGGCGTGAGATCAGCGAACTACGGCCACTGGCGACGCTGTTCACGCGCGCCGGACTCGGCTTGCAGCTCCTCGGTGCCACCGCCGCCGCCATCCGCCAGGAATTGACGCAGTTGATCACGTTGTCGCCAGGGCCCCGACGCATGGCACACCTGTTGACGATCCTGGCTTTGATTGCCGCCGCCCCTACCAATGAAGTGCAAGCACTCGCACGCCTGGCCGGGGGACCGACGCCGACCACCCGCCGAGCTGATCCGTGGGCGCAGATAGTTCGCCACTTGCATGACGCTGCTGCCACATCGCTGTCGATGGCCAGTTTGGCAGCTCGCATGGGTCTGGCGCCACCGTCTTTTGCGCGAGCTTTCCGCCGACGCTTTGGCGTCACCTGCACCGTCTACCTGACACGTATCAGCCTCGCGCGCGCCTGCCGCGAGCTCCTCGACCCTCAACGCTCGATTGCCGCCTGTGCATTTACTGCCGGGTTCGGAAACCTCGCTAATTTCAACCGTCATTTCAAAACCGTGTACGGTCTAACACCGAGCGCCTGGCGGCGCCGGCAGCTGGTACCGTGAGATAGGGTGGGTGCTTTACCGCAGTTGACCAAACCCCTATTCAGAGGGTATGCTTGACGATGCGTTGCTTAATTGTCGATGATGACCCGGTCTGCCGCAAAGTGTTATGTGCGGCATTACGGGCCTATGGCGCGGTCGAAGAAGCCGTCACCGGCCGGGATGCCGTCGAAGCCGTACGCGTCGCTCTCGTCGCCAAACGACCTTTCCACCTGATCACTCTCGACATCATGCTGCCAGACATGGATGGCCAGACCGCCTTGTCAGCGATTCGCGAGACCGAGCTTATGCACGGTGTAATCACCGGCAGCGCTGCTAAAATTTTCGTGAGCAGCTCGCTCGCCGCTGAAAAAACCCTTTCTTCGTCGTTTCGCGAACAGTGCACCGACTATATCAACAAACCCATCGATCTGGAAAAAATGTTCCTCCAGTTGAAGGCGCACGGCCTCATCCCCGCTTGAACCGGCTGCGCAAAAGCTGATCGCGCAATACCGCACCGCCGATCCTTTCTTTTAATCACGCGACGATGTCTGTTTCGGCAAGAAGCAGACTAGCGCCAGCAATTGCCCGTGTAGTCTGGGGAGCAGGAGATTCTCATGCCCATTCCCGTGTCGCAGGTTGGTGTTCAAAGTTGGTGTTATCGTAAATTTACCACCACGCCTGCCTTCACCGCAGAAGTCAAAAGACTGGGCATGACCCGGGTCGAACTGTGTGGCGTGCATGCCGACTTCAGCAAGCCCGAAACCTTTGCGGCAGTGGTTGCCGACTACCGGGCGGCAGGCATCACCATCGGCTCGATCGGCGTGCAGGGTTTCAGCGGTAATGAAGCCGAGGAACGCAAGTGGTTCGAATTCGCCAAGCTTGCCGGCGCCACCTCGATCAGCGCCGACTTCAAGCCTGAGTCGACGCCGAATGCTTTTCGCGTCGCCGAAAAACTCGCTGATGAATTCGCCATCAATCTCGCCATCCACAATCATGGTGGCTACCACTGGCTGGGCAGCGCCCAAGCCCTGCAGTGGGTCTTCAGCCAAACCAGCAAACGTATCGGTCTGTGTCTGGATACAGCGTGGGCCCTCGATGCGCGTGAAAATCCTGTAGCGATGATCGAACGCTTCGGCGAGCGTCTGCATGGTCTGCATCTTAAAGATTTCACTTTTGACCGGGCTCGCAAAAGCACTGATGTGGTGATCGGTACCGGCAACCTCGATCTGCGCGCCATCGGTGCGGCCCTCGATAAGGTTGGCTATGCCGGCAATACCGTCATTGAATATGAATTGGATGAAACCAATCCGACGCCGGCCATCACCCATTGCGTGGCGAAACTGCGCGACGCCTGGGGCACCTAAACACCCGTTGGTATAAGAACTCGCAAAGAGGAGCACCGACCGTCGCTCCTCTTTGCGTAAACGGCAGGCGGCACCACGCTCGTACGCCTATGTCCCACCCTCTCGTCCGTTGGTGCCTGATCACCGTCGCTGCCTTGCTGCTGCTCGACTTCGCACTGCGCATCGGCTTGCTGCTCAATCAGCAGGCTTCGCCATCGGCATTGACGGTGATCCTGGTGTTGGGTGGCGGCCTGCTGCGCGATGTGGCGGTGATAGCCCTCGCTGGAGCCTTGCCGGCGATGCTTTTGGCGGTGACCCGTCCGCCACTATTCGCCAATCGCATCGCTCGCTGGCTGCTGGCGACAGTGGTCATCGGCGTGGCGGTATTCCTGGTCGCCGTCGAATGGTTTTTCTTCGATGAGTTCAGTTCACGCTTCAATCACATCGCGCTGGATTACGTGCTCTTTCCCAAAGAGGTCCTGACCAATATCTGGGAAAGCTATAATGTGCCGCTATTTGTCGCCATCGCCACCGTTGTCGGTGGTATCTTGGCCCTGCCGCAGCTGCGCCCCTTAGCCGCAGGCGAGGGTCTTCCGCATGCCGGCTGGCGGGTGCGTATGAGTGGTGTTGGCATCGCGGCGGCGGCGGCACTGCTGGGCCTGGGTCTGTTGACGTGGTTACCGGATGGCCCCAATGAGGATCGCCGTCTGCGTGAAGTTGCTGCCAATGGTTTGCAGTCGTTGATGCGCGCCGCACTCACTTCGCATTTGGATTATGAAGCATTCTATGTCACCGGCGACGCCGCCGCCGCCGCCCAGACCGTGGTCACTTCCCGTGAGAGCGGCGTCGCCGCACATTTTCCACAGCGACAGTTCATCGCCAGTGGACAGCCGGGGGCCGAGCGCCCGGATGTGATCGTCGTATTGGAAGAAAGCCTCGGTTCGGAATTCATCGACAGCCTTGGTGGCACGCAGGGCGTGAGTGCGGGTTTCGATGCCTGGGCGCAGCGCGGGCTGCTGTTGAGCAATCTGTTCGCGACCGGTAATCGCACGGTGCGCGGCATGGAAGGCGTGTTGTGTTCGTTCCCCCCCCTGCCCGGTGACGCCATCGTCAAGCGTGACCGCACCGACGGCTGCGCTTCGCTGGCGCAGGTTTTTGCCAGCCAAGGATACCGCACTGAATTCGTCTATGGTGGTGCCGGCACCTTTGACAACCTCGCCAATTTCGCACGCGGCACCGGCTATGAACAGGTATTCGATGACGGCGTCTTGGGCACCGGCAGTGCCTTTCCCGCCGATGCATTCCGCACCGCTTGGGGAGTCGCCGATGGCACCTTGTTCGATCTGGTGCTGCAACGCCAGAAGACCACCACCCCTGATGCCACCTCGCGCAAGCCGCTGTTCTTGACCGCCCTGACGGTGAGTAATCACAAGCCGTTTTTACTGCCACCCGGAGCGGGCACCGACCGTGGCTGGGATCTACGCCATGTCGTCCGCTACAGCATTACCGCCGCCATCTTATTGGTGCTCAGCGCTGGCGTACTGATCTGGGGTCGGCGAGCCATCGGCAATGGCATTGCCATCGGCCTATGCGTTGCCGTGGTGGGTGGTTTTGCGGTGTACGTCTACCAGAAGATCAAACCCACGGGCAGCCGTGAACAGGCGGTAAGCTACGCTTTGAACTCGCTGACCACCTGGCTCGACCAGGCCGAACATGCCGGGTTACTGCGCCATACCGTGGTGCTGGTGGTCGGCGACCATGGCGCCCGCGTCTATGGGGCCCAGCAGATGCCGCTGGGAAGCTATCGCGTTCCCGCCTTGCTGATCGGTCCCGAAACCGCCTGGCAAGGGCGGCGCATCGAACGCCTAGCCTCGCAGATCGATCTGGCGCCAACACTCTTGTCATTGGCGGGCATTTCTTACCGGGCACCGTTTTTCGGTGAGGACCTGCTGCAACGGCCTACCGGCCCCGGCCGGGCGTTTCTGCAGCACAACCGCGACATCGCTGTGTTGAACGACGACGCCGTGGTCACCTTCGGTCTGCAGCGGCGCATCGATGCCTACCAGCGCCGCGGCGATGGCGGCCTCACCCTGGCCCCGCTGCCGCCCGGCGACAACTCGGCCGCCCGTCTGCAGGACCTGGGCATGGCCACCTACCAGATCGCTGATCAGCTGTACCGTGACCGGCAGTACGTGGTGCCCACGCCCTGAGCCTTGTCTTCAAGCATATGCTTTAGGCGTGAGCGCCCTTGCCGGACAAGGAGGCCCACGGGACTGAAGGAATGGCGCTGGTGATGGCGGCACGGCCAACATCACAGGCGAAAATACCCGCGGTTTCAGCGCCCCAGGTGGCGATGATGGTCAGGCGCAAGGCCAACCAAGTGCCGGCGATGGGCACCACCAACATGCGTTGATGATTATCGCTGATATCCTGCACCAAGTGCCAGGTGCCATCGGCAGCCTGACCTTCGAGACGCAGGTTGCGTGGCAAGGTTGCCGGCACCTCTTCGCGGTAATGCGGTGCGGGATAACGACACGGCATGCGCTTGTCACGATGTAGCTGACTGTCGCCGATAAGTCGCAAACGCTCTACCGCCTGTGGCTGGGTAAAACGGTACTCGATCCACCCACCTACCGGCACCTGTAGCCAGTGATCGTCAGCGCCCTGGCGGCGGTCGGTGCCGTCGCGTAGTTGTTCGGCCGTGCCGACACTGGTGGTCAGACTGGCAGCAACGGCCATCGACGGTATCGGCCGGGCGCGGCCGGGCAAAAATTGATCATCGTCCAACAGCAGGCATTGCAGTTCAGCCAGGTGCCGCTGATGCACACCACGCGGTGATGTCCGATGGCGGATGGCCAGGGCCGCCGCGGTGCCCACCGCCTGGCCCATGGTGGCGCAGGTGGCCATCACCCGCGTCGAGCTCATCGCCATATGCGTGCACGAGATGTTGCGGCCGGCAAAAAACAGATTGGCGATGTTCACCGAATACAGGCTGCGGTAGGGAATGCCGTATGGCGATGGCGCCGGATGGAAGGTCGTCGAAGCCCCCTGATGATTGAATCCCCCCGGGTGGATGGTCATCCATCGTCCATCCGCCATGGCAGACGACATCGGGAAACATGCCGCAGGCTTCGATCTCTTTCTGCTTCAACGTGTGGTCGCCAATATACCGCACGTTTTCCCTCTTGCCGGGCAGGCTGCCGATCCATTCCAATTCCCAAGCATGACCACGGCCGTCGGGGTGATTCTTGATGAAGTTCCACACTCCGAAAGCGATCTTGTACAGTTCATCGCGGATGAGGTCGGCGTCGCTCTGGGTGTCCTGTTCGCCACCGACTTCGATCCACCAGAAATTATCGCCCTGGGGACGAGCGTTTTTCACCCGTGGATGCTCAGCGGTGAAGACATGCGCCCAGCTCGGCGGCACAAACGGTCGGTGTTCGGCTGCATCAATTTCACGCACCTGCAACAGCAGCGAATTGCCCATGGTCTTACGGTCAGCCAACACTGGCGCCGCCGGCTCGTCGAACTCGTGTTGGGCTTCGCGTCCCCAGCGGAATTCCGCACCGCAGGTGCGCAACACAGAATCACCCGAGCAGTCGGCAAACTGCGTTGCTTCGATACGCAGCCAAGTCTGTCTCGTGAGATGCCAGGCTTCGACGGCGGTGATACGCCGTTGCTCGCCTTCGCCACTCGCGTGTACGCGACACACGGCGGCATTCAAAATCAGTTGCAAATTTTTCTGGAAGCGCGCCTTCTCATAAATGATCGTATCCCACACCGTGTACGCCAACTCACCATTGCGGTGACAGTTGGTGAGAAGGATCTCTTCAACCTGAAAAACGCTCTTCCCCACTCGTAGAACGAGCGAGGTAACATAGGGCTTCAGGTCGTGAATATCCTATGCGAGACTCTGCGGACCAGCCCTTGC
>JAYVTR010000407.1:0-22505 GCA_043788625.1 Planctomycetota bacterium
TGGGCACTGCCGACGATCAGGCGGCGGCGATTGCCTGGCTGCTGTCACCGGCTTCGGCATGGATCACTGGCCAGGTGCTGGCGGTCGATGGTGGCCTGCGCACGGTGAAAGCGCGTTGAATCTTACCAGCGGCGACGGGTGATGACGCGATACGAAAGACCATTAAAAACAAATGATTTATCTTCCGATAAGAGTATCGCGCAACGACTCTTTCACCGGCGTGTTGCCGATCCAGATGGCGAACAACGCCTGAGCGAAAGCCTCGTCGGTGAGACGACCGATTTCTTTGTCATTAAGAGCCATGATCAGCGTCCCACCGGGCAAATGGTCGAAGGTGAGCACATCGTTTTCAAGCGGCGCCGGGTACAGCGCATTCCACGTCTTCAGACTTCCAGCCAGGGCGCTGACCTGCGCCGGCGTCAGGCCGTTGCCGATGGTTTCATCGGTTGCTTCGACCATTTTTTCACGGGGAATGTCGCGCGCGTAGTGCATGGCGAGACGTTTGGGGGTGGCTGCCACCGCCGCCGCCGGCGTGGTCAGCGTTGCCGGCGGCAGGTACAGGCCGGCGACGTACAACGAGATGACCCATTTATACTTCAACAGTTGTGCCCCGCGCAGCGGCACCGCCGCCTCAGCGATGGTCGCCGTGTCGGGAATAGTATGACCCGCGACCTCAACCGCCGCACCAACGCTGGTGAGCAGACAGAGCAACAGCACAAGACGAGGAAAAGTCATGCATGGAAACTACAAAGTTAAATTAGGTTCCAAGTTCAAATAACCACCGCTGATCCCTGATGACCAGGGAATACTTGGGTAGCATCACAGCCGCCATGCCGCGCCAGCACCGCCGAAAAGATATCGCGCAGGTCAGTCGTCACCGGCAAATCTCCCGGCTCCTCAAGTATCTCCAGACCCGGCCAGATACCGACGATGCCCCCGGGGGTGCCGCCACCCAGCACCAGGGCGCAGCCGGCGCGTCCGTGATCGGTGCCCAGCGAGGCGTTCTCGGCGCAGCGCCGGCCGAATTCGCTGACCACGACGATGCTGGTGGTCGCCAGCTGCGGCCCAAGATCTGCCGCCAACGCCGCTAGGCCGGTGGCCAAGGTCGTGCGCCGCTCGGGCAGGAAAGATTCGCCGGCAATGTGGCTGTCCCAGCCGTGCAGATCGATGCAGGCGACGCGCAAGCCGACATCGGCGCGCACCAGGGCGGCGGCGCGTGCCAGGTCGCGGGCGAAGTCGGTGATGGGATAAACCGCCGTTCGCGCCTCATCGACCGCCACCCGCTGCAGGCGAGCGCGTACCGCCAGGACATTGGCCGAGGCCTGTGCCAGCAAAGGATCCCTCTTGGCCAAGGCAGCGATGCGCGCGGCCAGGGCTTCGCCACCTGGCTGCAGCAGATCCTGCATGTCCGCCAAGGCCACCGCACCGGGTGCACCGCGTAAACATTCCGGCAGCTCGCGGCCGAGCGCGATGGCGGCCAACGGGGTGCTGACGCCGCTGTGCAGCCACCGCCCGAGCCAGCCGCCGGCGACGTTGGTGCCGCCGTGCTCGACGAAGTCCTGGGCACTGAAATGCGAACGGGTGGTATCCGCCGTACCGGCAGCGGTGACGACGCTCAACTGCCCGGCCTGCCACCACGGTGCCAGGGCCAGCATATCGGGGTGCAGCACATGCGGACCGGCCAATGGCAGCCCCTGACCCGCCGCCAGTCCGGTCAATGGGCGCAGACGATGATAAGCGTCATCGCCTACCGGCGGCACCAAAGCCCAGCCATCCGCACCGCCACGCAAGAAAACAACGATGAGGGTCATGAGCTCAGCACCGCTGAAAGGCTGGCGCCGCCAGCAGAAGCGTGCGACGTTGGACAGGATCGGGAGTGGCGGCGATGGCCGCGGCTTCGGCCGCAGTCGGTTGACGGCCGAAGGCCAGCTCGGGATGCAACTCAGCATCGTGCGCATGCGCCACATCCCAGGCCGCCCGCCAACGCCACCACAGCAAACCGGTCCACGCCTCAGCGCGCTCGGGGTAGCCTTCGGGCGTCGGATGCTGCCACGGGGCCTCGCCAAGGCGTTGCAGAGCTTGCAACAGCATCGGCTCAGCGGTGGTGCGCACCCCCAGCGCCCGCACCATCGACACCAGGTAATGCAACGGTCTCTTGATTTTCATGCCGCGTATGTCCGGGTCCTTGAAAGCCGCATGCGTCAGCACTGCCCGCACCGTGGCGCGCAGGTCGCCGTTACTGGCGGTAAAGGCCGCCGCCACGTCGCGCACGGCAGCCTCAGGCGGGACATCGGCAATGAAGCGCGCGCACAGCCGCCGCGCCACATGGCGGGCCGCCGCCGGATGGACAACGATCAGATCGACGACGCGTTCGACGTCGGCAGCCCCGCCGCCGCCGGCGATGGTGCAGCCCAAGACGTGCTTTTCGCCGTCGTCGTGACGCTCGGCGACGAACTCCACCGTGCCCTTGCGGAAGCCGGAACTCGGGCGCACCGTCCACCCCGTCAAACAGCGGGCGACCTCCATCACATCGCGCTGGGTGTAGCCGGCATCGACGCCCAGTCCGTGCAATTCCAGCAGTTCGCGGGCATGGTTTTCATTGGGATGCTCAGCGACGTTGCTGCGCCCATCCAGATACCACAGCATCGCCGGATGCAGCACGCTGGCGCGCAGCAGGTCGCGGAACGAGCCCAGAGCATGCGCCCGCACCACCTCGCGGTCATAGCTGGCCACCAGCCAGGCAACGTCGCCCTTGCCAGCGCCAACGTTGAACTGATCACGCCAACAACTGACCAGGACCTCGCGCAGTTGGTACTGGGCATAGACCGCGCGCAGCAACGTACCGCGGACGACGTCGTCCTGCACCACTGCCGCCCGGTATTCATAGGCCTCGCCGGCTGACGCCTGCAGCACATCCAGGTCATCGACGAGGCGTTCGATGGCGGGTTCCCTCCCTGGTGCCAATTGCTGCTCGATCCACGCGGCGATGCCGATTTTCTCAAGGGCCGCGAGATCGCCGAGGCGAGCGCCATATGTGCAGCGGTTCAGCACATGCCGCGCCAGGCTCAGATCGGGCCCGAGTGATGGGTCCGCCCCGGTGGTGGTTTGCGCCTCGCTTACCAGCCACTCGCTGGGGCCGCAGCCGGCGAGCAGAGCCATGGCCGTGGCACCGAACGTGGAACGTAACAGATGCCGGCGGTTGATCATCTCAGATCTCGATACGGCGACCGAGCAACCAGGCGCCGACGCCACTGAGCAGGGCCAAGGGCAAGAGGATGAACCATCCGAGAATCGGAGCGATGAAGCACAGCCCCATGACTACGCCACCACGCAGCACCGGCAGCCACGGACGCTCGGCATCGGTCGGCGCCGGCAAGCCCATGCCGATGCGCCGCGCCAAGCCGGCCGAGCCGATCAAGGCGATGATCAGCGGTACGCCCAGCAGGCCGACCAGCAGCGCCTTGGCCAATGGAAATGGGATCTTGTCCACGGCCCCGACCACCATCAGCACCACCGGCAGGGTGACGCAGACCCCGATCACGCAGCACGCCAACGGCCGCCGGCAATAGGCTTCACTGCACCGCGCGACGGTGGTTGGCAGCAATGCCTGCGCCGCTAGCCAATGAGCAATGAAGGTCGCTAGCACACCGATCGCGATGGCGATCCAAAACAAGATATCGGCCATGATCATGGGGCGGTCTCCGGGAAAGTTGGTAACCAGGTAATGGAAATCGAGGTCGGCAGATAGGCCGTCAGCAGGCTCGGGCTCGGTACACTCAACGGCGGCGGATAAGCCGGCGCGTGCGGCACCTGGGCCGGCAAGTCAGCCAGAAAAATCCCCACGTCGCTGAGAACGGGGCGCGGATCCAGACCAGCCTGCCACGCTAGGCCACAGGCCAGCATCGCTGCTGCTGCCAGACCTGGCGGAAACCAGCCAATGCGCATCCTTTCCCGTCGCGCCACCGCGCGACGGGAAAGGATGCGCTCGACATCAAGAGTCAGCGACGGCGGCGGTACGCGCCGAGCAGCGGCGGTAAGCGCCAACCAGCGCTCAGTGAATGGCGGCTTGTTCATAGCGAACCTTCGTGAGTCGAGCGCCAGCGCTCGGCGATGATCTGCAAGCGTCCGCGGGCACGAAACGCCCGCACCTTGGTCGCCGAGGCGCTCCAACCGGTGAGGTTGACGACTTCGGCGACGCTTTTTTCTTCGAGATCGAGCATGGTCAACACCAGACGATCGGCGGCAGAGAGATCGGCCATTAAACCATCGACCACCTCTTTGGCAGCGTGGGCGTCTTCAGTGGTCGATGGCGCGCCCACGAGGCTCGCCAGCCACAGGCTGGCTTCCTGGCCGAAACTCAGACGCGGACGCCGCGCTTCGGCACGCAGCACATCGAGGCAGACGTTGACCGCCAGACGCGACAACCAGGCGGTGAACGGTACGCCCGGGCGGACCTCATAGCGATCGAGACGCATGAACATGGTCAGGAACACTTCCTGAGCGAGATCTTCGACAGCCACATGGCGCGGCCGATGGGCGCGGCAGATCGCCACCACCGCCGGCGTGCCGAGGTCGACCAACCGACGAGCAGCCGCGTCGTCACCGTGGGCGATGCGCCGGCGCAGCTCGCAGATGTCGTCGGCTGTCTCAGAGAGATTTTCCGACATAGTCGCTGAGGTGCTTCCTGATGCATCGGCATGACGCCCTGGTGATGATAACGCCAGGCGGTCGTCTTCGGTTACAACTATCTTACATCGGGGCGAGCAGTGCCGCCAGGTCTTCGGCGGTGAGGCTGCCCAGGCTTTGCCCGGTCTCATCATAGAGCGCCTCGGCCAGCGAGCGCTTACGCGCTTGCAGGGCTAAGACCTTCTCTTCGATGGTGGCGGCGGCGACCAGGCGATAGACCAGCACCGGCTTGATCTGGCCGATGCGGTGGGCGCGATCGGCGGCCTGGGCCTCGACCGCCGGATTCCACCACGGATCGGCAAGGATGACGGTGTCGGCGGCGGTCAAAGTCAAACCGGTGCCGCCAGCTTTCAGGCTGAGCAGGAACACCGGTACTTCCTCGGCCTGAAAGCGCTCGACCAGGCTTTGCCGGTCGCGGGTCTGGCCATCGAGGCGCAACCAGGTGAGTTTGGCCGGCTGCAGGACTTCGCTTTCGATGCGATCGAGGAACGAAGTGAATTGCGAAAAGATGAGGATGCGCCGGCCGTCTTCGACCATCGTCGGCAGCATTTCCGCCAAGGCGTCGAGCTTGGCCGATTCAGCGCAGGCCAGGCCGTCTGGGGTTTTCAGCAGCGCCGGATCACAGGCGACCTGACGCAGACGCAGCAGGGCCTCGATGACTTCGATGCCGCTGCGGGCGATGCCCTTGGCGGCGATCACGTCACGGATGCGCGCGTCCATGGCCAAGCGGATGGCTTCGTACAACGCTCGTTGGCGGGTGCCCAGCTCGACCATCACCACGCTTTCGCTCCGTGGCGGCAAGTCGGTGGCGACCTGCAGTTTGGTGCGCCGCAGCAGCACCAGGCGCAGGCGCTGACGCAGCAACGCGCCGCGCTCCACCTGCCCCTGGGCGATCGGTTTGACGAACAGCGCATCGAAGGCCGCCCGCGAGCCGAACACCCCGGGCGCAGCCCAGGTCACTTGCGCGTGCAGTTCGCCCAGGTGGTTCTCCAGGGGCGTGCCGGTGAGGCACAGGCGTTGGCGGGCCTCCAGCTTGCGCAGGGCCTGCGCCGCCTTGGTGCCGGCATTCTTGACCACTTGGGCTTCGTCGCAGATGGCGATGTGCAGCGGAATCTTCGCCAACTGTTCAATGTCGCGATGCAGCACGCCATAGGTGGTGATGCCGATGACCCCGGCCACCAGCGCGGCGATATCGCGTCGCGTGCCATGCAGCACCTGCGTCATCAGATGTGGTGCAAAGCGGGTCAGTTCACGCTGCCAGGTGCCAACCATGCTCGCCGGGCACACCACCAGGCACGGACGGTCAAGGCGCCCTGCCGCCTGCTCGGCGCACAAGTGGGCAATGACCTGCACGGTTTTTCCCAGGCCCATGTCATCGGCGAGGATGCCACCCAGGTCGACCGAGCGCAGGCGCTGCAACCACGCCAAGCCCTGGCTTTGATATGGCCGCAGCTCGGCCTGCAGACCGGGCGGCGTGACGGCCGGCTGCAGCGGCTCCATCACCGCCGTGGCAATGGCGCGCAGGCGTTCGCCACCCAGGACGCTGATGCCAAAGCCATCGAGGGTTGCCAACACCCCGGCGTCCCAGGCGTTCAAGCGCCAGGTGTCGCTGCGTTCGCGGGAAAACAGTGCCAGCAGGTGATCATGCAGGCCCTGCAGCAAACTCAGCGGCACGCGCAGCAGGCGCTGTTCGCCATGCGGCAGCAGCAGCGCCCCCTCGGCCGTCGGCAGCTCGGCCCACGCCGTCGGGCCACCGCGCAGCAGTGGCGTCAGCAACGGCACCAGATCGATACGCTGCCCGTCGATTTCGGTACCCAGAGCCAGATCGAACCAGCCACCGTCTTCGCTCAACTCAGCAGCCAACGGGCCCAGGTCGCTGATGCTCACGGTGGCTGCCGACTTGCCGCTGACATCCCAGCCGGTGGCGCGCAACAGCGCCAGGCCGGCCGGAGGGATCGTACCTTGCGCCATGAAATACACCGCCGCTGGCGGAAACGCGGTGGAGTCGTGACGCCACATCTTGCCGTCAACCAGACAGCTCAGACCGGCACGTGCGAGTTCGTGCAAGCGTGCCGCTTCGCGGCCCAGTTGACGGACGATTCTGCGGCTGCCGATGGTGTGCACCAAGGCACCGCATGCGGGTATCTCATCTTGGCCATAACGAAAACTGACCAATGCCAGGTCGTGCACAACTTTTTTTGCGGCCCATTCAACCCCCGTCAGAGTTCCCGACCAGGCCCGCAGCACCGGCACCGGCGCTGGCTGTTCAAACTGACTTGGCGGCGGTGGTATCTGTGCGTAATTTGGCCGCAAACGAGTCACCACATCCGGCAAGACCTCGATCGGCAAGGACGGCATGGCGGTGATACGATCCAGCAGTTCATCGCTGAAGGGTAAGTCAACCAGACCGACCCGACGTTGGCTGGGGGAAATCCACCACAGCTGTTCAAGGCGCATGAATTGTGCATCCGGCGGCAGGCCGTCAGCACGTGGAAGCAACCTCCAGCCGTCGGCTGATTCGTTCCACGCCAAGGCACCAGGCACCGTTTCGCCCAGCGTCACCGCGCCACCGGCCAACGGCTCCATCATCACCAGTCCGGAAGCGATGACCTGGCGGAAATGATGACTCGAAGCAAGACGGAGAACCCCATCGGCGCCATAGCCAGTGTTCCATGACAAGGCACGATCGATCAGCCAAGCAAGACGGCGCGGGGGCTGCAATTGCCACATGCGTCGCAATTCTATCCAGGTGCGAAAGCGCTTGCCCACGCCCCAGCCCACGCGTTTGAGTCGTTTGGCCCGCACCGGTAGGATCCGCCACCCGTGCTGCGGACTGCACTCCAACACCGTCAACGTGGGCTCATCCGCTGTTTCATCCTCAGGACCCACCAAGGCCTGCAGCCACAGCGAGAGGTCGTCGTCGACGTCGGCGGTGATCAGGGTGACGGTGGGTGGCTCTTCGATCGGTAGCGCGGGCACCGTTTGTGACTGTTTGCGCATGGCCGCTCGTTCCGGCACTGTCTGGCTCGGTTCTGAGGACCAGCCATCGGGCACCGGCAACAAGGATTTCTTTTGCCGCTCACGGTCGAGCAGGGTTGCGAACACCGCCACCGCGTGCTTGCACCACGCACCGACCGGACAGGTGCAGTCGGTATGCAGAGCTTCGAGGTCGGTGCCGACACGCCTCTTCCAGGTCAAGACCACGTCGTAGACGCCGGTGTCACCTTCGACCACCGCCTCAACCCCGTGCTCACGACTGTACAGCTCGCTGACCTGGCGGTTGCGGAACTGGGTCATGCCGCGACTGAGTGAGGCTGCGGAAAAATATGCCGCCCATTGCTTCATTCGACGCGACTCAGGTGCCAGGTACGGGTGGTGAAATCATGATTGATCAACGGCCGCAGACCGATGGCCATCAGCACATCTCCGCCGAGGAGCTCCCCGCTCTCGGCCAGGCCTTCATGCATGCGATAACGCGCCGCTGGATCCAAACCGCGCAGGCGCAGCACTGGCGTCGGCTCATTGCTGCCGGCGAGGATGCGCACAAAGGTCACTAGTGCCTGTGTGCCATCTGTTGCGACCACCATCCACGCCGCCCACGTCTGGTCGTCGGGGGCCCGCAAGCGATAGAGCAGGCCCTCTGCCAACAGGCCACGCACGTGCTGGTATTCTTGCACCAGATTGCGCGCCGCACTGAGATCCTCGGCGGATAATTTATTGAGGTCGAGCTCGAACCCGAAGGCACCGGTGAAGGCGACGTGCCCTCGCGTCAGCATCGGCGTCACGCGGTGGTTCTGGTGATTGGGCACCGCCGAGACGTGCGCACCCATGGCCGACAAGGGATAGACCATCGAGGTGCCGAACTGGATGCCGAGACGGGCGATGGCATCGGTGTTGTCGCTGGTCCACACCTGCGGCATGTAGTGCAGCATGCCCGGATCGAAGCGTCCACCGCCGCCGCTGCAGCTTTCGAAAAGGACGTGCGGGAAGTCACGGGTGATGCGTTCGAGCAGGGCATATACGCCCAGGCACCAACGATGCTGCACTTCACCAGCCGGATGCGCCGGTGACCACACCTCGGTGAGGTGGCGGTTCATATCCCACTTCACATAGCTGATGCGCGCACTGTGCAGCACTTTTGCTACCGCTTGATAGACGTATTCGCTGACCTCGGGGCGCGACAAATCGAGCACCAATTGGTTGCGCGCCTGGGTGCGGGTGCGGCCGGGGATATGCAGGCACCAATCATGATGGGCGCGGTACAGATCGCTGTCCGGATTGACCATTTCCGGTTCAAACCACAAGCCGAAGCGCATGCCCAAGGCTTCGATGCGCGCTGCCAACGTGGTGAGGCCACCGGGCAGTTTGGCTTCATTGGTCACCCAATCACCGAGCCCGGCGCGATCATCTTTGCGCGCTCCGAACCAGCCGTCGTCCAAGACCATCAATTCGACGCCGATATCCTTGGCGCGGCTGGCGATGGCCACCAGATTTTCGGTATTGAAATCGAAATAAGTCGCTTCCCAGTTGTTGATGAGGATGGGCCGCGGTGCATCGCGGAACGTGCCCCGCGCCAAGCGCGTCCGGTACAGCTGGTGATAGGTGCGGCTCATCGCCCCCAGGCCGGCACCACTGAACACCAGGATGGCTTCCGGAGTCTGGAAACTTGCCCCCGGCGCTAATTGCCAGCGCAGGTTCGACGGCTGCAGACCGATCTGCACCCGGGCCGTGGCATACTGATCAACCTCGACCTGGGCGGTGAAGCAGCCGGAATAGACCAGCGACAGGCCACGGACTTCGCCGTGCTCTTCGCCGGCATCGGCGGCGACCAGGGCGATGAAGGGATTCTGCTGATGCGAACTGGTGCCGCGCCGACTGCCCACCGCCTGCATGCCCGGACGCAACGGTGCCAGGTGCACGTGGCGCTCACGCGCCCATGCCCCGGACAGAGTCAGCAGGCGATGATCGGGTGATGGCAGGTCGACGCTGGCGCTCAAGGCGGTGGTCACCACACAGGTGCCACTGCCGCGATTGACCACCAGCAGGCTGCGCGCCACCGCGTCAAAGGCATGAAACTGCGTAAAGCTGATGATCACCTGCACGCCGCTCACCCGATCGACCAAGGTCACCGTCAAGGTCGACGCTTCGTGGGGCTGTTCGACATAGGTTGCCGGCAGGCCGGCAAGTGCTGGCTTGCCGGCACTGATGAGGTGGCTCTCGTACACCAGATCTAGCAGGCCCGAACCATCCGCATGTTCGACGACGACGGCTGGCGAGCGAAAGTCGCTGGCGCCGCCGGTCGGACATTCCTGGGGCAGAGTATCCAGGCTATAGGTGCGATCTCCGGCGATCGGGTTGGGACTGAACGCCCGATCCAATTGCGGCACCACCGCGCCGAGCGCACCGGCTGCAATACGAGCTCCCCAATGCACATGCTGCAAATGCCCGTGCGCATCCACACGCAGCACATAGCTACTGGCCGGACCTTGCAAAAAGAAAGTTTTGGCTGGGACATCGTAGGTGATCATGGAGTGACGCATGGTGACTATTTGGCGTCTAGCTCAAGCCCTCCGCCGCGGATGTTCGACGCGCAAAACGCGTGGTGCCCGCCAGGTGGTCGGAACGGCCATCCCCGAAGCCTGATGACCGTGGCGAAAGGCCCGCGGCGTCTGCTTGAATTTTTGCTGAAATGCTCGATAGAAATGCGCCAGGCTGGCATAGCCGCACGACAGTGCGATGGTCGCAATACCATCAGTTGACAGACGCAGCAGATGTGCCGCCCGTTCGAGTCGCAAACGGTTGAGCAGCTCGGTGACAGTGCACCCGAACACCTGGCGCACCGCCCGATTGACGTGCGCCGGGGTGCGCTGGCACAAGGCGGGCAGGGCGCCGGCGGCTAAGGCCCCTGGCTCTTCGAGGCACGCCAGGCCGCGTTCGAGCCACGCCGGCATCGCCTGCGGTTGCTGCTGACGCTTGAGCAGCCGCAGCACATCGAGCACGAAGCCTTCGGCGGCCAAGCGCGATTGGTCGCTGGCCAGCGCCTCGGCGGCTTCCTGCAGCTGGCTGATAGCGGCAGCGGACAAGCGCACTTGCGTTGGCAATGGTGCGTCGTCCCAAGGCCAGATCGTAAGCTGACCAAACAAACGCTGGCGCAGCTGGCTGAGTAGTTCTGTACGAATGATGATGTTGACCATGGTGAAGCCGCTGACCGTGGCGTACTCATGACGATCACCGGCGCGCAACAAGGTCAGGGTTCCCGGCTCCAACTGCTGCGAAATGCCATTAATGCGCTGCAGAGCCACACCGTTTTCGATCCAGAAAATCTCCGTGAAAGCATGATCATGCAGGTCGTAGGAATCACCCGGCAGGTAGCGCACGCGCACCGGTTGAATCCACGCCTCGCCAGTGAGCCCAACCGGAATTGCGATGGTACGCATATTGCCTGAGGGTAACAATCATGCCAACGACGGGCAAGCTCTGCTAAGTCCCACGCAGCATAATGAGGGGCATGCAAACAACTCCACTTGCCGCCTCGTCATCCCTCCTGACTCCGCTGCTGAGTTCAGCGGCATGCATCCGTCGCCATCCGGCAAATCCCATACTGACTGCCGCCCACGTGCCGTTCCAGGCCAGCTTGGTATTCAATGCCGGGGTGTGCAAATGGCAGGGACGCTACCTGATGGTGTTCCGCAATGATGCGGGCCCCGGCGGCGCTGCTGAAAAGGCAAAGCTGACGCACACCAACCTCGGTCTGGCCACCAGCCGCGATGGCGTGACCTGGGAAGTCGCCGCGCAACCACTGGTGATGCCCGATGCGGCGGCCTTCGGGATGAAGCCGGGTGAGCTGCGCCGCGTCTACGACCCGCGTCTGCACGTGCTGGATGGGCGCCTGGTGCTGTGCCTGGCCACCGATACCAACCATGGCGTGATCGGTTCGGTGGTCGCCGCCAATGATGATCTCACACGCTTCGAAGTGCTCAGCACGACCCTGCCCGACAATCGCAACCTGGTGTTGTTCCCAGAAAAGATCGGCGGCAGTTATGTGCGCCTCGAGCGCCCAATGCCGGTCTATTCACGCGGTGGCGATCGTTTCGACCTGTGGCTGTCGCGCTCGCCTGATTTGCGGTACTGGGGCGATTCGCGCCTGGTGCTGGGCGTCGAGGACGTGCCGTTTGCCAACGACAAGATCGGCCCGGCTGCACCGCCACTCAAGACCTCTAAGGGCTGGCTGGTGTTCTTCCACGCCGTCGACCGTGACCTGCAGCGCGGCAAGCACGGCTGGGAACCGACGTGGACCAAACGCTATACCGCCGGCGTCATGCTGCTCGATCTCAACGATCCATCCCGGGTCATCGGCATCAGCAAGCAGCCGCTGATTGCCCCCAAAGCCAGTTACGAAATTGCCGGTGGCTTCCGCGACCACGTCATCTTCCCCACCGGCGCCATCCTCGAAGACTCTGGCGAAGTGAAGATCTATTACGGCGCCGGTGATGCGGTCATGGCCCTGGCCACCGCCTCGGTCGACGAACTGTTGGCGCTGTGTAGCGCTGGCTGATGAATCTCAGCCGTCGGGAATCGCCAAGCGGTATTTAAACGACAAGCGGTCTTTCTCGATGGCAGTAGGCAATTCATCAATGACGGCAATGGCAGGATATTGCTGTTGCAGGCCACTCTTGAAGGCGCGGATCGCTGACTCGGCGCTGACCTTGGCGCTGGTCGCCGAGCCGGCGAGTTCAACCACCAGCATGCCCGGCTGACGACCAAGCTGATAGCTGGTCAAGGTCACTGGGCAGGTGGCTGGATCTTGCAGCTTGGCGATGCTATTGAGTAACTCGATGGCGACGCGCCCCGGGCGACGTTCGGCATCCAGCCACAACAAGCGGTTGGCGTCGGCAATCTGTTTTTCGCGGCTGGCAGCAATCTGCTTGGCGATGTCTTGGGTCTTGGGCACGGTGGCCTCCAACTCGGCCAGGCGACTGCCTGAGCGCGTCAGCGCCCCTTCCACGGCCACTACACCGATGGCCGACAATAACACCGCTGCCACCGCTGCCACTTTCAGCACGCCGTCGGTACGCCAGTACTGCGTCCGTGCACGGCGCTCATCGGCGAGGGCATCGAGTTCCCAGGCTGGCGCACTAGCACCCCCGATGGCCACCGTCCACGGGCTGGGCAAACCAGCCAGACGATCGGATAAATCAGTTGGCAAACGCGAGATCTGCCCGGCAAAGGGATTGATCAATCGCACCATCAGGCCGGTGCGGTCAGCCAAGGTCGAGATGAAGCCGTGCGCCAAGGCGCCAGCCCCGGCCACCCAGATTTGGGTCGGCTCAAAGTCGTTGAGCTTGAGCTGGGTCCGGCAAAAACGCACATTGGCAGTGATCGCTGCGCTGATGGCGCCGGCCTGATTAGCGATCAGATCCTTGAGATCATCGGGGGAACCAACGGTGATCTTCCGCACCAGTGCTGCTGCGTCAGGCTCGCTGATGCCGCGCTTAGCGGCGACCTGACGCACGGTCTCGTCCATGCCCGGTGCATGGCTGCGCATGAACACCAGGTCGCCGTCCTTGACCAGCACCAGGTGCACGTGGCTGCCACCGACATCGATCAGGCAGGAAATCCCCTCATGACCAGGAGCCTGCGCTTTGAATGCATGATAGAGCCCAATCGCCGGATGACTGAGCGCTGCCAATTTAGCACCCCGCGTGGCCAGAGCCTGACGCACCCGATCGACCAAACGCAGCCGGGCGACTTGCGCTAGAACGCGCATATCGCCATCCGCGGCAGCGATCGGCACCAAGTGCCAACTTATGGCACTTGGCAAGGCCTCATCAGCGCCCGGACCGACCAGATTGCCTAGTTCGAAACGCACCAGCTTATCAAGTCGCTCCGGAGCACAGCCTGGCTGCACCAACGTGCGCGTCAGCAAGTCATCATGGTGCAGCAAGACGCGGACGCGCCCCAGACCATCCGGTAACGGCGCGGCCGCCAAGGCGGCCAAGGGATCAGCTCCCACCGGTACCGGCCATGATTCAAGGCCAGTGATGCGTTTGTCATCGGTCACGCAAAGACGGATCGCACTGGCGGTAACTTCAATGGTGGTCGGCATGGACGGCTCTCGCAAGATGACGCAAGATGAACAGGGAACATCAGCTCGGGGCGGGCCGAGCTGCAGCAGATTCGAATCCTAGGCCGGTGCATCACCCGACCATATCGGCAACCCGATAAAGCATCTGATGCGTCTGAAACGGTTTAAACGCTCTTCTCGGCCTCTCGTTGCACCCTGCTCCGGTATCTTTATCATCGGTCGACCACTTGGCATGGTCATCGCGATGCAAGCTTCTGACAGATCACAGTTTTAGGAAAATTCGACAACTATGTCGTCCGCTTCGTTATCAGCTGTGTCGGCCAATGGCTCCGAGTCGAATAACTCGTCGATGCGCATCCGCCTATGGGGGACGCGCGGCTCGCTGGCAACCCCCTTGAGCAACAGTCAATTGCGCGACAAAGCTAGGGCCCTGCTCAGCGAAGCCGCCACTGCCGACCTCGCTTCGCCAGCCGCCATCGAGGCCTACCTCGACCGCAGTGCTCATAGTTGGACCTACGGCGGTAATACCAGCTGCGTCGAAGTCGCCATCGCTGGCCACACCTTCATCTTGGATGCCGGCACCGGCCTGCGCGCCTTATCGGCGCAATTGATGACTGATGGCCGAGGCAAAACCGACTCCCTGCATTTTTTGTTCACCCATTTCCATTGGGATCACATCTGCGGCTTCCCGTTTTTCGGCCCGATCTATATGAAAGATCGCGACATCAACGTGTGGTCGGGCCGCTCGGATGCCCAAGACCTGCTGGCCAGCCAGATGTCGGGCGCGCACTTCCCGGTCAAATGGCCAGGCCTGCCCAGTCGCATCGCCTGTACGCAGATCCCTGAAGGCCAGGTCACCCGCATCGGCACGGCCGATGTCCGCATCCTGCCTCTGATCCATCCTGATAAGGCCTATGGCTATCGGATCGAATATGAGGGCTGCTCAGTGTGCTATCTGACTGACACCGAAGTTTCTAAAAGCCCGCATCGTCTGGCCGAGACCTACGCCCAATTCGTCGCTGGTGCGGATGTGGTGATCGTCGATGCCATGTATGGCTTCCTCGATTACCATGATCACATCAATTTTGGCCACTCGACGATTTTCAATTTCATAGATTTCTTCCGTGAAACCACCATCGGTGAATTGGTTATTTTCCACCATGATCCGCTGGCGAGCGATGCCGCGGTAACCCGCCTGCGCAATGATGCGGCGCGCTATAAAGAATTGATCGCACCGAACGCGCCGTGGGCTTTGTCGGCCGGTTTTGAGGGTAAAAGCTGGGAGCTCACGCGGCGCGCCTAGGGTTTTCCCTCAGACGAATTACACTGCGTTGGTTCCGGCTCTTTCCCCCCTTCCCAAAATCATCCATCTCACGTAGGCTCGGCGGTCATGCATCAGGTGTACGAATTGAATGCGCGCACCTGGCGCACCGAACGCACGCAGGAGCTTGGCCGCGAAGCCTCACTCGATGACCTCGATTACGGTTTTCTCGATCATTTGGTCGAGAGCGGCTTTACCTGGTTGTATCTGTTCGGGGTATGGATGACCGGCCCCCTGTCGCGCACGCATGCGCTTGCCGACGATGCTCTGCAACAGCATCTGCACAGCATCTTGCCTGATTTCAGTGACGATGACATCGGTGGTGCGCCCCTGGCCGTGGGTGGCTACATTGTCAAAAGCGAATTGGGTGACGATCACGCGCTCGAGCGGCTGCGCGAACGTGCACGTGCCAGCGGCCTGTCGTTGATGCTCGATTTCGCGCCCAACCATGTCGGGCTCGACCACGCGTGGGCCAGCGAGCACCCTGAGTTTCTCATGCACGGCAGCGAAGCCGACATCCGCGCCTTTCCCGATGCCTTCATCCGCATGCATGGGCACATCTTCGCACACGGACGCGATCCCAACTTTCCTGCCTGGCAGGATACGCTGCAGATCGACTACAGTCGGCGCGAATCCCATGAGGCAATAATCGCCATGGCATGCGACATCGCCGCGCGCTGTGACGGGCTGCGTTGTGAAGAAGCCATGTTGTTGTTGCCGGACGTCTTCCACGGCACCTGGCAGCGCCACATGGAGCCCTTCTGGCGCCGCTGCACTGATGCGGTGCGCGCCGCTCATCCCGGTACCCTGTTCCTTGCCGAGGTGTACTGGAACAAGGAGTGGGAATTACAGCAGCAGGGCTTCGATTTCACCTACGACAAGATCCTCTACGACCGTCTGCTGACCGATAACGCCGAGGCGATCCGAGGCCATCTGCGCGCGGCTCCCGATTACCAGAGCCACTGCGTGCGTTTCCTCGAAAATGACGACGAGCAGCGGGCGGCGGCGACATTCACCTCGATCGACCACCATCGTGGAGCGCTGTTTTTGACCGGCATGGTGCCGGGAATGCTGCTCTGCCATTATGGCCAGGAAGACGGTCGGCGTATGCATAGCCCGCATCGCTGCCGGCGGCGTCCGCCAGAAGAGGGCTCACCTTTCCACCGCCGCGCTTTTCGCGAATTGCTGCACCTGCTGGCTGAGCCCGCCCGCCATGACGGACGCTGGCAGCTGCTCGAACCGCGCGATGCCGGCGGGCGTAGCCTGATCGGCTGTTTGTGGACGCTTACCGGTTACCACAGCCTGGCGTTCATTGTCAATGCCAGCTGGAGTCATGTCACGGGCGCAGTCGAAGCGGGGCCGCTGGCAGAACGCGATTGCCAATTCCAGGATTGCCTCACCAGCGGACCGCCACGGGCGATCGCTGCCGCTGCGTTGCGCAATGATGGCTTACGCGCCAGCCTGCCGCCGTGGGGTGTACAGGCATGGCGCGTCATGCAGGTGCGGTAAGCGCGTGGATGGTTAAGGATTGGTATAGTTGCGAAATGGAAATTTCCGGGGTATAATTATCCGGAGATGACTTCCGATGCGCGACAACGGCCCCATCACGCAGCACAACCGCGAGATTCCTGCGCAAGCCTATTTAGTCAGTCGGACCGATCCCAAGGGCGTCATCACCTACGCTAATAACGCCTTCGTGGCGATCAGCGGTTTTGCCCATGATGAGCTCTTGGGCCAACCACATAATGTGGTGCGCCACCCGGATATGCCCGCTGCCGTCTTTGCCGATCTGTGGGCCACCCTGCAGGCCGGTAAAGGCTGGGTCGGGGTGGTGAAGAATCGCAGTAAAAATGGCGACTATTATTGGGTACGGGCGGCGGTGTCGCCAGAACTCGGCAGTGATGGCGCCATCGCCGGCTATATTTCAGTACGCTCGCTGCCCTCAGCAATCGAAGTCGCCGACGCCGAGACGGCCTACAAAAAAATCTATGACGGACAACGTCACCTGATGATCGTTGGCGGACGGATTCGCAGCCGCGGGTTGCTGGCGGCCATCGGCCGCGGCATGACCAGCCTGCGCTTGCAGATCGCACTCAGTTTCCTGATTCTGATCGGCCTGGTCGGAGCCACCGCCTGGTCGGGCCTGACAGGAATGCGCGGGGGCAAGGAAGAGCTTCAAAATATCTATGACAATGTCTTTGTCTGCACCCTGCAGTTGAGCGCCATTGAACGGCTGACGCGCAGCAACTGGGGTCTTTTGGCAAGCGTTGCTCTGGATGCGGACCCGCAAGCCGCTTTGGCGCAGATCGACAGCAATCGGATCAGCATCGAAAACTATCTGACCCCCTATTCGAAGACCATGCTGACGCCGCCGGAAAAAATCCTCTGTGACCGTCTTATCAGCGAACGCCAGATCTTCATCACGCGCGTGCTGAATCCCGCTTACGAATGCATCAAGAAAAATAATAGCGCGGCCTTGCGCGCCCTTCTCACTAAGGAAAACACCGCCATTTTCAATAAAATGGCGCAGACCATCGCTGCTCTCATCGACATCCAGGACACCAACTCCAAGCAAATGCTCGCCGACAGCCAGGCCGCTTTCCGTGAGAAATTCTGGCTGACCTGCGTCCTCGGCGGAGGTGCCGTGCTGGTGGCGATCGGTGCGGGCATGCTTATCAGCCGTCGGCTGCTTAGTGGCCTGCAGCAGATCCATGGCCAGCTTGAAGGCATCGCCAATGGCCGTTTTGATATCACCCTCAATCTCGATCGACACGATGAATTCGGTACCGTGCAAGTGAGCATGGCCATCCTGCAGACGCGCTTGAGCTACGCTGAATTACGCTCCCGCGAAGCCCGCAAAACGCTGATCGAATCCTTTGATTGTTCGCTGGGCGCGGTGTTGACCAACCTCGACATGCGCATCAATGAATTGCAGAAGACTGCTCAGGCGCAAGGCACGGTGGCCGCTCAGGTCGCCAACAATGCCCACAGTGTCTCGTCAGCGACCACTGAACTGAGCGCATCGATCCGTGAGATTTCCAACCAGGCTGCCAGCGCCTCGCAATTGGCTGCTTTGTGCGCTGAACGCACCACCAGCGGCGTCGCCGCCATGCAGCGCTTGGCCAAGGCCGGTAGTGAAATCTCGGGGGTGGCGAAGGTTATCGGCCGCATCGCCGATCAGACCAACCTCCTGGCGTTGAATGCCACCATCGAAGCCGCTAGTGCTGGTACTGCCGGCAAGGGCTTCACGGTTGTCGCCAGCGAAGTCAAATCACTGGCGACGCAAACCAGTTCCGCCACCGGTAATATCGGCAAGCGCATCGCCGTGGTGATTTCCGATACAGCAGCCTCGAGCCAGGCCCTGCAGGCGATTGCCGAATCGGTTGAACGCTTGAATAACGCAGCCACCTCTATCGCCGCCGCCGTCGAAGAGCAGACCGCCGTCGTCGATGAGGTGGCGCGCGGCGCCAATGATTCGAGTGCCGCCGCCGCCGCCACCGGCGAAGCCGCGCAAGCCGTGGCCCTTGCTGCCACCGCCTTGGCCGAAGGCAGCATGGCCCTGAGTAAAGCGGCGGCGGATTTCAAAGCCGGACTCGGCAGCTGATTCAATCGGCGCGCCGTGGCGCAAGGAGGTAATGGCCAACCAGCCATTCTTCACCGCCACGATAATTCCACAGTTCTTCGCATGACATGAAAAACATTCGCGAGCGGTTCAGGCGCACTTCAGAGCTCTCACCAGGAGCGGACAACAGCTCACGCAGGGCCGGACGACAGCGGTCGAGATTTTCTAACCAAGCGCGTGCCGTTTTTGCGTAGTGCGTGCCATTGATGCGCACCGCGTCTTCAATCACCAGATCATCATCACAGGTCGAAAACAGATCAAAGGCCGGCATCTGCCCGCCGGTGAAGAAGTGCCGTGACATCCAATTGCCATCGTCGCTGTCAGCGGCGTCGGTTTCAAAAGGGTAGGTATACAAGCGATGGACGAAGATATGCGTCCACAGTTTACCACCCGGCTTCAGCCAACCGCGAATGCGACGAAAAAGCTCATGGTAGTTGCGCAGATGCTCAAAGCATTCAATCGACACCACCCGATCAAAGCGCATATCTGTGGTGAAATCGACCACGTCGCAGGTCAAGACGGTAAGATTGGTGAACCCACGTTGATGGGCACGCGCGGTGATGAATTCACGTTGCGTATGGCTGTTGGAGATGGCAACGATCCGTGCACTGGGGAAGTGCTCGGCCATGTACAGCGACAGTGAGCCCCAACCGCAGCCGATCTCAAGGATATCCATGCCGTCGCGCAGGCCGGCATGCGCTACCGACTTGGCCAACATCGCCTCTTCGGCTTCATCCAGATTGCGCACACCCTCTCCCCACCAGCCCGAGGAATACTTGAGGCGCTTGCCCAGGCACCACTCATACAATTGCGCCGGCACCTCGTAATGCTGCGCGTTGGCGGCGGCCTGTTCGATGGCCAACGGGGCCTGGCGCAGGCCGGCGACAAACTGTGCCCGCCGGACACAGCCCGCTGGCGAGGCTTCTTCTTCGAGGCGTTGCGCCAAGAGCCGGCGGATGGCGATGCGGGTGACGAAATCAGGAACCAGGCCGTGTTCGACGAGAGTAAGAGAGAGAGACATGATGAAGCTCGCTAAAAAATTTGAGAACTTGAGAAGGTATTCACTCGCCCGTCTGGCGTGGCGGTTGGCGCACTGGAAGAGGCACGAACACCGACGTCTCGCGCTGATAGCGGCGGTAATCCTCGCCACGCGTCTTCAGTGCCCGGGCTTCGACATAGGGAATGCCGGTGACGAATAACAGCAGCACCAGCAACAGGGCCGGAACAGCCAGGGTCGATGGTGCAAACGGACCGCCCCACACCAAGGCCACATAGGCGAACCAATGCAGCCACTCGAAAAAATAATTGGGATGCCGCGAATAACGCCACCACCCGCCGCGGCAGGTCTGACCCTGATGGGCCGGGTCGGCACGCCAGCGTGCCAACTGCCGATCCGCGACCGTGACCATAGCCAAGGTCAGCGCCCACCAGCCCACCGCCCATGCGTCACCAAGGCCGAGTGGACGGGGGTCATGCGCGCCGACCAGGATGGGCCACGAGAAAAGCAGCGCAGCGACGGCCTGTGCCTGATAGAACCAGGCAAAATGAGCGTTGGCCGCCGTCCCCCAGTGGGCGCGCATGGCGGCATAACGGCCGTCTTCGGCGCTGGCCTTCAGCACCCGGTCCAGCAACAGGTGCAGGCCCAGGCGCAGCGACCACACACTGATCAAGCCGGCCACCAGCCAGCGGCGCGCGGCGTCACCGTCGCCGCTGCTGGCATACCAAACGCCGCAGGCACCGATGCCAATGGCCCACGCCGCATCCACGCTCGAGGCGTCATGGCTGCGGGTCTGCCACCACCACAGCAACCACAAGGCAACACTTAAACCGATACCGGCAATTAGGATTTGGTAGAGCATGGGGTTAACCGGATGAGCAAGGGAAGAGCACAAGCATAGACCAGACCCACGGCGCAACCCAGCACCAGCAGACCGTGCGGAGCGAGCATGGCACCCAACGATACGCCACCCAGGTACGCGCCAGGCGCGCCACCCAGGCCGAACACCACCGCCAACCAGCCGTGCGGACGCAGCCACGCCAGACACAGGTCCAAGGCCAGCCCCAGCTGCACCCACAGCAGCCACATCCATGGTGGCGACAGCCGACCCTCAAGGGCGCCGCCAGGGAAATTAGCCATGCCACTGAGGCCCAACGTGGCATCAGCCGCTACGCCGACGGCCAGCGACACTGCGATGACCCACCAGGCGCGCGGCCAACGCCCCCAGCCGCCAATGAGCAGCACCGGTATAGCCACCAGCAGACCAACCCAAGCCTGGCCTTTGCCGGCAGCGATCACCGATGCAAACCAAGCGATCTGCCACGCCACGGCATAGAGCAAATTACGCTGCCAGGACACGCTTACACCTGTTCCCAAGCCGCACGGCCGACCAGCGTCTGATGATCGGCAGCCCGCCAGCCGGGCTTGGCGAATACGAGATGTGCCACCCCCAAGGCCCGTTCGGCGAAACCGCCGGCGCAGTAGCTGAGGTAGAATTCCCACAGGCGCTGAAAGCGGTCGTCGTAGCCCAGCTCGCGCAAAGCACCGGCCTGCGCTTTCACCGTCGTGCGCCACAGCTCTAAGGTACGTGCGTAATGCGGCGCGAAATCTTCAAGCCGGACCAAGTTCAGGTCGCTATGACGACGGGCGGCTCCCACCAGGACTTCGATCGACGGGATGCAGCAGCCGGGAAAGATGCGCCGCTTGATGAAGTCCGATTCGCGGGCGGCCTTGTGAAACAACTGATCACGGATGGTGATTGCTTGGATCGCCGCCAAGCCACCAGGCTTGAGCAGGGTCGACAAGGTCTTGAAATAAGTCGGATAGAATTCGCGACCCACCGCCTCGATCATCTCCACCGACACCAGCTTGTCGTAGGTACCGGTCAGATCGCGGTAATCGCACAGGCGCACGTCGATGCGCTCGGCCAGACCAGCCGCCGCCACTCGTTCAGTGGCGAAACGGTGCTGCTCCTGGCTGATGGTAATGGTGGTCACGCGCGCACCGCGGGCCGCCGCGCGCAGGGCCAGCTCGCCCCAGCCGGTGCCGATCTCGACCAGATGCTCACCGGCACGCAGTTCGACGCGATCGAGCAACATTTCAATCTTGGCTACCTGGGCCTCGGCTAAGCTGGTACCGGAAGTTGCAAACCAGGCACTCGAATAGGTCATGGTCGGATCGAGCCATCGGCGAAAGAAGGCATTGCCGAGGTCGTAATGGGCCTCGATATTTTCGCGCGCGCCATTCTTGGTATTGCGCCGGGTGCGATTGGCCAAGCGGAACAACGGCATAAGCATTTTTCCCAGGCCACCATCGAGGCGTGACAAGGCTTCGGCATGACGCGCCAACATGCGTACCAAACCGGTGAGGTCATCGGTAGTCCACCAGCCTTCGCCATAGGCATCACCAGAACCGTTCGAGCCATCCAGGGCGATCGCTGCCCAAAAACGCGCATCGGTGATCCACACCCGACAAGGATTGGCGGCGGTACTGGTGAGGACGACGGTGCCGAACTCATGCAGCTCGAGCGGCAGGTCGAGAGTACTGAGGCGTCGCAACACAATGCCGCGCACCAGACGTTGCGGCAGCGGCACGACGCGACTCGGCACTTGGGGCGCCGCCCGTTCCAGGGCGCTAGGCATGAATGATGACGACATATCTGAATGGTTCATGACGGTCTCACGGGGGCATGCGCAAAAAACGGTACCTGTTTGAGCTGCAGACGCAGAGCTTGGAAATAAATTCCCCACAGCACGCGCACGGTCATCAACGGCCAAGCGAGCAGGTGCCGAAC
>JAYVTR010000408.1:0-9847 GCA_043788625.1 Planctomycetota bacterium
GCTGAGATTGGTACATCGCACACCCCGCAGATGCACGCTTTTAGACAACTCAGGACGATTTTCAATGCAGCTCAGCGTGACATATTGGCGATATTTTGCTGAGAGCGCCGTGCGGAATGGATCGTTCAGCAAGCCCTAAATAGTTGTTAAATACATACAGCCGCAGGTGATAAAAGTCTTGCCCCATGTTTAGTTGACAGGCATTTAATCGCGAGGTATCCACCCCTCTATGACGATCAAAGCTTGGCTTTTAAACTTGGGAATTCTTATGGGAGTTGCGGTTCTGGGCGCAGCTATGGCCTTGTTGGCATCGGTGAATCAAGTAAAGATTGGCGGACCTCTGTATGCGCAGATTATCCAAAGTAAGGATCTCGTAAGCGATGCCGTTTCACCGGCAGTGAATATGTTAGAGCCGTATCTTTTGGTATTACAGTGTCTCGATGATGACGATAAAAAATCGCGGACTGAACGTCTGAATCGTGTCGAAAAATTCCTGACGACATATACCGAACGGCAAAATTTTTGGCAAACACATTTACAAGAAGGTAGCATAAAAAAAGCTTTGTGTGAAACCTCACGGCTACCAGCAGAGCGATTCGCATCGCTGGTGCAGAAGTCATTTGCCTTCGCTTCACAAGAAAATGATAGGATGGCCATGCGCAAATTGGCGTCCGGAGACTTGCTGACTGCTTACAATGTGCATGAACAGGCAATTAACCAGCTGGTTACATTGGCAAATAATGAGCAAGTGCTTGTCGAGGCCAATGCCCATGACGGCATGCGTTCATGTTTTATCTTGCTGGCAATTTTTGGTGCGGTTTTAGTCACGGTTTGCGGTGTGGTTTTGGCCATTACCAGTGTACGTATCAATCGCGGCTTGCAGGCCTCGGTTTCGGCGCTGCAGCACTTATCGGCTGGGGATCTACGGCCACGTCTTTTGATAAGAGGTGTTGATGAGTTCTCCCAAATCGGTGGGGCAATCAACCGCGTGGCCGATGAGTTGACCACGTTGGTAACTCTGGTGCGTCAACAGGCGGCAGAACTGGCACGCCAAGGTGATCACCTAACCACCACTGCCATAGCCATTGGCAGCGCAGTGGAGAGTACGCATAATCGTGCAGATGAGGCCAATCAAGCTGCCGGACGCATGGTGACGACCATGAATACCGTCGCCGATGCGGCTGGTTCTTTGAACCAGGCCTTTCGCGAAATAACCATAAGTTTACATGGTTCGGTGGGTGCCGTCACGCAGGCATCAGTCTTGGCGAAGCGTGCCAATGAATCGATTTCGTCCTTAGCAAGTGCTAGTGATGGTATCAACATGGTGGTGGCCGAAATCGCCGCTATTGCTGCACAGACCAATCTCTTGGCTTTGAATGCCGCCATCGAAGCGGCGTCAGCAGGATCAGCCGGCCGTGGTTTCGCAGTTGTGGCACAAGAAGTGAAGCTGTTAGCCAAAAAGACGGCCGCAGCCACAGTGATCATTTCTAAGAAAGTCATCGACATTCAGTCAGCCGCGACAGCAACTGAAAGCGAGGTGGCCGAGGTCGTGACTTCGGTGGATCAGCTGCAGGAAAGTCATCACTCAATTGCCGCTGCGGTCCAAGAACAAGCGCATGCGACCTCGTTGATGAGTGACGATCTCCAGCGTATCACCAATGACGGCCAGGGAATTTCAACGGCAATGGCAGAAGCGAATGCTGCCGCAGTTAGAGCCAACGCCTCAGCCATCAAGGTACAGGGAGCCGCTGACGATCTGCGGCAGGCCGCGCAGGCGCTGACGCAGACAGTAGTCGAGAAGAAATTGCCGGTCATTGATCAGCAGGTGGTTCAACCTGCCTGAGGCAGCATCGCTTACGCTTGGCCCCGTGGTTTTTGCACGGGACAGCGCTCACAGCCACAGGCTCCTTTTTTCGCCCGGCGCAAAACGCTGCGCAGGGCGATGAGTGCTGCGGCGGTGACAATGAGGATGGCGATGATGCTCTGCATGTCGGTTCCGTATTATGAGAATTGATTGGCCAAGTGGTAAGCGATGAAGGCAAATATCCAGGCTATCACATTCATGCCCACCAGCTGCGCGATAGGCCACGTCCACCCACCGGTTTCGCGGCGGACCACGGCGGTGGTGCTGATGCACTGCATGGCCAAGACGAACCACACCAACATGGAAATGGCCACGGCGGTGGTCCACACCGGTGTGCCGTCTGGGCGGCGATCAGCTTTCATCGCTGTTTGCAGATCACTCGTTTCATCACCTGGATCACCAACGCTGTAGACGATGCCCATGGTGCTGACAAAGACTTCACGCGCTGCGAAAGCCGCCACCAGTCCGATGCCCATTTTCCAATCATAACCCAACGGCGCGAGAATCGGTTCGAGGCCATGACCAAGGCGGCCGGCGATACTGTAATCAAGCGCACTGGCGGCAAGGCGGTGGTCGAGGGCGAGTTGTCGTTGGGCCGCTACGTCCGCGGCCAACGTATCAGTATTCGGTGACGACGCTCGATACGTAGCGGAGAACTCAGAGGTGGTGGCGGCGATCGTGCTGTCTGATGGTTTGGGGTAGGTGGTCATGCCCCAGATGAGGATCGAAAGGATGAAGATGGTTGTCCCGGCCTTGGTCAAAAAAGCCGCAGTGTTTTGCCACACCTGGTTCAACACATGCAACGGCTGTGGCGCTTTGTAACTGGGCAGTTCAAGGATGAAGGGCGTCGATGCCACCGAACCACGAATGCGCGTTGCCGTCCACGCTACGGCGACTGCACCCAGGATGCCCAACAGGTACAATGCGAGCATGATCAGACCCTGCTGCCAGCCAGCGAAATGGCCGAAAAATGCCGCGATGAGCAGAGCATATACTGGCAGCCGGGCGCTGCAGGACATGAACGGCGCCACCAGGATCGTCATCAGGCGTTCGCGCCGGCTGTTGATCGTGCGCGCGGCCATGATGCCGGGGATGGCGCAGGCGAAGCTCGATAACAAGGGGATGAAGCTTTTACCGTGCAGGCCAACGCGGCAAAGGACGCGATCCATGAGGAAGGCCGCACGCGCCAGATAGCCGGAATCTTCAAGCAGCGCCAGAAATAAAAACAGCAGAGCGATCTGTGGCACGAACACCACCACTCCCCCGACACCGGCAAAAATGCCATCATTGATCAGGCTCTTGAGATCGCCCGCCGCCATGTTTTGCGTTAACCACGTACCCAGGCTCTGCACACCGTCTTGGCAAGCGCTCATCAGGGGGCCAGCAAAGGTGAATAGGCTTATGAACAGAGTCGCCATGATGGCAGCAAAAAACACCAGACCGAAACCACGATGCAGCAAGACCCGATCGACCCGTTCAGTGAGATGGGTGGTAACGGCTTCATGGCGCACGCAGCTGGCCATGACGGAATCGATCCACGTATAGCGATTGGCGACTTCGACTAGCAGGCGATCGGGATGGTCGTCGTGTTTAGCGCGTTCGCTGGTGAGGGCGGAGGGTACGTTGCCCACTGTGGCGGTCGCCAGTTCGGCGCGCAATTCCTTGATGCCGACATTGCGATGGCCGATGATGGGAACCACCGGCACGCCGAGGGCGGCGCGCATCGCCGGCAGATCGATGATCACGCCGCGACGGGCAGCAATGTCGGTCATGGTCAAAGCGACCACCACTGGTTTGCCCAACTCGATAATTTGGCTAATTAAAAAAAGGCCGCGTGCCAGGGTACTGGCATCGACCACCACCAGGATAACTTCTGGAGCAGGGCTGTCAGCGCGGACGCCATGCACCACGTCGCGGGTAACTTGCTCATCGGGACTGGTGGCGACCAAGCTGTAGGTACCTGGCAAGTCGAGGACCTCGGCAGCCCGGCCATCGACCAGCGTCATGCGTCCGGTTTTGCGCTCGACGGTGATGCCAGGATAATTGGCGACTTTCTGACGGAGACCGGTGAGCTCGTTGAAGAGAGTGGTCTTACCGCAATTTGGATTGCCGATCAGGCCGATGGAGAGCGGTGCACTCATGGGCTGACATGGATCAAACGGGCCTCGGCGGTACGCAGGCTCAAGTCATAACCCCGTAAACGCAAAGCCAGCGGATCGCCAAATGGAGCACGACGAATCAACTGCACCGTGGTTCCGGGAATCAATCCCATTTCTAATAGACGCCGACGTAAATCTGGTTCACCATGGACTTCACGTACAATTCCACTGCTTCCGATAGCCAGATCAGCCAACGTATTAATCATAGTGTTGATGATATTCATTTGCATGTAGAATGCAAGCCGGGTAGCTGTTTTCCAGCATGGCTACGGGGCTTCGATGCGCACCACGCGGACATCTCCATCACGCAGTATCAGCGTGTCAAACCACGCCCGGCCCTGGTAGCGATAGCGGATCTGCACCCCGAACACCTGTTGTGTCCGGATCAACGCCTGCGCTGCGGCCAGCGAGGTGTGCTCGCCGGCGGTCATGGCCGCGGGATCGCCTTTGAGGCTGATGCCATCGATGGTGGCGAACTCCCTGAGGTCGGAAAAAAGTTGTTCCACCTGCTCGGTGCTGAGGTTGCCTTGGTACAGCTCAGGGAGGGCGATGTCGTTCATGGGCGATTCCGCGGAGTGATCAGAATGGCCGGACGCGGCGCCGGACAGACCTGGGCGCAGACGCCGCAGCCCACACAGGCCACCGGGTTGATCAGGGGTTTGCCGGCAATGAGATCAATGGCACCGGGCACCGGACAGCGTTCGACGCACGACACGCAGGTGGTGCCCTGATGGGCAAAGCAGTCGAGAACTTGCACGCGTGCCGTACCCATCACTGGGAATGGTGCCTTTGGATCGCGCCGCAATACCTGCGGCGCACAGGCGCTAATGCAGGGGGTATCTGGACAGGCCAGGCATGCCTGGTTGCCGGGATCGATCATCGGCGTGCCAGCGGCAACGCGCATTCGCATGGGTGCCTGGACGATGGCCGCATGCGGACAGGCGGTGAGGCAGTCATTGCAGCGCGTGCAGCCGGCCAGGAAGGCAGCCTCGTCAATGGCGCCGGGCGGACGCAGGACCGGAATCGGCGGCGGTGCTGGGCGACCAATGCTTTCAAACACGGCAACAGCTTTGCTGAGCGGGGCCGGTGAATTGAACAGACCGCGCAGGAAGCCGCCGCGCAAGAAGGCTCGCCGATTGACGGCAGGCTCGTTCATGGCTTGGCAGTTCCGGAAACAGGTGCCACCGGCGGCCCCGGCGGCAGACCCGCTTCCAGGGTTTGATCGCGGCCGTCCAATGCCGCGCCGGTGGCGTGGCATTGCAGGCAGTTCACCCGCCAGGGATGCGTTGTGCGCATGCCGGCCCGTCCGCCCAGGCCGTGGCAGCTGGTGCAGTCTTCGCGCATGCGCGTCGAGTGCGGCATGATCGGTGGCGCACCCGGCCAGGCGCGGATGCCGGCGCTGGGCGAAGGCAAGCCGACAAAGGTATTGGCCACCGGGAATTCCGGCCCCATGCCGGGCGTGCCGGCCTGGGCATGGCACTGGGTGCAGTTGATCAGATGCACATGGCTGATCTTCGGCGCGAGCTTGCCATCGACCTGCACGCCACTGCCGTGACAGGCGAGGCATGAGGAGGTCTGATTGGCGTCAACCGGATGGGGAATGGTCGGCGGGGCACCGGCATAGGCCCGCCGAGTGGCGCGCAGGGCCAGGGCGATGGCCTTGTCGTCGCCGGTATTCACTACCGGATCAGTGAGGGCGGGCGGATGGCTTTGTAGGGTGGCGACATCGCTGTGGAAATTGCGGTTCGGGCCGCGGGCCTTGCCGTCCATTTCCGACCAGCGAACCGCCGGCAGGGCCGCATCGGCTTCGGGTCCGCCCTGCTGGGGGTTGCTGACCGCCACCCAGCCGGGTTGCGCCGGCGTCAGGCCCATTGCCAGACCAGCGACGCCGACGGCGAAGATCAGCAGGCAGATTACGGTGATGATGCGCGGCGTCATGGTCGGTGACGCCGCATCGGCTCGGGGATCCGCCATGGCTCACGCCCTGCGAAGGCGCACCGCGCACTTCTTGTAGTCAGGCTGTTTCGAGAATGGGTCGTGGCTGTGCAGGGTGAGATCGTTGATGATGAAACGCTCATCGAAAAATGGCACGAAGACCGAACCCACCGGCGGTTTGCCCCGGCCATTGATCCACGCCGGCAAGGTCAGGCTGCCACGCCGCGATTCGACGGTGACATTCTGGCCGCTGCTGACGCCCAGGCGCATGGCGTCTTCGGGGTGCAATTCGATATAGGCGTGCGGCATCGAGCGGCGCAACTGCGGCACGCGCATAGTCATGCTGCCCGAATGCCAATGTTCGATGACCCGCCCGGTGCACAGCCAAAACGGATAGTCGGCATCCGGCAATTCCGGAGCCTGTTCAAACGGATGGAACCAGATGAAGGCTTTGCCGTCTTTGGTATTCGAATGGTAGAATTGGAAGGTTGGTGAAGGCGGTGTTGGCGTCTCTAAGCCTTCATTCACGCGCCACGACGGATCAGGTTTTGACGCAGCTCCAGCAGCCAACGTGGCGGCGCTCACCGTTGCCGGCGTCACACTGACGTAGGGATCCAGGCCGGCGACAAAACGATAGCGCACTTCCTGCCAGGCACCGGCGGCATCCTGCACCACCGGCCAGCGTAGGCCGCCGTGGGTCGTGGCATAGATGTCGTAGGGCGCCAGGTCCTTGTGTTTCACCTTGGTGAACGGGCGGTATTCCTCGAACAGCCGCTGATCGACATTGACATCGTAGTAATGTTCCCAATGCCACACCGGCGGCAGGGTGCCATCGGCGTTTTTCAGAGTGCGCGCAAACAGCCAGTCGCCGTCCTTGTCGCGCATGCCAGCGAAGCCCTGTTCGAACATGGCGTGCGACACGGCTAGCAGCTGCCAGCAATCATCGCGGGCCGCCCCCGGAGGCGGCACCATCTTGAGCCACTGTTGCGTTCGGCGTTCGGCATTGCCATACATGCCATTCTTTTCGACATACATCGCCGACGGCAGGATGAGATCGGCCAGGGCCGTGGTGGCGGTCGGATAGACATCGGAAACGATCAGGAATTTTCCCTGACGTTTGGCTTTCTCCAAAAACAGTTTTTGGCGATTGGGCAGGGTTTGGCCGGGATTGGTGACCTGCACCCACAAGGTACTGATGGCCCCGTCTTCCTTGCAGAATTCGTCCCACATTTTCACCGTGTGGAAGCCGATCACGGGACTCAGGCGACCCTTGGGGATGTGCCACAGCTCTTCGGCGATTTCACGGTAGTGATCATTGATCAACGGCAGATGCCCCGGCAATAGATGCGAGAAGGTGCCGACCTCACGCGCCGTACCGCATGCCGAGGGTTGGCCGGTAAGGCTCAGGGCGCTGGCGCCGGGCTTGCCCCATTGACCGGCCAGGTGGTGGATCGAATGAAGCAGGCTGTTCATCGCCGTACCGCGGGTGTGCTGATTGGGTCCCATGCACCACCACGACAAGACGCGCTCGTTGGGGTCGGCCATCTTTTCGGCGATCAGACGGATCAGTGCCGCCGGCACGCCCGACATTTTCTCGACCGCCTCGGGGGTGTAGGGCGCCAGGGCGGTGATGTAATCTTCGCGACTCATGTCCTTGCCGGCCAGGTTCTGCGGCTTGATGGCTTCGGCATCATAGACATCACGCTGAGTGGGATCAGGCGCATATTCTGCGACGCGCTGACGCAGACGGAAGAAATTCTGAACCCATGGCTTATCAAGAAAGCCGGCTTTCACCAACGAGTGGGCGATGCCATTGGCGATCGCCAAGTCGCTGTTGGGGGTGAAGAAGGCGACATGATCAGCCAGCTCACTGGAGCGCGTGCGCCGCGTGGTGAGATCGATGAAGAGGACTTTCTCACCCTTGAGGCGGCGATCAATCACCCGACTGAATAACACCGGATGCATCTCCGCCGGATTATTGCCCCAGCTGATCAGCACCGAACAGTGATCGAGATCATCATAGCAGCCGGCGGGTTCATCGACTCCATAGGTGGCATTGTAACCCGCCGCCGCCGAGGCCATGCACAGCCGGGCATTGGGATCGATATGGTTGTGGCCGAGGCCGGCCTTCACGAACTTGTTACTGGCATAGCCTTCGGGAATGGTGTGTTGGCCGCTGCCGTAAAAGGCGAATTTCGCCGGCTCGACAGCGATCTTGCCGGCCACCAGGGCAATCGCCTCGTCCCACGAAATATCCTTATAGCTGCCGTCGGTCTGCCGCAGGCGTGGCGTGGTGAGGCGATCTTGGCCGTACAGGATCAGGCCGACATGGTAGCCCTTCATGCAGCACAGGCCTTTGTTGACCTCGGCCTTGGGGTCGCCTTGCACCCCGACGATGCGCCCGTCTTTAACGCCGAGCAGGACACCGCAGCCGGTGCCGCAAAAACGGCAGGGGGCTT
Organism: Planctomycetota bacterium; assembly: GCA_043788625.1. GTDB lineage: Bacteria > Planctomycetota > UBA11346 > UBA11346 > UBA11346 > CAIUVD01. The sequence goes on from JAYVTR010000408.1 coordinate 8,418, forward strand.
TATTCCAGGCGACGCCATCTTCAGCCGGCATGGTGGTAGTCGGCGCATCGGCGGCGCTCGCCGGCAGATCGATCAGGGCCACCGCCGCCGCCATGGCGCTGGCCTTGAGGAGGGTGCGGCGGTCGATGAGGGAGGTATCCATGTGGGCTCTCAGGCGTGCGGGATGAGGTGAATGGCGGCGACGTCGACCAGCACCACGCCGGGCAGGGTCCACAGCCAGCGGCATACTTCTTCGTCGTCAGCGCCTGGCGCTTGCGGCGCATCCGCCAGTTCCAACACCGCTGTCAGGCGGTTGGCCTTGGCCGGTCCGAGGGTGAAGCGCCCATCCTGGCTCAAGGTTTCGGCCAGCGCCACCCGCTGGGGATAGGTGCGCGTGGTGATGACCAGTCCGCTGATCGCCATGTCCATTCCTCCGTATTTGGTCTTAGGACGGGCTTGCTTCTAATCAAGACAAGTTTATCTTTAAACCTGTATACACTAATATCTAGTAATAACCCCGAGGTTCAACCTATGAGATCCACCTATGCCCGGTGGCTGGCCATCAGCGCCCTGGCTGTGGTCGGGCTGGTGGTTGCGGTAGAAACCGCTTCACCATCCGTGGTGACGAGCGTGATCAGCGCGCCGGCGGTGACGCATGCGGTGAGCATGCACAAGCCAGCGGGCCCACCCACGGCCACGGCGCGCAATCCCGATACCGGCGTCGCGACCCAGATCGCCTGCATGACCTGCCACGCCACGCGCACGCCTAATTTCGCCAATGCCGCCAGCGCCGACCTCGACCTTTTCCATCAGGGTCTTGTGGTGCAGCACGGCAGCAACACCTGCCTGTCGTGCCACAACTCCGCCGATTATGGCAGTCTGCATCTGGCCAATACCAAGCGCGTCGAATTTACCGATGTGGTGACGCTCTGTGCGCAATGTCACGGCCCGCAGTGGCGTGATTTTCAGCATGGCGCGCATGGTGGTATGAATGGTTTTTGGGATGTGACGAAGGGCGACCGCCTACGCCAGGGCTGCACCGCCTGTCACGATTCGCATGCGCCCAAATACCAGGGCGCACATCCGACTCTACCCCCACGTGATCGTTTCCTGGAGTCTCATCATGACTGATTTTACGTGTGGCGATGGCTGTTCTTGCAGTGGCAACGACATCACCCGGCGCACCGCCTTCAAGGCCGGTGCCGCGATGCTGGGGGCGGGGGCTTTTGCCGCCGCCATCGCACCGCTGACCGAGTTCACCAAGGATATCTCCGTCGATGATTTTCTGCGCAAGCATTACAAAGAGCTTTCGCCAGCTGAAATGGAAGCGGTGATCAAGCGATATGAGGATGAAGCCAAAAAGCAGCATGGCGTCGACGTCACCATAACCGATCCCAAGCCGATGGAGGGGGTGCAATTCGGTTACGCCCTCAATCTGTCGATCTGCATCG
>JAYVTR010000409.1:0-5513 GCA_043788625.1 Planctomycetota bacterium
GGGCATCGCTGCCGGCGAATCGCTTACCTGGAAAGTCGAATACACGGGAGCGCCACTCGATGCGCAGAATCCGGTGTACCTCCCGCTGACACGGCTGAGCGTGGATGGTCAACCGGCCACCAAGCAGGAATTCCTTTTCTCGGGCTATTACCTCCAGCATCCGTTGACCACGTCGCGCTCGTTGACGTCGTACACAGACTTTTCGCTGACCAGTGGTGGTCTGGCCACCGCCTATGTGTATGCCAGCCCCGCGACCTCGGCCCCCACCACGGTCACGCTCGGTGGCACGGTGGTCTTGGCCCAGGAGTTCGACACGCTCGGTCGTTTGACCACGCGTACCGCTACGCCTGGCGCAGGGACCCCGGCGTTGATCGAAGACTTCGCCTACACCTATGCGACGGCGTCCGCAGTGCCGTTGCTGCCGGCGAGCACCACGCCTCTCCTGGCCCGCCACGTCATGCATGACGTCACCGGTATAGTCGGCGGCACCATCGACCAAGTCACCACGTTTGCCTATGGCGAACGCGGCGCGCGCAGCGGTCTGCGCATGGCGCAGACCAACCCTGACCACGCCTCGACCACGTGGAACTACAACGCCACCGGCGACCTCGTCAGTTGGACGGATGCCGGTGCGCACACGTGGACGGTCGGGCCCCTGGACGCCTTTGGCAATCCGCAGCAGATCACCTTGCCGGGTACGGAGAACCGTATTCAAAAGCAGACCGTCGATGCCTATGGCTATGTCACCAGCAGCCAAGGCTTCATCGGCAGCCCCACCACCGCCGTGGCCGATGCGCAGCACCATCATCAGGGGGTCGTCACCACACCTGACCTGGTCGTCAGCTCGTTCACCACCACCGCCAACGACCTCGTGGCACTCGCCACCACCACCGTGCCCACGGCAGTGGGTGGCTCGATCACCACCACGGTCACCACCGCCTATGATGGCCTGGGCCGGCCGATTCGTGAGCAGGCAACCGGCCGCACCGACATCGTCACCAGGTATGTTTTGCAGACTGATGCCACCACGCCGGGCTGGCGCGTGACGCGTACACACGGCAGCGAGATCCTCAGCGACGCCTGGATTGATTTCGCCGGGCGCACGCGCGAGACCTATGCCTGGGTGACCAAGGTCGGCGGCTCGGCGACGCCCCAGCAGCAGACCACGCGCTACACCTACAGCCCGACGGACGGCCGTCTGACCAGCATCACCCCGCCGGCGGATACGCGCATTGATGTGGTCAGCGACCTCCAAGGGCGGATCCTGTCGACGAGCCAAGGCTCAGCGACGACTTCCCGTACATTGAATGCGTTGGGCTGGGAATTGGCGGCGACTGATGCCAACGGCCAAACCACACAGATCTTTTACGATGCCGCTGGCCGCGTGAAGCAGGTCAAGAATGCCGCAGGGGGCTGGCAGTGGTTGACCTACGATGCGCTGGGGAATCTCGTCGCCACGGAGTCGAGCACGGGTGTGCGTACCGCCAGCGTGTACGACGATGCGGGTATCCGCACCGCGACTATCGATGGCTTCGGTCGACGCACTGAACAGGCGATCACCGCGTCTCGCATCACCTGGAAGGATCCGCAGCTCGCCGGACTGACGGCAACGGCGACGTTGGATGGCGCATTGCGCGTGACCAAGCAGCAGGTGACGGGCACGGGCTTGTCGGCGATCACGTCGATCATTCCTGGCGCGGCTGGTGACGGAACCGTCACCGCTGCGGGCCGTGGCCCCGTGGTCGCTGCCGTCGATAGCCTCGGCCGTCCGCAACGCTCCACGGTCACCACGACCCTCGGTGGTACGGCCACGGCCTTCGGCACCACCATCGCCTATCAGGATGGCACCGATCGCCCAACCACGGCTACGCGCGATGACGGCCTGATCGAGGAGGACATTCTTGATGCGGTGACCGGCGAGATCAACGAGCACAAGTCCAACGCCCACGCGGTCGCACCCGTGACGATCATGCTGGTGCTGACGCGCGATGCCCAGGGCCGCGTCCTGCGTTGGCGCGATGGCGACCTACGCGAACACGCGCAGACCTTCGACAGCTCGGGTCGCTTAGCGACGTCGACGCCGGCTGGTCGGGCGACCACGACCTACACCTACCAGGGTGGCAGCGATCGCGTGGATACCGTGAGCAACACCATCGATGGCAGCCGCCAGTACACGTACCACCCGCTGGGTGGCGTGCGCTCGGTACTGCATGATGGCGTTGAAGAACAGGCGGCGAATTACGATCAAGATGGCCGCGTGCTGTGGACGCGCACCAAGGGCGTGACCCATGCCACGAGCTACGACCCGACCACGAGTGTCGTGGCCAGTACGACCGCCCCTGACGGCACCACGGCCTATCACCGCAATGCCCGCGGCTTGGTGACGCGCATCGATTACCCAGGTGTCAATCGCTCGGTGGTGTTGGAGTACGATGCCAACGAACGGGTGGCGAAGCGGACCTACGCAGATGGCACCTTCGAACAGGTCGCCTACGACGCCAACGGCGACGTGCAGCAGACGCGTGATCGGGCTGGTTCCTGGACGGCGGTTGCGGCGCGCGATGGCACGGGTGCAGTCTCACAGATCACCACTGCGGGCGGTTCGCGACAGGTAGCGACCGCGCTGCGTTCCGGTGGCGGTTTCGTCACGGCGACGACGGAAACCGAGGGCTCCACGTCGGCACTCGCGACGCGCACCAGCGATGCTGGTGGCGCGACGCTGCAGACAGCATTCCCCGGACAGACGCCGATCCTGGCAACGGTGACACCGGGCGGGCGGGCGCTGACACGTGGCTCCATGAGCTACGCCTATCCCGACGCGAACACGGTGATGGTCAGCGAAGGCGGCACGACTCGCGCCACGCTGGGCTACCAGCAGGGCCGCCTGGTCTCGGCAGCACTGCCCAACGGTCACACGCGGTCGGTGAGCTACCAAGGTGGGAAGCTGTATCAGTCCATCGAGCAGGTGGGCGGGACGAGCTGGACGACGACCTATGGCTGGCGCAGCGACGACCGCTTGGCAACGCGGACCACGCCATTCGAGAGCGAGACGTATGCCTACGCCGCTGACAAGCTGGTCGGTTGGCAGCGCACCGGGCAGGCAGCGGCAATGGCCTCCTACGGCTTCGACGCCGCGGGCCATCGCGTCTCGGAAGCGGTCACCCGCACCGAGCGTCCGCAGCAGGTAGCGACCTTCACCACGGCCCTCGCGCCGTTGGAGCCCGCACTCGGCACCTGGGAAGCCACCGGTACCCGCGTCGTCGGTACCGGCAGTGTCAACGCTGATGCCATCGCCACGATGAGCGTCGGTACTGATCCGCTGACCTTCGTCAGCGCGCAGGTCGATCTCCCGCAACCGACTGCGGGTTGGCGGGGGGTGAGTCTGGTGGTGAATGCGGTTCGCACGGCAACGGACGATCTGATTCAGTGGGACGAATGGCGCGCGGTGGTGACTAGTACGGCTGGCGTACTCACCATGGAAGGTGTCTTCATCCACGTCGATAAAGATGGCGAACATGAGATCGTACGTACCGCTGCTGTTGCAGCACCCACGACGCCACGCCTGCTCCTGACGCTGACGCGGCAGGCAGGTGGCTTCATTGGCGCCATCCTGCCGGATGGCACGGGCACGTCGGCTTCCACGGTCGCACCGCAGGCGATCACCTGGCCCACGCTGGGTGGACGTATCGGTGTCGCCGCCCAAGCCGACGGCGCGATCCCGAGCGTCACCGTAGCGCAGATCCGCTGGACGCAGGCGGCTTCCTATCGCAGCCGTCAGTACACCTATAACAACGTGGACCAGATCACCTTGATCAACGAACAGACCGAAGCGGGCGCCCGCACCGGTACGCCAAGCTACGACCACGCTGGTAACCAGACGGGCATCACCTGGTCAGATGGCACATCCCAGGTCAACGGCTTTGATCCATGGAACCGCCTCACCTCGCAGACCATCAACGGTCAGACGGTGAGCATGACCTACATCCCTGGCGGAGTTGAGCGTCTGTCGCGTGGTAACGTGCTCTATCGCCGTGACGGTCAGGGTTTGCTGGGTGTCATCAAGGATGGCGCGGAAACCACGTACGGCCTCTATGGTGGTATGCAACTGTACGAGACCACGGGCGGCACGGTCACCTCGCTGGTGGTCGACCCTGATCGTACGGTGCGCGGTCGCGTCGGATCAGTTGGCGGCTCGGCGCCGATGTTCCTGTCGCGGCTGTTTACGGATCCGACGGGCGAAGCTGCGGGACAGGTATTCGCGCAGGCGATGCCGCAGTCGGGGGGGTCGACCTCGTTCATGGGTTCCACGCCCGAGCTGACCATCGCCAGTGGCTTTGAATGGAAGGATGGGGCGATTGCCGATGGGTTGGGCTGGCATGGCCTGATATACGATGCGGCGGCCAAGCAGGTCCAGAACGGAGCGCGTGTACTCGATACCCCGAGCGGGTCGTTCCTTTCGGCTGATGCGCACGGATATGCCGGATCACCAGCGTTGTATGCGTTCCCATGGGATCCGATCGGGATGAGCGACGATTCGGGCAACGACTGGGAGTACGTCAATAATTACTGGATCTACAAGGACGGCACCGATCCAACGGTGCCGAAGCCGCATGATGATTTGACGCCATCTGACGTGGGTCTTTTCCCAGGCGACAACGTATATGCATGGAGTGATTACAATCGTGAGATGCAGAAACCGCTGATTCCTAACGGCCTCGACTGGTGGGGCAGTGGGCGAACTTCAATATACCGTTCAAGCCTATCCAATTTTGACGCTGTCCCGTTCTTGGGTGGCAGTGTCGATTATGGGCCTCCAGGTACACGCCGCACGCTGATGATACCGGCGCGTGGGGATTTGCTGCAGGCTTTGAGTATCGCCGGCGCGACGGTGGCAGGTGCTGTCGTGGATGTAAACGCGAACCTGAATCCTGGTATGTTCGTCGCTGATCGTGGAGGTGCACTTGCTACGGGTTACAGCTACGCACGTGACCAGCAGGTGGGGCGTGTTCATACGGCACTTGAGCTTGCCACGACTGCGGCCGGTGGCTTCGTGATAGGGAGAGGCATTGGGGCGATGCAGGCGGGCGCGACTGGTATGGTCGGCTTGGGCACACCTGGCAGAGCGTTATCGGCAGAGGCGCGGGCTCAGCTGTCCACACTACGGGGACTTGATCCCGGAGAGGCGTATTTATTCCGTGGAACGAGTGTTGATTACCCCGGGAATCTCAGCCTCCAACGAGCCGGAGTAACTCCCACATCTACGAATCCAGCCATTTCAACGTTGTTCGCCATTGAGAGCAATCAATACGGCGAGGGCGTGTTGTACCTCAGCCGCAGTGGTCGCCTTCCTTTGACGGACGGCAATGTGCTTGCGGCTGCTGAGGCTGAGGTCGTGGTAAATATGGCCCCACTGCAATTCGCTGCCCAGGCTGAACTGGCTTTAAGTGTCAAGCAGGCTAATAGCATTTTACGAAGAATGGGGGTCGATATGCCAGCTGCGATCTATGGAAAAG
>JAYVTR010000410.1:0-4593 GCA_043788625.1 Planctomycetota bacterium
ACATCCGTTTGAGAAGCTGGCCGAAGATTGCGACCGCGACTACTGGCTCGATGCCGACGACGCGTTGAAGTACGGCATCATCGATAAGGTCCTGTAACCTGTCGTTCTTATCCGCGGACAAAGAGCGGATGAGAGCGGATGAGATCTGTATAAAGAACAACACCCAGCCGTTTTCGGCTGGGTGTTGTCGTTTTCAGTGTGGTCTTACCACGAGCCGGACATCTTGTCCGGATCAAGGGTGAGCAGGAACTCGATATTGGTCTTCGATTTCGACAATTTGGTCTTGAGGAATTCGACCGCGTCCTGCTGACTGCGTTCGGCGAGGAAGCGCCGCAGTGCCCACACGCGCACCAGTTCGTCTTTCGACTTGATGAGCAGGTCGTCTTTGCGCGTGCCCGAAGCACCGCAATCGACGGCCGGGAAGACACGGCGGTTGGCCAGCTTGCGGTCGAGGACCAGCTCCATGTTGCCGGTACCTTTGAATTCTTCAAAGATAACCGTGTCCATGAGGCTGCCGGTATCGACCAGGGCCGTGGCCACGATGGTCAGCGAGCCGCCATCTTCGATTTTCCGTGCCGCGCCGAAGAACTGCTTCGGCTTGATCAGTGCACCGGAATCAATGCCGCCTGAGAGGATGCGGCCTGAATTGGGCGCTTCTGAATTGTAGGCGCGGGCCAGACGGGTGATCGAGTCGAGGAGGATCACTACATCCTTGCCGCGTTCGACCAAGCGCTTGGCCTTGTTGATGACCATCTCGGCGACCTGCACGTGACGACTCGATGGCATATCGAAGGTACTGGCGATGACTTCGCCACGTACGCTGCGCTGCATGTCGGTGACTTCTTCGGGGCGCTCATCGACTAACAGCACCATGAGGATGACCTCGGGGTTGTTGGTGGTGATGGCCTTGGCGATCTTCTGCAGATAGACGGTCTTGCCGCACTTCGGCTGGGCAACGATCAGGCCGCGTTGGCCTTTTCCGATCGGCGCTACCAAATCGATGATGCGCAGGCTGTAATCGGTCGGATCATTCGGCAGTTCCATGAACAGGCGTTCATGGGCATGCAGCGGAATGAGATGCTCGAAATCTTGTACCGGCGTGCGCTTGGTCTCTGGCTCGTCCATCACCTGCGTGATGGTCAACAACTGTGGGCACTTCTCATTGCCGCGTGGGGCGCGAGCGGTGCCGGTCACCTGCATACCGGGCTTCAGGCCATAGCGACGCAGCTGTTGGATGGTGAGGTAGGTGTCAGTGTTGACGGCCGCATAGGCATTCAACGGCGAGCGGATGTAGCCCTGCTCTTTGATGATTTCCATGAAACCGTCGACGACGATTTCATCAGCGCGGCCACTTGCAGCCCGGCGTAGGATCTCACAGATGAGGTCGGCTTTCTTCAGCCACTTCACGTCGCGGACTTCAAGCTTTTCGGCTTCATCCTGCAAATCAGGCAGCTTGCGATTGAGGTAGTCGTTGAGGACCAGCTTCACCGCCGGACGTGCGTCCTGCTGATTGGCATTCGCACCAGAGCCGCCTGTCGCGAAACCGTTGTTGGGGCCTTGCTGGTTGTTGCCGCTCTGCTGGTTATTGCCGCCTTGCTGGCTGTTACCACCTTGGCGATTGAAGCCCTGGCGGTCATTGCGGTCACCACGATCGTTGCGGTCACCGCGATCGTTACGGTCACCACGGTCATTACGTTCACCCCGTGGCTCGTTGCGTTCGCCGCGTTGATCGCGGTAGACACCACGTTGGTCGGGGAAGCGCGGGGCTTCAGCGGTGGCGGGGGCGGCTTCGCCCTCGCTGGTGGTCTCGGCGGCGTCGTTGCTGTCGCTATCTTCTTCGGTCTGGCGTACCGGCGCCGGCGCCTGTTTTTTCAGCTGCGCCAGATCGAGGCCGAGCTGGCGGGCGAGAATCGTCTTGGCATAGCCACCGAGCAGAGCCGGATCACCGGTGTTGTCCACGGCCAGCTGGCAGGCCTTGCGGCGGGCATCGACATTGCCGATGGCGGTTTCACGACGCAGCAGTTCGGCGTCATCCCAGCCACGTTCGGCGACCCGGGCGGTGCGCGCTTCGCGGGCGGCCTTCATGTAGATGGCGGTGGTGCACAGATCGCCCAGGCCCAATTCATGTAGCAGCCCGGCATCGATGACCACGAACGGCAGGTTCTTGGCAACCAACGCCCGCGTCCGGCTCGCCAACTTGGGATGAACGATGCGGTTGAGCTTGGCGGTGCTGTCAGCGTTGCTGAAGGCTTTCTCGGCCAGGGCGCGGCGATCGATATCGCCTTCGCTGGAAAGGATGTCATCGCCGAAGGCTTCTGCCAAATCACGTTTCATACGTGGCGATTCAAGCAGTTCGTGGCCGAGTTTATCGACATCGATGACCGCTCCGCCAAGAGCGCCGAGCTGACGGGCCAGGGCGCTTTTACCGGCACCGGGTTCGCCAGTGATGCCGATTACGACGCGCTTTTCAGCTGGCATCGCAAATGCCGGATCAGCAGCGGTTGAGCCGGCGCGAACGGCTTCGGTGGGGGCGTCATCGGCGATATCGGGGACCGACGAGGCGCGTGGGGCCGGCGCCGGACGTGGAGCCCGGGCGATGCGTTCACTGCGCGGCTCCTGTACGGAGGCGGGAGTCGGGGCGGCAATCGACGCTTCAGACGCTTCAGACGCTTCGCTCGGCTCTTTGGCAGCTTTTGGCGGCCGGCCGCGAGGGCGTTTAGGTTTGAGATCGTCGCTTGGGGTAGTCATAGGGAGGGGGGTCTTCACGATTGCTCAGCTTACAGCGAGCCAGGTGCGGCCGATGCGAGCATCAGCAATGAGGGGAACCACCAGTTTCCAGGCGCCAGTCATGGCGTCGGTCAAGGCGGCGGCGGCGGCGTCAGCCGAAGCTTCATCGGCTTCGACCAAAAGTTCGTCATGGATCTGCAGTACCAGATGCGCTCCGGGCGGCAGCATGCGCTGGGCCCGCAGCATGGCGACCTTGATCAGGTCGGCAGCGCTGCCCTGGATGGTCGAATTCAAAGCGATGCGTTCGCCTTGCATGCGTTCATTGCGGTTAGCGCTGGACAGCAGCGGCAAAAGGCGGCGTCGACCAGCCATGGTCGAAACATAGCCGCGCATGGCGGCTTCTTCGACGGTGCGGTTGATGAAGGCCTTCACCGAGCTGAAGCGGGCGAAGTAATCGTTGATGAAGCGATTGGCTTCATCACGTGGAATGCCCAACTGGCTGGCCAGCCCGAACGCCGTCTGGCCATAGATGATCCCGAAATTCACCGCCTTGGCAGCATTGCGCTGAGCCGGCGTGACCGCCGCCTCGTCGCAATGATTGACCTGCGCCGCCACAAAACGGTGGATGTCGGCATTCTGCATAAACGCAGCAATCAGCGTCGGGTCATCACTGAGATGGGCGAGGACGCGCAGTTCGATCTGGCTGTAGTCGGCGGCGATCAGCACCCGCCCCGGGCCGGCGACGAAGGCGGCACGGATCTCGCGACCGATATCGCTCTTCTTGGGTATGTTCTGCAGGTTGGGCGTATCGCTGGATAAGCGGCCGGTTTCGGTGCCCGTCTGCTTGAAATTGGTGTGGATACGCAGGGTTTGCGGATTGATGTGCTCGGGCAGCCTGCTCAGGTAGGTGCCGATCAATTTCGACAGCGAGCGCCATTGCAGCAGCAGGTCCGGCAGTTCGTGATGTTGGCGCAGGGCTTCCAAAACGGTGGCGTCGGTCGACGGGCCGCTCTTGGTCGAAGTGATGACCGGCAGCTTGAGCCGCTCGAACAGCATCTGCCCGACCTGCTTCGGACTGGCGGGATTGAAATCAGGTCCGGTGTGGCGGCGGATGTCGGCTTCAACCTGGGTCAGGTACTGCTGCAGATGGGCCTGGGTGTCGGCAAGAATCTGGCGATCGACGCTGATGCCGAGGTGCTCGATGGCCGCCAACACCCGGCTGATGGGCAGCTCCTGCTCGCGATAGACCGTCAGCAGGCTTTGTTCGGCAAGCTTGGCTTCCAGTACCAGAGCCACCCGCCAGGCGCATTGCGCGTCTTCGCAGGCATAGCGCTGGACGGTAGCCAGGGCCACCGTGTCCATGGTTTGGCCGGCTTTGATGTTGATGACCGCCGCGGTGGGGATCTTGGTGACGCCGAGGAATTTCTGGGCCAGGAAGTCGAGGCCATGGCTATCACGGCTTGGATCCAACAGCCAACTGGCGAGCATCGGGTCGCCATCATAGCCGCGGATGGCGATGCCGTGGCGGAGAAAAATCCGTTCGTCGTACTTTGCGTTCTGGCCGATTTTCGTGACCGTCGGATCTTCGAGCAGCGGCTTGAGGATTTTCTGCAGCTCGGCCCAGGGCGTACACGCATGGTCAGGAGCCCGCACCGGCAGATAAGCGGCCGAGGTCGGGTGCGGCAAACCATGGGCGAAGCTGACGCCCACCAGATTGGCCGTATGCGGATCAAGACCGGTGGTTTCGGTATCGATGGCAAAGCGCCCGGCAGCCCGCAATTCAGCAAGATATTCCGGCAGGTCGGCGACGGTCAGCAGACGGTAGTGTTCATCGTCGGTAGATGTGCCGTTTTCGGCAATCACGGC
>JAYVTR010000411.1:0-4181 GCA_043788625.1 Planctomycetota bacterium
ATTGGTTCGGTGGCAGAACGGGTAGATCGGATGACATGGCACATGTTTACGACGCTTCGACAGCAGCCAACTGCGTTATGCAGGTTGAATCATCCATGATCTCGCCGGTGCCATCGGTATACCCAAGAGCGGCGGCATTGGCATAACCGTCTCGCAGGCGTAGCAATCGGATCTCGGAGTCGTCGGGCGATCGCCAACGCAGAAAGCGCGAATCGCCAGCAACGGCAGAGGGCACGCCACGCATAAGCATTGCGCAATCAGATCCGCAGCCACGAGCAAACATCGGTAGGCTTAGCGGAAAACCAAACGTGTCAGGCAGGTAAAATGCGGTTTGCAAGGCATTGAAGCTCATCGCCTGCGCGTGCCCAATCATCACGTTGCGAATTAGGGATTCGGGCCCGGTACACCACCAATCATTCTGAACATAAAATGGCCCAATGCGCAAACGGCCATTCTCGCCCATCTGCCGATACATCTCGGCTTTTTCGGGGAAGACTTCTAAGTAATCCTTTAGAGCTATAGTTTGTCCATCGAGCGTGAAACACCACTGTGGATCCGTTTTCCACAGACGCTCAACCCCTATGAACATCGCGATCAGCTTCGTCCGGAAACGATCAGCGGTCCAATACCAGGCCCGATCCCAATGGGTGATTGGGACGATGAGATAAGACAGTTGGCTCATAGGGTAAATCGCTAGAGCTTTTTATCTTTTGTATGAAAAACTTCTATAGGACGATCGAACTTTATTCTAGCATGATTCTGATCTAAGTCTTAACACCGATGTCCGCCACCAGGGTCACGCTCAGGATGTTGGTTGATTGACATTGTTCATAATGACACATCCGAGCCTACTAAAAGCAACACAACAACTGACAATTGCACAACGAGTTAGTGCACAAAATTCGATAAGCGGACAGGGGTCCTCATTTCTTGCGTAATAAATCATAATAATTGATCAAATTTTATCTATATCGAATGAAAGAGAACTGGTTAATCTAAGCAGCCGTGATGGCCTAAAACAATGGTCAAATCTGATTCATCCCTTTCCGAGATCTTCTTATGAGCCCTTTGACTACACGCACCTATTTCCTCGATTCTGTTGGTGGTGCATTCACGGCCGTAGAAGTTCCACTACCAGCGTTGGTGGCGGGTGAAATCCTGGTGCGTACGCGGCGCACCTCCGTTTGTCAGTCGGATGTGGTGATCCACAAAGTTGGCTTGCCGCGCATCAAGAAGTGGCCGGCGGTAATTCTGCACGAGGCCAGTTGCACGGTGGAGGCAATTGGTGAAGGCGTGACCAAATTCTCCGTGGGCGATCTCGTCGGGCTAGGTTGCGACATTCCCTGTGGTGACCGTACGTGCATTTATTGCGGCGACGTAGGCACCGGAGACTGGACCAGCTGCCCTAATACCCAGGCCACCGGTCATGAATTTCCAGGCTTTGCGCGTTCGCACGCGGTGCTACCGAAATGGTTCGTTGATCTCGGGCCCATTATGAAATTCTCGACCGGAACCAACCCTGATCACGCCTGTCAACTTGAGCCGCTCGCATGCGGTCTTGAAGGCATGACACGGGTTAATAATTGCATCACCAATCGGGTAGTTGTGCTGATTGGATCTGGCTCGCAGAGCACCTATGCACTCCAGTGCGCTCAGGCCATGGGTGCACGAAAGATCATCATCATTAACCGCGGAGCCCAGCGACTGGCACGCGTGCTGCGTGACTTTGGCGACGAGCGCACAGTCGGTATCACGTGGGACGAGAATGTAATTGCGAACGTATTCGCCGCCTGCAAACCGTTCAATGAACCACATTTTGTAATGATGAATGCACCTGCGCGCGAAGGCTATGAGCTAGCAGTAAAGCTCGTTGGTTATGGCACCGTGGTCGATGCCCATGCCGGTGTTAAGGGGGCTGGGGGCAAGCCGCGCATCCCTCACGAAATCGATCTCAATAACGAAATTCACTACAAACTTCAGTGCTTTCAAGCGACGCACGGCTCCTCGATGCATGGCATCAGCATCGCCCATCGGCTACTTAGTGAAGGCAAACTGCCGAAGCTCGATTTGATGACCAATACTAGTGAGCGCTTTCGTCCGGATCAAATCGGTGCGGCCATCGCCCGGGCCTCTTCCCCAGACAGCCTCAAGGTCATCATCAACTGGGATTGATTTTAAAAACCAGGACCAGCCAGCTGCTGGTTTGCCCGATACTCGAAATGGGGCTGCCATTCCGTCCCATCGTGGGTCTTGTCTACTTGAGCACTTCTACTTTTTTCACCAAATTTTAAGGAAATGACCAGGTGAGTGCTTCAAACCTTGATTTATCGCTTACGGATTGATTAACACCTTCGCGACAAATTGTCGCCGATCGCGCATGATTTCCAAGCCGCGATGAATATCAGCTAATGGAAAGCGATGGGTGATCAGTGGCTTCAGTTGCAGTGTGCCAGCGGCCACTGCCGCAAGCACTGTGCGCCAATCATCAGGAAGTCCGGAAGCACTGAACGAGCTATTCCAGGTACCGACCAGACGCAGTTCACGACGCATTATCTGGCTGATGAGCTTGGCCGGTAGCAACACATCATCAGACGGGTTCCCGAGCATCACGACACGCCCACCTGGAGCGGCACACCAGACGGCAGCGGTGAAGGTCGCTGGCACGCCGGCAGCTTCCACGGCGACATCCACGCCACGGCCAGCGGTACGCATTTCAATTTCTCTTATGACGCTGCAAGCTTTAGAATCGATCGTCTCAAATCCGAGCGAGCGTGCGAGCTCCAGCGACGGTTGTGCAAGGTCAGCAATTAAAACGCGGGCCGCGCCAAGTGCGCGAGCCCATTGTGCGACCAGCAGTCCAATGGGGCCTGCTCCGAACACCGCGACGGTTTCGCCCGGTTGCAGTTGGCCGCGCCGCATGGCGTGCAATGCCACCGCAGCTGGCTCGGTCATGGCGCCTTCCTCGATAGATACGCCGGCGGGTAGAATTAGGCAATTGCGTCTTGGGGCGACGACGTATTCGGAAAAACCGCCATTACTACGTGATCCCAGGTATCCGTAATCATCGCAACGAGCATATTCGCCTCGCTCGCATTCGCTGCATCGGCCACACCACAGGAGCGGGAAAACTGTGACGGCAGTGCCGATTGGTAGATCGGTGACGCCAGCACCGACCGAATCGACGGTGCCTGCGAATTCGTGGCCGCAAACCGTTGGAAACGAGTAGGTACCCTTGGTGAAGATGCGTGGGACATCCGAACCGCACACTCCGCACGAGCCGATCCGCACCAGCACTTCATTCGGTCGGGCTTTGGGCAACGGGATGTCCTCCACGCGGACGTCGCCAATCGCATGTAAAACAGCGGCCTTCACGCTACGGCTCCCCGACGATTTCCACCGCGTTGAGCGGACCGTCTCGCCAATCCAGTTGCAATCGCTGAGCGCGTGCGCGCTGCATTTTCGACCAGGCAGGCGCCAGAAGCATACAAGCTGCTGGTACCGCAGACCAGGATGTCAGCCCCTGCAGCCACCATCGCCGGGATGTGTTGGAAGGATACATTGCCATCGACTTCGATCAGTGCTGACGATCCATGGTCGGTCAAGAACCGGCGGCTGTCAGCAATCTTCTCGATGCCAGAAGGAACCATTTTTTGGCCAGCAAAACCCGGATTTACCATCATCAGTAGCACATAATCCAAGCGTTCTATAACGTACTTCAAGCCCTCGAGTGAAGTATGTGGGTTGAGTGCAGCGCCGGCTTTCATCCCCAGGTCACGGATGGTGGCCAACGTGCGATCCAGGTGCCGGCAACTTTCTACATGCACACTGACCCAATCAGCTCCGACGGCCTGTGCCTGACGGACAAACCAATCGGCATCATCAACCATCAGATGCAGGTCGAGCGGCAATGCCGTAATTGCACGCAGGGCACGGATCGTTTCCAAACCGAGCGGGAGATTTGGGGTGAAATGCGCATCCATCACATCGAGGTGCAAGACATCGCAACCGACAGCTTCGAGCTGACGTATCCCTGCTTCGAGATGCAGCTGGTCAGCACACATGAGCGATGGTGCGACGTGCACCACTGGCACACATCGAATCACCGTCGGTGCAGTTTCTGCGCTTGAACTCGTATTTGAATGGCAGGTTTCTCCCAACCAACTCGAGCGCAGATGCTGGAG
>JAYVTR010000412.1:0-2001 GCA_043788625.1 Planctomycetota bacterium
CCAGTCCCGTTCGAATAATAGGATGTTGCTGGCGAGGAAAGGAAAACTGGCCAACTCGTCATTGAAAGTGAAAATGAAGTTATGCTTACTTTGCCCGTGTCGCAATCACCGCTCCATTGAATGGTAACAATTCCGCCTCCGAGACTACGCGCACGTATTGGTATCACATCTGAACGCGAGAAGCTACCGTCTGGATCGACTTCATTTGGGACAAAATACGCATCATAAAGAAGCATGCCATCTATATAACCTAACGGATCGCGACCAATCCACCGTCCAAGGCTCGGCGACAAATACCGATTCCTCGCGAATGTCAAATCACCTTCATGGCGCAGGCCGGTGAAACCTACGGTCAATCCAATAGCTGACTCATTCGACGTACTGCCGACAATCTTCCGATCACCGTAGGCACCATACGTGTATTGCTCGACCACTGCGCCGGTCGCATCCGTCACCGCCTGCACGGAGTAGAGCGAGTTGGCATGTATAAAGTAATTCTTGGCCACCGTGCCACTCTTCGTCTGCATCATGATGGGTGCATCAATGTAATCACCAGCATAAACAAACGTCCGCATGTCGGTGAACGACTTATGGAAAGGCTCACCACCTGTGCGATTCGTCGCATCGGTGACAGCCTTGGTAAGGCGGTCCTGTGTTGCCTGATCAACATGGCTATCCTTGGGGCCAATTTCCACGACGCAGATGGTGGGGTCGAGAGCACCCGTCCCCGCGCTGATCGTAATGTAGCCATCGGTAACAACCACGTCTTGCGCCCAACCATCGAAGTCACCCAGATTATAACCAGGCGTCGCCGAGGAATTGTACGGGTCAGGATCGGTCAGCGCGACGCCGTTGACCACGAGGTTATTCGTGTGGACCAAGCTGGTCGCATCACCCGCGACAATAGCTACCGCATAGGTGCCATTAGCAACCTGATAGCGCCATGAAAACGAAGAACTGCCGTTTGACGTGCGGTTGAAGGTATCTAGCTGCGGTTGCGGCATGAAATCGCGCACGATCGACTGCTCAGCAAACAACGCAGCGGGTGAGCTAGTCGTATCTATCCAGCCGTAGGTCAATCCATTGCTGCGTACATCCAAGGCCCGCGCCTTGTCCGCTATCCAGCCGTTGGGGATCTGCTCGGCTGCTGGCTGCATGTTCAGGTGACGGGTGCCCCCCATCTGCAACACGCTGCCGGCAGGTGGCATCGCGTCATCCGACGGCAAAGCACCATCGCTGGCCTGATCGGCTGCTGATGACGTCGCCTTCGCGTCGCGTTCTTGGGCGACTTGCGCACCCGTGAGCACGAAAGCCGTCGTCTGGTTGAACGCCGTGCGTGAAAGGCGACGCCCGAATGCATCATAGCCCATGCGCGCCGTGTCGATGACGCCTTCGCTGGTATTGCGCACGGTGACGCTCATCAGGCGATTCTCTTCGTCCCACGTGTAGACGTTGCCCTCCTGGTCCCTGGTCAGGTTGCCGTTCGCATCGTAGCTGAGAAGCGCGCCGTCGACAGCCGTCGTCTCATGCACCGCACTGTGCGTACGGTTTTGCTGAGTGCCGTTAATGGTGGTCTTCTGCCAGTCGCCAACCGGTGACAACTCCCATGACTGTGCGTCGCTGGCTGGTGGATTGGCGCCGAGCGCACCCGGGGTGCGTTGCCATGCCGTCAGGCGATCAGCCGCATCATAGCCGAAGGTCTGGCTTTCAGCACCGGCACCGGCATCCGTTTCAGAGGCTTTACGCCGGTTGGCGTCGAAGCTGTAGCCCAAGCTAAGCACGGCACTCGGCTGTGCTGTCGGGCCGACCTGGATGCCACTGACGAGGTTGTGATCATAGCTGCGCCGCTCGATCAAGCCGTTGGCGAGCGTGGTGCTGTCGATGCGGCCACCGGCGTCAAAGACCCTGGTGAATATCGGAGCACCGTTGAGCGTCGCACTGACGATCTGGTTGCGCTCCGAGAACGCCGAGGTGATGGCAGTACCATCATCAAGGGTCACG
>JAYVTR010000413.1:0-24006 GCA_043788625.1 Planctomycetota bacterium
GATATGGGAAAGGCGGTCTTTGATCCACCTCATCGACGAGGTTTCCACTGACAGTCATGCTCACGAGCCAGACTAAAGGTGTAATACTTGGATTATCAGAATATGAAAAAATGGTAGAGGTCGGAGTTGAGCCGCGAAAGCTGAAGTGCAGGGCTGCGGTGGTAGTGTTCACATTGACAATGGGCTGAAGGTTCTGCAATTCGAAACCTACGCGTTTTTCATAATGGTAATAGACCAGGGATACGCCCGCATTGAGATTCAGCAGACGGATAATGCCGCCATGTAATGGCCAAGCAGTGATAGGCACGGCAGTGGGTTGGGGATTGGCACGAAGGGTGATATTTGCACCTGCAGTAACTTGCTGGTTGGTCGGTGGAGCGCTGGGGTCGAATGCGTTGCCGCTGGAGAATGTGGTCCAGGTCTGCCATTGGGCTATCACCTGGCTACCGCAAACCATCGCCGATGAGTTCGGGTCGCCATTTTCCAAAGGATCGACCAAGGTGCCGCTGCCGGCATAGATGTGTCCTGTGGTGAACTCTACATGGAAATCACCCGGCGTGACCAAGGCCCCGTTTTCGTGATCCTGAGTAGTGGGCCACTGATAATTCGGGTCTGGAATCGTTTGCGCTGGCACCGCTGTCGGATCAATGCCGGTCTGTGTATTCTGCCGTTGACCTCGCGCACAATTTCTCAGTGTGATCGTGCTGGTACCTGTCGTCCAATTGGCATAGCGGATGTATTCATCATCGATGCGAATCATACCCCGTTGGGGCAGCATATCTTCGGCTTTGAGTCCTGCCGAGGCGAGAGCCGAGGGGACCTTCAGCTTGATTTGGTCAGGGAAATAGAACGTTTTAAGAAATTGATCATTTGGTGGAATGGTAAGGTGAGAGAGTGGTGTCGGATTGTCCAAGAGGAGCGCTGGTACGGTAAACCGATCGCCAGCCTGAACGGTAAGTGCCGAATCATCGACGGTTGTCAGATCGCGTCCCGGCAGGCCATCAAGCATCAGGGTAACCGTTCCAGGCTGACCGGTGCCAATGGCTAGTTGCAAATGATACCAACGATTTTTTTCGAGACCTGTCTCAGGTAAGACCAAGCCATGCATGACGCGATTCGATTTCAGCAATTGGGAAAATTTAGCACGGTTTATGGAGGTAACGGTGCTGCCGGCAATGCCAAGATTGGGGGCAATCGATAATATGTCGGCCAACGAACGTTCATCGACACCAGCGTAGCGATCGGGCAGATTGGGGGTTGTCCCAAAAATTATATCATCGGCCATGGTTATGAGAGGAGCGGTGTTTTGCTCAGCTGATGGGGCTGCGATACACAAGGCGAGAAGGCGCAAATTTCTCAAGGCTGGATCTGTAGACGCCTGGAAGGGCTTGGGATCAAAGTATAATCCTAGATAATTCTGCTGATTGTTGGCGCCAGGGTTGGCAAGCCCATCAACTTCAGTAGAGATGAAATCGCCATGCGTATCAACGGCGAGGGTCGCCGTATTAATGATCGGCATGCGCGCTTCCATCAGCGCTACGGCATCATTGGTGCGCATCCAATTGCTCGTCGGTTTGAACCAGAATGAGATATGCCGTCCCGCCATTTCTTGACTATTTGGCATTAATGCCAGTGGCCCCTGCGGTGGGGTTAGGCTGATGGCGAGTACCGCATCATTTTTTAGGAGGATGCCTTCGGTTTCAAGATCGTTTACATCAACATTATGCGAAGGAATAGACTCCGGGACGAGCCCGCGACTGTCCTTGAGCTCGTCGCCTTGGGCGACCGGGTTGTCACGGCCAAATGTCGAGCGCCAATCGATGTGCAAATGCGCGGGCGGCATGCGAATGGATGGGCTGGCTGCATTATCAGCCAGAGTGGCCAAGGAGGTTGGCGAGAGGCCGCAGCGACTCGGGTTGCTCGAAGCATACGGAACCCCGTCGGGCAGTAGGCCAATAACGCGATTCGTGCGCTTTGGACGTGATTCCATGGCACTGGTCCAACGTTGTAAAGAAAGGGCTTCAAGTGTTTCCTGCGTATCCCATCTGACTTCGAGAATATTTTCTTGCGGTACGACCTGGACAATGCTGGTGCGGGATTCTTGAGCAGCGAGATTGCCGGCCGTATCGCGCACGGTGCTTGCCGAGTGGATGCGAAAAGTTCCTGAAGTGGCAAGACTGGCAGGCTGACGCTCGCGGAGCAGATTGTTGTTACCAACAAAGGGCTTGAGCAGCGCTCCGCCATTTGTGCTGGGAACAGAATTTACGGTTTGTGCATAGAGATCGGGGAAAGTTTGAATTCCATTGGGAAGCACTGCTGACGGTGCTTCGGGCCACGCGTCATAAGGCAGGATATCCCGGCCCGGGCTGCGTACGACGCGGCTGACTTCGTGTATATTGATGAGCGGCGGAGCAGCGATGGTCAAGCCTTTGCCAACACCACCGATACCCTGTTGAATGATGATCACTGGAGCGGGGTCTGCAGACATCAATGAATTTCGCATCAACGCGATAGGCCGATCGCCAACTTGTAAAGAATCGCCGATATATGCCCACGACCGCTGATGAGTGGTCGCATTGCTCTCGTTTTCGCCTTGTATCCAGCTTTCAATGGTCAGTAGGTTTTCAGGAATGTCGGTCAACAAATGGTGTGCAGGTGTATTGTCACTACATTCAGCGACGATATTGCCGAGATCGATGAACCCACGTCCTGGTTCCGGGTTATGGAATGTCAGCAGCGCACCAAGTCGTGACAGTTCGGCGCGCGTGAGCCGTGGTCGAAAACGATCTTGTGGGGTTCCCGGAAGCTGACGTGGATCAGCCGCCAGCAAATCATCGAGCTTAGTAAAAGGGCCATGTCGCATGCGTAGTGCCATGATGGCATCAACAAGTTGTCCGGTGTTGTTCCCATCATCATGTGCATCCGGCATCAAAGGAATGAGATACGTGATTTGTGCGGTCTGTTTAGAATCATCCCAATCGGAAATATTCGCTACTTTAAGAACCTCAGTCCAGCCAAGAGGCCCGAGGGTGTTGGCTGAAATCCTCCCTGATTCATCGCTGATATTCAAGCCCACGAGCGTGCGGATGGTAGGATCATTAAACCCGCGCGCTGCGGGATCGATGGTGATTTGACGCATTCCGCTGGGAACCGTTGGCAAGAGGGGCGTTGTTCCGGGGAATCCGGACAGATACACTTGCAAGGCAGTCCATGCTTGGCGTTTGTTGGCCAGCCAATGATCCTGAGTACCATAGGTGATAATGGCGGAGGCTAGATTTTGTGCAGAATTTGTGTAGATGTGCGCAGCTTGACCAGATTGAAAGGCCCTGGTTCCCGAGAGCCCCATGGATTGCGAAAACAAAAACGGCAAGCCCATCAGCATGAGGGCAAGGAGGATGATCAGCGTGATGATCAGGGCGGCGCCGTGCCGAGAATAAGAGCGTATACAATTCATGGGTTCGGACTTAATACGAGCTTACTGCCTGCGACCAGGCCAGTCGTTGGGTTGATAGTAAGTTCTGCTTTATCTTCCTGCTCAGCAAAGACACCACGAACGATCCACGTTAGATTCGCTTGTGCGCCGCTCATCTGCCCCGTCTTGCCAATCGAACCGTTGGGTTGAATCAGCAGACTTGGTGCTGTATTGCTTCCATCGAATTCGACGCCAGCGGGCAAACGAGTCGCCTTATCAACGCCAATACGAAAGAGAGAGACATCATCAATGGCGGCGATTGGATCGATGGTTACGGGAACGCCGGTACCGGAAAAAGCAGAGCCGATGATGGCATGGCCAAAATGGGCAGTGAGTCTGTTTGTTCCATCGTCGATGAGGATCTGATTATTAGGAATTATTTTATACGCGATCATCTCGCCATCGCGCTGCAGTTCGAGAGTGCCGGTTGAGGCATCGTTGGTATAGATGAGTCCATACTCATGCCATTCCTCATTGCTGCCGGTATCGATGCCCAAGCGACCCCGCTTCGTGTCGTTGTCATTTCCGCGCGGTGAATTCTCAAGCGAGGAAATGCTGATCGGTGGGCCACCGACGGGCGTAATCCAGCCGATGATTTCCCAACAGCTGGTGATGAGGCTCGGAGTGGGCGATAGGGCGGTTGGAGGATGAAAAGTGGGGGGATTTGTGTCGTATAGATCCAGCGATGCCTCCCTGAGCAGCAAGCCGGTTGCTGCCGTGTCGGTATTGGCGTCTGCCGCACTGGTGAGCATCACCAAAGGTGCAAAGGCTGCTATCGTTGTCGGCGGGGTGCGTAGGGCGGCGGTAAGTGCGAAGCCATCGGTTGGCTTGCCCGCATGGCGAGAGAGTTTGCGATTTGGGTTGCCTGCACCGCTGAGCGCAGAGCGCCCCACGCTGCTGTCATAAATGTCGATCGAGGGCGTGAGGATTGGTCCACTAAGCGAAGTGCCGGCTTGGCGGCAAGCGACTCCACTGCCGGTAAGCCCATCGGCAATCAACGGAGATGGTGTTGCTGTGACAAAGACGTCTTGTCCGGCTTCAAACTGCGTTTGCCATACAGCTAAACGCGTTACCCCGGCGATTGTGTGATTGGTGGTGTTGGCATAGATCATCACGGCCTGACCGGTGGTGCGGGCGGTATAGCGGGCTTGGCGGATCAGCCCTGCCAACAGATTTTCTGTAGCCGTAAGCCGATTCACCTTGCTGGTGGTGAGAAATGCGCCCACCCCGATCGTGCTGAGCACAACGAGGATGCCGAGCACCACCAGCAGTTCGACCATGGTGAAAGCGGAGCGGATACGCGGGGCCCTCATGTCACTTATTTACCCACGAGGTCAGGTCATCGCTGCCTGGACGTCCGGCTTCGTCTTTGAGATCTTTCCCCGTTGACCACAATTGGTAACTGTCACGGCCAGGAGGATCGTCCTTGTCAATTTCTTCAATAGCGGAATTGTCGTAGGGCAAGTAGCGAGCTGGGCGATAGTGAAATGGTTTCTTCCATCCATCTAATTGTGGTGATTTAAAATCTGAAACGCCTACCTCTTTGAATAAACTAATTAACTTTTCATTAATGAGCTGCCAATCTCCAGACGAGATAGCATCATATCGAGGATTTCCTGAGAATAGCTGGTCAAAGGTAGTTCCACCTTCTGGATATTTACCTGAGGTCTGGCGATAACTTTCAAGGGCTGCGCGTAGTTGCTGCAAGGTAGCTTGCGATTTGGTACGCGTTGCTGCCTCTTTGGCCAGGCTGATCCCCGCAAAAAGCATCCCCATAAGAATCATAATGATCGAAATCACCACTAGCAGCTCCATCAAGGTGAACCCGCGCGTGGTGGCTGAAAAGTTGTTTTGAAAAGGACTGCGCATGGGTTCTCGTTTGACGAAGCCTGGTGATGGTCTCTGGACAGGGATTGTTGTGTCCCGCGCAGGCGGGCCAATGGCTTCCTGGTGAGCCTTCCTGCTGATCATCTGTTAGAGACCTCCGGTGATGACCTACGCTGGGCCAGCGCCAACCGTTGAGGTTATTTCGCTGCAGCGAGTGTCATAAAGCGCCAACCGCATGGCCAGCCGTCGCCGCTGAAACTAACCAAGATGCCGAGGTAGTCGGCAGTTGACGTATGATAGCCCTGGCCCGTATCGATCACGTACATGCCCTTGCGACCGCTGACGGTACACCAATGGATGGTGGGCAAGTTGCCTTGTGTCACTAACGCGGCGAGTTTAGAGGCCTCTGCAGAGGCTGAAGGTTGGGTCAGCAACAGCATGACGATCGTCATCTCGTCGTCACCCAGATTAGCCGCCGACAGTTCTTTGCGCAGTGTCTTGGCGGTGATTTGAATAGCTCCGTCGCGTTCAAGCTTGGTATCGATTTTCTCTTGGCCTGCAGCGGGCACTTTGGCGAGCCCGGCGGCCACCTCGGGAGTCACCCAGCGTTCGGCGGTCGCTACATACGTCAGGCCCTTGAGCCTGCGCAATGGCTCTAGGCTGGTAGCCGGGATATCATGCTGCGAGCTGATGCGGGGGGCGGGCAAATCGATGAACGGGGTGATGGTGTTAACCCAAGCACGTGCCTGAATGGCCTCCAGGCGGGCGCCATAGCGCAAATCTCTGCTCGGCAGTTCCACGGTGAAAGCGGCTACTGCAGCGCTGCGTTCGTTCTTATGCAAAGCGGCCATGAGTAACAGGCCGACCACGACTATGGTCACCACCAGACCAGCTAGCCAGCGGCGGCTGTTGGCGGCCTCGCGCTCGCCTTCATTGGTAAGGATGGCAGGCGTTTTCCCCGGCTTTTTGCCAGTTTTCTGGCCAACCGATTTGAGGAACGCCGACGACTTGCCCTTACGTTCGGTACCGGCCTTGGCCTGGCGCTCGGTACCCGGTTTGCCGGGAGTCGCATCGGCAGCCTCAAGCTCCTCAAGCCCCAGGGCGTCGTCCATGGTCGCCTTGAGGCTTTCGGACATCGCCTTACGCGCTTCGAGCTGTTGGCGGGTCAGACCGGCCTTGGGTGTGGAGATCTGCAGGCGTGCCGATTGCGGTTGGTTCGGTGTGGGTTCTATCGTTGGCTTGGTGGGAGCTGGGCTGACGGTAACTGATTTAGTGGCGGTCAGCGGCGCGGCGGGTGTCGGCGGCGCGCTGACACCCGCCGCCGCCGAGGGTGCAACTTTGTCGGCAATGCCGTCTTCACGCAGTCGAAATGCATTTTTACAGGCGGTACAGCGTACCGTTTTGCCGATGAGCACGGGCTTCAACGGATACTTGGCACCACAATGCGGGCAATCAAAGGTGGCGGCGGTCATGCGCACGATTCAATGGCGCCTGGACCCAGGCTAAAGACAGAAGCCGACCACACGCACGCGGGTGTATTGGTCAGTGACAGTTTTCTGGAGGGCAATTGCCTGGGTATTTTTTAATAAAAACCCAGGCGTCATCGGGTCTCAGTGCGAAACCCCTGCGATGGCCCGGTCTTTTTCCAGATCAGCTGCCGGTACCTGCACGGCTTGCAGCAAGCGATCGATGATCGCCTCGGCGTTGAGTCCCTGCGCTTCGGCTTCATAGCCAGGTTGCAGGCGGTGGCGCAAAACCGGATGAACGATTGCTTTAATATCATCAATCGCGACGAACGAACGTCCGCGTAAGACGGCGCGGGCCTTCGCCGCTAGCAACAAGGCCTGGCCGGCACGCGGCCCGGCTCCCCAACGCAACAGGGGGGCGATGAGCTCATGCCCGCCGAGCGCCACCGGGCGCGTCGCCCGCACTAACGCCAAGGCATAGCGGGCGATGGCGTCGGCCACCGGGGTCTCGCGCACCGTATGCTGCAGATCGAGGAGAGATTGGGCATCGCAGATCGGTTCAGCGGCCGGATTGCCGTTGCCGGTGGTGCGGGTGATGATCAGCAGTTCTTCGGCTTCACTGGGGTACCCGACGACGATTTTCAGCAGAAAGCGATCGAGCTGCGCCTCGGGCAAGGGATAGGTGCCTTCTTGCTCGATGGGGTTCTGCGTGGCGAGCACAAAAAACGGCTTGGGCAACGGCCGTCTGGTGCCGCCCGCAGTTACCTGCCGCTCTTGCATGGCTTCGAGCAAGGCAGCCTGGGTTTTTGGCGGCGTACGGTTGATTTCGTCAGCCAGTACCACTGAGGCGAAAATCGGCCCGGGGACGAATTCCAGGGCGCGGCTGCCAGTGGCCTTGTCTTCACGGATCAGTTCGGTGCCAGTGATGTCCGACGGCATGAGGTCGGGGGTAAACTGGATGCGATTGAAACTCAACCCTGAAGCCTGCGCCATGGTTGAAACGAGCAGGGTTTTCGCGACTCCCGGCACACCTTCGAGCAGGGCGTGGCCACCGGCGGCAAAGGCGATGAGGGCCTGTTCGACCACCGCTTCCTGGCCAATGATGACTTTGCCCAATTCGGCGGTCAGACGGCGGATGATGTCAGCGGCGGCTTCGGGCGACAGCGATTGGCTCATGCTGGCAGGATAGTGCCGGTTGGCGGTTGGCTAGGGCGGCGCGGTGCGCTTAATAGGGATATGGGTATCGAGGCATGGATCCGCTAGCTTTTCTCACTGCATTACGCTCACGCCTGATCCGGGTGCTGGTGATCGAAGGTTTGGCGCGCGTAGTGGCAATCGTTGTTACGGCAGCGGTCTTGTCGGTAGCCGCCGACTGGCTGTGGCGCTTGCCCGGCTTGGTGCGCTTTGGCCTGCTCGCCGGGGTGGTGGCAGCGGCGGGACTGGTGATGTGGGTGCGCCTCGGGCGACCTTTCCGCCGCGATCTGAGTGATGCCGCCTTGGCGCGCTTCGCCGAACGTCGGGTGCCTGAGTTGGATGGCCGCTTGTTGACGCACATCGAAGGCATCGCCATGGGTGATCGCGATCAGCAGATGCTGCGCGCCGTCTTGGCCGGCATCGATCCACGCACCCTGATTCCCGCCCGGCGTACACCCAAGCAGGTGGGCATCGGTTTGACGGCTTTGGTGGCGGTAATGGTCGCCAGTGTGGCTATTCCCGAGACCGCTGCCGATGGCGCGCAGCGCCTGCTGTTACCGCTGGGTGCAGGCGAGTGGCGCAAGCATACCGGCTTGAATGCGACGCTTGAACATGACGTCGTGCCGGTGGATGGGACGCTGGTGTTGGCCATCACCCGCCATCATCCGCAAGCTGATTTTTCAGCACCGGTAGTCGTCACCTGGAAAGGCGGCGCGGTTGATGAATCACGCCAGCTGGGGGGTTTGACCGGGACTACCTGGTCGACCAGCATCGCCGCTCCGGTTGGCGTTTATGAGCTGACTATTTCCTCAGCCGATGCCGAACCGGTGGTGTTGTCGGCGCGGGTCGTGGCCCGACCGAGTGTCGGACGGATGCGGGCAACACAAACCCCGCCGGCGTATACCGGCCTGCCAGCACAAACCGTCGACACCTTGGCTGGGTCGCTGATCCCGGGCACGAAAATAGAATTCATCGTCGGCTTCGTCAGCGAACCCGGGCGCGACATCACCACTGCCACGGCACGCTTTCACGACCTGGCGGTGGCATTGACGGCAGTGACCGATGCATCAGCGAAAGGCGCGCAATTTTCCGGGGCCTTCACGGTACTGACGGCGGGTTCGCTGGATTTGGCTGCTGCCGACCAAGACGGCATCGCTCTGGCCGGCGATGCGCGTTTTCCGCTGACCATCACCCCTGATCGGCCACCCGTGGTGTCCTTGAGCGGCCCAGCGGCGCGCGAAGCAGTGACCGTGCGTGCGGTGATCGAATTGGCCTTGGCAGCGAGCGATGATTTCGGCTTGGGCGACCTCACGCTCAGTGCCACCACGGTGCATGGCGAAGCGTCGTTGGGTGACGAAAAAGCCGCACCTAAACCAACGCCGCCGACTGCACCGGCGACCGCCGAGGTGCTCGAAAAATTTACCGGCGTCGCCGGTCAGTTGAGCGTCAACCGCACAGCGACGGTAGAAATCGGTCGGCATGCCGCTGAAGGCGAACAGCTGCTCTTCAGCGGCCGGGCGCACGACCGCAACGATGTCAGCGGCCCGGGTGTCGGTGACAGCGAAGTCCTGGCATTACGCGTGGTTCCCGAAGATCTGTTGCACCAAGAGTTGGACCGTTTACTCGGCGAAGCCAAAGAGCGTGTCGCTCAAGCGCGTGACGACCTGGCCTCAGCGCATGAAGTCGCTGCCCAGGCGCGGCATCTGCGCTCGGCGTCGCAGGCCACCGCTAAGGCCGATGAATTGCTGGTGCAGGTGCTGCGCCGCTGGGCGCAAA
This sequence comes from Planctomycetota bacterium, assembly GCA_043788625.1. Taxonomy (GTDB): domain Bacteria; phylum Planctomycetota; class UBA11346; order UBA11346; family UBA11346; genus CAIUVD01. The sequence continues at coordinate 9,736 of JAYVTR010000413.1, forward strand.
ACCGTTTGGCTCCTGAAGGCATCCTTCCCGGTGCTAAGGCGCGCACCATCATCAGCGATACGGCATTGCCGAAACTGGCCGAAGCCAGCGCCGGCGCCGAGGTCCCCCGCCAGGCGGCCGATACGGCATTGGCCGAAGCCGAACGCTTGTTGGGATCGATCCTGCAGGAAGGCGACCTTACCCGTCTGCTCACCAGCCTGATCGCCCGTGAAACCGCCATTGCCGTCGAAACCCGCGGCTTCGTCAAAGCATTTTTGACCAAGTCGCTGGACCCCGCCGGCAAGGCCCTGCAGCAGAATCTGGCCATGCGCCAGCGCGAACTGGCAGAGTTGTCGCTCGATCTGGAACGCCGTCTGCTGACCAAGGACGGCTCGACCTGGACCAAGGCCCAAGACCTGGTGCGCAAGGAAGCCCCTGGTGATCGTCTGCGTCAAGCGAGCACTGATCTGTCGACCAATGACCGACGCAACAAGGCGGTTGATGGCCAGCAGGAAGCGCTGGTGACCTTGAACAAATTGCTCGATGCCCTGCGCGGTGGCGACGCGGCGCATGACCTTGCCGGCAAGCTCGGTCAGCTGGCGGTCGAGCAGGAACAGGTCGCCAAGGAATTGGAACGCGGCGCTACCCCGGGTACCCAGGCGGCCAAACAAAAAGACCTCGCCGAGCGCACTGCGGCAGCCAGTCGCGAGGCGGCAAGCAAAGACGCCGCCACCGCCAAGACCTTGGCCGGAGCCCAAGCGACGCAGGAGTCGGCTGAACGCGGCATGCAGCGCGGTGACGCTAGTGCTGCCGCCCGTGACGCCAACGCTGCGGCAGGCCTGCTGCGCGAAGCGCAACGGCAATTGGCCGGTGAGCAAAAGCAGGATGAAGATGCGGACAAGAAGGACAAAAAAGATAAGTCGAATGATAAAAAGAAAGACGTATTGGCGCTGTTGAAAGAACTGCGCACCTTGCAGGCGGCCTTGGTCACCGATGCCACTCTGCTTGATCAGAAGGCAGCGGAAAAGCAGCTGGATTTCGCTGCTCAGCGGCAAGTGCTGACGCTGGCCAATAGCCAATCCGATCTGCTGCTGCGGGTTCGCGAAGACGCCTTGCGCGAGCTCGATAAAAGCCCCATCGCGCGGGTCGCGGTCGAGCGCGTAGCCACTGCCATGGATAATGCTCAGCATCATCTGGCGACCCCGGCCTTGGGCGCCAAGGGCCTGCGCCTGACGCGCATCGCCTTGGCTGAATTGGGGCGTTTGATCGATGTCGCCGAAGCCCAGCCCGAGCAGGATGCGAAAAAGAAACCTGCTGGCAGCGGCGGTGACGGCGGCGGCGGCGGCCAAGCGCCGCAAGCGGCTTTCCCGCCAAGTGCCGAAATCGCCTTGTTGGCAGCGATGCAGGAAGACCTCAACGGGCGCACTGCCGCCGGTCACCCCGGGGACTTGGCTGCCGCCCAGGAGCTGCTGCAGCAACTGGTCGAATCGATGGCCCAGACAGCGCGCCCCGACACCCGTCCGGCGATTTTGTTGGAACGCACGAGACGGGCGATGACCAGCGCTGCCTATCAGCTGAAGCAGGCTGATAGAGGCGTCCTGACGCGCAACGAACAACAGGTTGCCGAGGCTTCGTTGCGGCGACTGTTAGCTGAATCAGGCGGTGACGGCAGTGGCGGCGGTGGCGGTGGCAACAAACCACCACCGCCAAGTGGCAGCGGGCAAAAGCCGCCACCGGCCAGCGGCGATGGTCAAGGCAAGCCCGAGCCGGCGACGGCCGGGGCCGGCCAGGCGGGTAAGTCCACGGGCGATGGCAAGTCCGCGGCTTTGCCAGTCCAGGCAACGACGACTGCCGGTGAGCTGCTGGAATTGCCGCCGGCCATGCGCGAGCAGTTGCGGCAGGCCCGCGAGCAGCATTTCACTCCTGGACAGTTACAGATTTATCAGCGTTACCTCGAACTGCTGGAAGATGGCAAATGAGTTCGTTCCCATCCCGATGCCTGATGCTCGTACTGGTGTTTACTGCCCTGGCACGGAGTGCCGACAGCGGGGTGCTCGACACCCAGCCGGCCGTCGACCGTGGCTTGGCAGCCCTGGTCAAACTGCAGCAGCCCGACGGCTTGATCGGTGAGGGCGCCGGCATCTCATCACTGGCTGGCATGGCTTTTCTCGCTGGCGGCCACATGCCGACGCGCGGGCTGTACCATGATGCCAGTGCCCGCTGCCTGCGGGCGGTGATCTCGCGCCAGGATCCGTTCAGCGGCTATCTGGGAGCCGATCTCGGCAACATGTACGCGCATGGCTTCGCCACCTTGTACCTTGCCGAATCGTACGGCATGGCTCCCGATCAATCGGTGCGCCGGGCTTTGGATGCGGCAGTCGATTTGATCCATCGCGCACAAAACAACGAAGGCGGCTGGCGCTACAGCCCGACGCCGACCGACGCCGATATCAGCGTCAGCATCTGCCAGGTGATGGCCCTGCGCGCTGCCTACAACATCGGCATCGGCGGTCAGCAGACCCAGGACTGCATCGCCCGCGCCATCACCTATGTGCGGCGCTGCGCCAATGGCGACGGCAGTTTCGCCTATATGGCCACCAGTGCCGGCAATTGGGGCACCAGTGGTGCCGAAGGCGTACCGCGCACGGCTGCCGGCTCGATGTCGCTGATCGGCGCCGGCATCAGCGATCTGGCCGATCCTACCTTGGGCCCGGCGATGCGCTTCCTGCTCAAGCATTTCCCGGCCCATCTCAAGGGCACCGAAAAGGGTGGCGAGCATTATTTTTGGTACGGCCAGTATTATACCGCTCAGGTGATGTTCCACAGTCCTGACCCCACCGATTGGGACGGCTACTGGAGTCAGGCCGCGCCGGTCATCGTCGCCCGCCAGGATCGCAATGGCTTATGGCTGCAAGGCGAAGGCCCTGGTCCGGTGTACAATACCGCCATGGCGCTGATCATCCTGCAGATTCCCAACAACTACCTGCCGATCTTCCAGCGCTAATGGCAGTCAGCGCTAGTGGCAATCAGCGCTAGTGGCAATCAGCGATAGCCAGCTACCGTTCGCCCCGCCATGGACGCCGCACCCGAGATCACCGATAACCGCTACCTGCACCCATTGGTGATTGGCGGTATTCGTTTACGTAACAACTTGTGCTTGGCGCCGATGGCCGGGTTCACCAACGTCGCCTTCAGGCTGATTGCCAAGGAAGTCGGCGGCTGTGGTCTGGTAGCCACGGAAATGGTCGCCGCCCTGGGCAATCCGGGGACTGGCAATGAAAACCGTTTCCGCATCCTGACCCAGAACGTGCCGCAGGAAAAACCCCTGGCGATGCAGGTCTATGGCCGCGACCCCGAACTGTGCGCGGCGACGGCGGCGGCGCTCGATGCGGCGGGGGCCGATCTCATCGACCTCAACTGCGGCTGCCCGGTGAAGAAAGCCAAGCAATCGGGTTGCGGCGTAGCCCTGATGCGCGAGCCGGCACAAGTGGGCGCCGTGGTGAAAGCCATGCGCGCGGCGGTATCGCCATTGAAGCCGGTGACGGTGAAGATGCGCCTCGGCTTCGACGCGCAAAACCGCAACATGCTCGATGTCGCCCAGGCGGCGATTGAAAACGGAGCTGATGCCCTGTTCGTGCACGCCCGCACCGGCGAGTCCAAGCACGGTGTGCCGGTGGACCTGACTGGCGTGCGCGAGGTCAAGGAATTGGCGTTGCGCCTCACCGGCGACCGGGTGCCGGTGATCGCCAACGGATCAATGGAGACCGCGGCGGCGATCCGCGCCGCCAAGGATGAGGGCCTTGCCGATGGCTATCAGATCGGCCGAGCTGCCTGCGGTGATCCATGGCTGTTCCGCAATCTCATCGCCGAGCTGACCGGGGGCGAACAGTACAGTCCGACCTATGGTGAACGCCGGGCGCTGTTGGCGCGCCATTTCGAGTTGATCTGCGAATTGTTCGGTGCCGAACGTGGCGTGCGCGTGATGCGCAAATACACCTTCTTCTACTGCAACGGCCTGCCAGGCGTGCGCAAGTTCCGCGATCGCTTCCAGCGCATCGAATCAGGAATGGCGTTCTACCAGCTCATTGATGATTTCTTCAGCCATCTTGAACGGGGCGAAGCCGACGGCGTTGCTGAGCATCTGAATCTGTTCGAGCGCCACGATAGCGATGCCGGTGAGGAACACTGATGACCTCGACCGAGGCGACCGCCGTCACGGTGGTGCCGCAGAACATCGAAAAACTACCGCTGTACCATTGGCGACCGGGCGCGCGCCTGCTGGCGGTAGGCAGTCGTGATGGAGCCAGTTTTTCCGGCGATCCCGGGGCTGATCGCAATACGTTTCAACGGCCGATCAGCGTCGACCTGCTGCACACCGCCGTGGCCAAGCAACGTCTCGATGGCGTGACCATGAGCTGGGCGGCAAGCCTGTGCGAAAGCGCCAGCGTGGAAGTGGTCTTGGCGGCCAAGCCGGCGGCGTTGGTGGTAGCGACGCCGGCCATTGGTGACCCGGGGTTGCTTGAACGTCTGCTGCCGGTGGTGGATGCCTGGCTGTTGCTGGTGACCACCGTCGATCCATCGCCCTTGGCGGCGCGCATCCTTGCCGCTGGGCGGCATGTCGAAGTGCTGATCGGTCTGGTCGATGGTACGGTGCCGGTACACGACTGGTCGCGGGCGGCGGCGCTGCACCTGTGTGCCCGCCGGCCGGCCGAAGCTGACAATTTAAACGCCTGGGCCGGGGTCGCTCGCACCCTGCTGCCGGTAACGGCATTCATGTATGACGATCACCATCCGCACACCGACTGCCCGGCGTGCGGCGAGCGCCTCATTTGGCGGCACAGCGGGCGCAGCCGCATCGATGCCCAGCGCGTCGCCGGCGGTCTGGCCTGCAGTGCATGTCAAGCCGTCGCCGCAGTCGTTTGCCATGAGTCTTGAGGCTCTGCGTGCAGGCAAGCTGGCGGGGGCGACACGAGTGGATCTCAGCGCTGGCCTGACGGCCGTACCTAGCGAGCTGTTTGCGCTGGTCGACACGCTCGAAATCCTCGACTTGTCGAACAATGCGTTGACTGATCTGCCGGCTGATTTTGCACGCTTGCGGCGGTTGAAGATCCTATTCTGTTCAGGCAATCGTTTCACGCGCCTGCCGGAAGTTTTGGGCGATTTACCCGAGTTGTCGCTGGTGGGGTTTCGCAGCAATCAGATCAGTGAAATTCCACCGGCGGCATTGCCGGCCAACCTGCAGTGGCTGATCCTCACCGATAACCGCCTGACGCAGTTGCCAGCGGCCTTGGGTGGGTGCACGCGCCTGCAGAAATGCGCTCTGGCAGGCAACCAGCTGTCGTGGTTGCCACCGGCGATGGTCGGCTGTCAGCAGCTGGAACTGCTGCGTTTGGCGGCCAATGAGTTTACCGAATTACCGCTGTGGCTGGCGGAATTGCCGAACCTGGCGTGGTTGGCGGTCGGTGGCAATCCGCTGACCCGCGCCCGCGAGCAGGCACCGCAGACGGTGCCCTCGGTGGCGTGGTCGGCCTTACAAGTCGGTGAGGAAATCGGCATCGGCGCTTCAGGAGTTGTCTACCGGGCGATGCATCAGGATCTGCCCATGGCGCTGAAGATGTTCAAGGGTGGCCTGACCAGTGATGGCTGGGCGAGCAGTGAACTGGCTGCTGCTGCGGTAGTCGGCGAGCACCCGCAGATCATCGGCATGAACGGGGTTCTCACTGATCATCCACAGGCGGCCTGTGGCCTGACCATGCCTTTGCTCGCGGGCGCCTTCCGCCGCCTGGCCGGACCGCCGAGTTTCGCCAGCTGCACGCGGGATGTCTATGCCGCCGATCTGCGTCTGACCTCAGGGCAGTGTGAACGCATCATCGAGGGATTGAGCGCAGCGCTGGTGCATCTGCATGCACGCGGAGTGGTGCATGGCGATGTCTATGCGCACAACATCATGTGGGATGGCGAGGGCGATGCGCGCCTGGGTGATTTCGGAGCGGCGTCGTTATTGCCAGAGGGAAAATTCCGGGACGCAGCGACGGGGTGTGACCGGCGGGCTTTCGCGCATTTGGTGGATGAGTTGCGGCAACGGGTGGGCTGACCAGTGAACGGGCGAAGGCGCCCGCTTGAAACTCGAAGCTCATGAACAGCCAAACAGATCTGATTGCTGCTTGGAGGAGACTGTAAATGGACAGAATCCAGTCTACTGAGGTTTCCCATGGACGTCCAGCCTATCAGCGCCCTGAAGGCCACCATGCCTGCCGTTCTCCGTAGTTTGCGGGAGAACCATCGACCGGTGCTCGTCATCAGTAAGGGGCGGCCGCAGGCAGTGCTCCAAGATGTGGCTTCCTATGAGGCCACGCAAAATGCCATTGTGTTGCTTAAGATGATGCTCCAAGCCGAGAAGAGCGTCGCCGCCAAACGCGGCTCCAGCACCAAGGACGTCCTCGCTCGGTTGCGGGCTCGAGTTCGCGCTCAGGCGGTTGCTCCATGACGACGCGGTACGTGGTCCGCTGGACCCCAGAGGCTGAAGCCGATGCGGTCACAGTGATTGATTACTTCAGCGATCCGATCAATGCCGAAAAGGTCATCGTGCAGTTCGGAGACAAGGCGACTAGCCTGCAGCTGCTACCAGAGCGCGGTCGGGTTGTGCCAGAGCTACGAGAGATTGGCGTTCTCCAGTACCTGGAAATATTCCACAAACCGTGGCGCATGGTGTACAAAATTCAGGGCCGCGAGGTGTGGATCATGGCCGTGCTGGATGGTCGCCGGGACTTGACAGACCTATTGTTTGAGCGCCTAGCGCGCTGATCACGCTACGTTGCTTTTCAGCATAATTTTAGGCTCGCTCCTTAGGCCTCCGCCAACGGATTCCCGCGCAGCCCCGCCCGCTGCGCCGCGCCCAGAATCGCAAATGATTCCGCCGTCACCGTCTGCTGCCAATCAGCTTCGCCGCGCGCAATCGCATCGAGTCGGCTTTCAAGTTTGGCGGTATAATCTTTTTCGATGAAATTCCCGGCATAACGTGCCACCAGGAAATCGGTGACGCGCAGGCCCAGGTCGGTGGCATGCAACATGCGTTTTTCCTCACCAACGTAGCCGCGATCGAGGATGGTCTTCATCGTCGGCGCGTAGGTGCTTGGTCGGCCGATGCCGTCGCCTTCGAGTTTTTTGATCAATGACGCCTGGGTATAGCGCGGTGGCGGCTTGGTGCTTTTCTGCTTGGCGAGTAAGTCGAGCAGATTCAGCACATCGCCGGGATTGAGCAGCGGCAGCTCGGCGACCTGCGCATCCTGCTCAAGAGCCTCGGTTTCGGCGCCTTTTTTCACCCGGCTTTTTTTCTTAGCTCCATCTTTGGCCTCTTCGGTGGCATCGCCGGTCAAACGCCGCCAGCCGTCGAACAGTACGACCTTGCCCTTGGCCTGGAAGATGCCCATGGGCATCAAGGTGCCTTTAGCAGCGGTAAAAGTTCCCGGTGCGCAGGCGACATCGATGGTGGTCAGCTGATCGCGGCCAGCGGCCATCTGGCAGGCGATGAAACGCTCCCAGATGAGACGATAGAGCGCGCCGGCTTCACCGGTGACGGTAGCGGCGGTATCGGCGTGCGTCGGGCGGATGGCTTCGTGCGCTTCCTGGGCATTGGCGTTTTTCTGCCCGTGCGTGATCGGCTGCGGCGGCAAATATTTAGCTGGGAAATCGCGGCTTATCACCGCTCGGGCGGTGCTGATGGCATCCGGTTCCAAGGCCACCGAATCAGTACGGTGATAAGTGATATGGCCGTCTTCGAAGAGCTGCTGCAGCTGCTTCATGGTGACGTCGGGATTGAGGCTCAGACGCACGCTGGCGGCCTGCTGCACCGTGGCGGTGGTGAAGGGGGGCGGCGGGTTGCGGGCGGCTTCGCGGCGGTCGCAGGCGTGCACCAGCCACGGCTGTTTGCGACACCAGGTGACAGTCTTGTCGGCGATGGTCAGGTCGACCAGGCGCTGCTTGAGCGGCTCGCCTTTCCACGTCACCAGTTCAGCATGAAAGCTCGGCTTGGTGCCGGTGCGTTCGAGCTTGGCGAGCAGGGTGAAATAATCAGCGCCCTTAAATGCCTGGATCTCGCGTTCACGCTCGGCAACAAAACGCAGGGCGACGCTTTGCACCCGGCCAGCGCTTTTCGCATCTTTGCCGACTTGCCACAAGGTCGGACTGACCAACCAGCCCACCACCCGGTCAAGGACGCGGCGGGCCTGTTGCGCATCTACCAGGTGCTGGTCGACGGCACGCGGCTGCTTAATGGCGGCCAGCACGGCGGCCTTGGTGATGGCTTGAAAAGTCACTCGCCGACAAGGTACGGCAAGTATCTGTGCAATATGCCAGGCGATGGCTTCGCCTTCACGGTCCGGGTCGGTAGCGAGGAGGATTTCTTCGGCCTGGGCCGCGAGGCTGACGAGGTCGGCAATCGCCCGACCGGCGCGTTCGAGTGGTTGGTAGTGGGGTTCGACGCGTCCGTCGCGGAAACTGACCGACAGGCCGCCGGCGGCGGGCAGGTCGCGGATATGGCCGAATGAGGCGGCAACGCGGTAGCCGGCACCGAGGAATTCGCGAATTTTCCTAGTTTTGTTGGGCGATTCGACAATGACGAGGCGCATTATGGGTCACAAGAGGAGTGCAGCATGATGGTCGAAAGAGCGATGGTGGCTGGCTCATGGCACTGTCCAAGGATGAAGCAAGTTGATAATAATTATCAACTACAACTAAAATGCATCGACCCTCCTATAACCATGCACTAGTCAGAGGTGGGAAGCGCTTTCCCACTGGAGTGGTGAGCAGGTTTCCGTACCACACGCCCTCCCCCGGAAGGTCACTTCATGGACGTAGTCAGCCCAGCTGTCGCACCCGTTATTGGAACCGTAGCCCACGCCACGGTAGTAGCCCCGTCAAACACGGTATTCGATACCGTATATCCACTGACGGTCTTGGCTCTTTTGGCGTTGTCGATCCCGCTGGCACTGCTGGGGATCAATTTCGTCCTGGCGCGCTGGGCCGTGGGTTCGAAAAACTCGAATCCAGGCAAAATTACCCAGGTCGAGTCGGGTATCGCCAACAGTTTCGGCAGTGCCGAAGAGAAGTTCTCAATCAAGTTCTACTTGGTGGCGATGCTCTTCCTGGCTTTCGACATCGAAGTCGCATTCCTTTATCCGTGGGCCATTCAATTCAATCACGGCGGCTGGGAAATGGTCGCCATTTTGGCTGTTTTCCTGGTAATCCTTGAGGTGGGGTATGTGTACCTCTACCGCAAGGGCGCCTTCGATTGGGACAAGTGAGCAACCTATGACGTTCAAGCCCGTTCCTCCTGGTGTTCAGCTCGATGAAAACATCTTCGGTGATGCGTTCGTCACCACGACCGTTGACTCGGTCGTCAATTGGGGTCGCCGCAATAGCTTGTGGCCATTTCCGTTCGGTACTGCCTGCTGCGGCATCGAATTCATGGGCGTGGTCAGCTCGATGTATGACATCAGTCGCTTCGGCGCTGAGCTGGTGCGTTTCAGCCCGCGCCAGAGCGATCTGCTGATCATCGCTGGCACCATCACCTACAAGATGGCGCCGGTGCTGCGTCGCGTGTATGAGCAGATGTGCGAGCCGAAGTGGGTCATCAGTGCTGGCGCCTGCGCCACCTCGGGTGGCTTCTACGACTGCTACTGCACCGTCCCGGGCATGGATGAGATCGTGCCGGTCGATGTCTATGTCGCCGGTTGCCCACCGCGTCCGGAAGCCTTCCTCGAAGCCATCGTCACCCTGCAGAAGAAGATCTCCGGCGAGAACATGGCCGAGCAGAAGTTGGTGGGGGCATGAGTTCAGTTGCAGTGCCGCATGCGGCCTATCCAGCGATCAAGCCTGGCCTGAGCCATGCCGAGTTGGAAACGCTCTTGGTTGGGAAGTTTGCTCTGACCCGTGACGCCCGCGATAGCTGGGGCCTGACTCTGGTCGTCCCGGTCGCCAAGCTGGTCGACGTGGTGACTTTTCTGCACCATGAGCCGAGCCTCGACTTTGCCCAGCTGCTCGACATCGCTGGCATCGATTACCTGGCTTATCCGAATCACCGTGGGCCTCGCTTTGCCGCCATCTACAATTTCAAGAGCGTGCAGTTCACCCACCGTTTGCGCTTAAAGGTCGAGCTCGACGAAGAGCTGGTTGATCTGCCGACGCTGAGCGGTCTGTACAAGATCGCCAATTGGCAGGAACGCGAAGTCTACGATCAGCTCGGTTTCAACTTTGTCGGCCATCCAAATCTCAAGCGCCTGCTCAACCACCACGAGTTCGTCGGCCACCCGCTGCGCAAGGATTACCCTTGTCAGAAGCGGCAAAAGCTGTCGGTCAATGATTCGCTGGTCGATCAGCTCGAAGGCCGTCTGCAGGCCAAGGGCTATGTGATCCTCGATCGCGGCCAAGAGAACCTGGCCACGCCCATTACGTTTAAGGCAGTCGCCAAATGAAGGTCTCCCCATGAAGGTTAAGGCACCGAACGGGGAAATCCTCGATCTGATGACCATCAACTTGGGGCCGTCGCATCCGGCGACCCATGGCACGCTGCGCCTGCTGGCGGCAATCGATGGCGAGAACGTCATCGCCTCGGTTCCGGAGATGGGCTTCCTGCATCGCGGCTTCGAGAAGATGGTCGAGCAGGGCACGTACTCCCAGGTGCTGCCGTTCACCGATCGTCTGAATTATTGCTCGGCGATGATCAACAACATCGGCTTCTGCAAGGCCGTTGAAAAGATGTTCGCCATCCAGATCACCGATCGCTGCATGGTGCTGCGCGTGGTGCTGATGGAGCTGTCACGCATCATCGATCACATGGTGTGCGTCTGCACCAACCTGGTCGACCTGGGCGCGCTGACCAATTTCTGGTATTTCTTCAATACCCGCGAGTTGGTGTACAAGATCTGGGAAAAGCTGTGCGGCGCGCGTCTGACCAACACCGTCACGCGCATCGGCGGCATGTACCGCGACACCTATCCCGGTTTTGAAGCTGACGTCACTGACGTCTTGCTGAAGATCGAAAAGGCTGTCGCTGAAGTACGTGGCCTGATCGAACACAACAAGATCTTCATCCAGCGGACAAAAGACATCGGCGTGGTCTCGGCTGCCGATGCAATCTCATGGGGCTGGACGGGCGTGTGCCTGCGCGCCTCAGGCGTCGACCGCGACCTGCGCAAGGACGAGCCGTATTACGGTTACGAGACCTACCAGTTCGATACCGTGGTCGGTACCACCGGCGACACCTTCGATCGCATCATGGTGCGCATCTATGAGATGGGCGAGTCAGTGGGCATCGTCCGCCAGGCTTTGGCAAAGCTCAAGCCGGGCCCGATAAACACTCCCGACGCACGCTTGTCGCTGCCGTCACGCGACCAGGTCTATCATGATATGGAAGCCCTCATCAACAGCTTCAAGCTGGTCTATGAGGGCGTGCGCCCGCCAGCCGGCGAGTGCTATGACGCGGTTGAGGCGGCCAACGGTGAGCTGGGTTTCCAGATCACCTCGGACGGCGGCACCAACCCGTACCGCATCAAGGTGCGTCCACCGTGCCTGACGCAGTGGGCAGCTTTCCCCGACATGCTCGAGGGTCACATGGTTGCCGACCTCGCCTCGGCGCTCGGTTCGATCAACATCATCGCTGGCGAATTGGATCGTTGATTCATGAGTTCGTGCACTGTTACCCCAGCTTCTGTCCAGCCCAACGGCCTCACCACCGCTCAGGTGGCGAGCCGCATGGCCAAATACCAACCCCAGATCGACGAGCTCCTGCGTCGTCATCCGACCAAACGCGCCGTGTTGCTGCAAGTCTTGCACCTGGTGCAGGGCGAGTACGGCTGGGTGCCGCGTACCGCCATCGAATGGGCCTCGACGGTCGCCGATTGCGCACCCGCGCACGCCTTCTCGGTGGTTGAATTCTACACCATGTACCGGCAGATCCCATACGGCCGGAATTTCATCCAGATCTGCCAGACGATGTGCTGCCATCTTCAGGGTGCCGAAGACCTGATCGCCCATGTAGAAAAACGCCTGGGCATCCACGCTGGTGAGACCACAGCCGACGGCTTGTTCAGCTTGGTGCGCGTCGAATGCCTCGCCCTCTGCGGCACCGGCCCCGGTATCATGATCAACGACCAGGCCATCGGTCCCACGCCGTACCAGCTGGGCCAGGGTGACCTGCGCGAAGGGCACTTGGAAGTCACTGATTTCCACCCTGACGCAGCCTGCATGGATGCATGGATCGACTTCCTGCGTACTGATGCTGCCAGCAGCACGTGGATCGCCGACAAGAGCTATCAGGATTACAGCGCCATCGGTAAACCGGTGCTCAACACCAAGGGCCACCCGCAGGGCACCGGTGCCAGTGCCAAGATTCTCAGCGCCACCTATGCGCCCCCAGCGCCGGCGCTGAATGTCAAAGCAGTCGCTACCGGCCAGTCGATCGCCATCACCTGGGCCAACGATCCAGGTGCCGCCAAGCTGGTGGTCGAGCGCTCGGACGATGCCGGCAACACCTGGCGTGAATTGGCCAGCGTCGGCCCACGCGATCAAAAAGCGGCGGATACGCTGCCCGAGGGCACCACCGCCCATTACCGCGTGATTTCTGCGGAAAAAGAACGTACCGCGCGCCCCAGCACGACGGTCTCGGCCACCGGCGCCGCGACTCCGGTTCCCGTGACTCCTCCGCCTGCTCCAGCTCCTGGCGCCACCCCAGCCCCGGCGAAGGCCTGATATGCCCCTGATCAACACCCAGCCCACGTCGTGGAAGGGCAAGGATCTGCCCAACGTCCTGACGCGCTTATTCAGCGTCGAGAACGGCCACACCTTGGCGGTGGCCAAGCAGCACCAGGCCTATGCGACCATCTCCAAGACGCTGTTCGACAAATCGCAGTTCGAGATCATCCAAGCGGTGATCGACAGCGGTCTGCGCGGCCGTGGCGGCGCCGGGTTCCCCACCGGTATGAAGTGGTCGTTCGTGCCGCGCAACACCGGTAAACCAGTGTACCTGGTGATCAACGCCGACGAAGGCGAGCCGGGCACGTTCAAAGACCGCCTGTGCCTGACCCGCGACCCGCATCTGCTCATCGAAGGCATGATCTGCACCGGCTACGCCCTGGGCGTGCGCACGGCGTACATCTACATCCGCGGTGAGATGCTGCCGCAGATCACCGCTGTCAACAATGCCCTGCAGGAAGCCTACGCTGCCGGCCTGCTCGGTGAGAACATCCAGGGCTCGGGCTACAGCCTTGACATCTACGTCCATCGCGGCGCTGGTGCCTACATCTGTGGCGAAGAGACCGGCCTGATCAACTCGCTCGAAGGCTTCAAGGGCCAGCCGCGTCTGAAGCCGCCGTTCCCGGCCGTGTCGGGTGCGTTCGCCGCACCGACGGTGGTCAACAACGTCGAGACGATCATGGCCGTGCCGTACATCGTCATGCACGGTGCCAAGGCCTATCGCCAGTGGGGCACTGATAAGAGTCCTGGTTCAAAGCTGTTCTCGATCTCGGGCGACGTCAAGAAGCCCGGCGTGTACGAGATCCCCTTGGGCATGTCGTACCTTGAATTCTTCGACCTGGCCGGTGGCTTGAACGGCGAACTGCTGGGCTGCATTCCCGGCGGCTCGTCGGCTCCGGTGCTCGACGCCGCCGAAACCGCCAAGACCACCATGGACTACGAGGCCCTCGCGGCTGCCAAATCGATGTTGGGTTCGGGAGCGGTGACGCCGTTCAACACCACTCGCGATCCGGTGAAGATCCTTGAATCGATCGCGCGTTTTTACGCTCATGAAAGCTGCGGCCAATGCACTCCGTGTCGTGAAGGCACCGGTTATGTCGACCGCATCCTGAAGAAGCTGTCTGCTGGCAAGGGCCACGACGGCGACCTCGACCTGGTCCTCGACCTGGCTGCATCCTACGAGTGGACCACCATCTGCGCTTTCGCCCCGGGCGCGGCGTGGCCGGTGATGTCCTTCATCAAAAAGTTCCGCGGACACTTCGAGGCCTACGTGGCCAAGAACCCCGAGCACACCCAGCCCCGTGACCTGGCCGCCGTGCGTCCGGGCGCTTTCTGGTGATAAGACCCATGCCTGACATCACCATCAATGTTGACGGCAAAGACGTCGTCGTCCCAGCTGGGATCCAGCTCATCGAGGCGTTGCGCGGCCCTGCGCACACCGAGACGCCGGCGTTTTGCTACCACCCCGATCTGAGCGTTGCCGGCAATTGCCGCATCTGCCTAGTCGAAACCGAAGGCCCACGCGGCTGGGGTCTGGGCATC
>JAYVTR010000414.1:0-9481 GCA_043788625.1 Planctomycetota bacterium
CCACTTCTTTAGCGGTCAGGGCCTGTTCAGCCGTTGCCGAGCCGATGCCGGACATGCCCTGGGTGGTGCGGGTGATGCCCTCGACGATCTCTTGCAGCGACTTGCTGACTTCCTGTGACAGGGTGGTGCCTTCACCGACGCGCTTGCCGCTTTCATCGATCAGTTGCGCGATCTCTTGCGCTGCTGCGCTGGCCCGTTCGGCCAATTTACGCACTTCATCGGCGACCACCGCGAATCCCAGCCCGTGTTCACCGGCACTGGCAGCCTCGATCGCGGCATTCAGAGCCAAGAGGTTGGTCTGATTGGCGATCTGGTTGATGACACCGATGATCTTGGCGATCTGCGCCGAGCTGTCATTGATAGCCCGCATGCCCTCGATTGAGCGGGCAACCGTCTTATTGCCGGTGGTCGCCGCCACGTTGGTTGATTGTGCGACCTGGCTGGCTTCAACGGCGCTGGCAGCGACAGCTTCAATCGAACGTGTCAGTTCTTGCACCGAAGCGCCAATCTCTTCAACACTGCTGGCCTGGGTTTGCGCGCCACTGCTGATGTTCTGTGCCGAAGCCGACAACTCTTCGCCGCTGGCTGCCGTCTGATCGGCAGATTCGCGGATTTCACTCATCACCTCATGCAGGCGTTCGACCGTTTCATTCAATGCCGCACCCAGCTCACCGACTTCATCCTTGCTGATTTGCTCGACCCGCACCGTCAGATCGCCTTCGGCGACCTGCTGCATGACTTCCGAGATGGCACGGATCGGTCGCGAGATGCCGCGGGCAATCACCCACGCGATCAAGGTCCCGAGGACGATCGCCACCCCGGTAGCGGCGAGGATCAACCATAAAGCACGCGTGGCTATCGTGTCCGAGTAAATTCCTGCCAGGTGCGCTCCATCATTATTGATATCGATGATCTTGGTGAGTTGGCCATCGACACGATAAAAAATATCGCGCATGGCGGCGCCCATCAGCAAGAGGGTAGCCTCCTCGCGCTTGCCGCTTTTGGACAATGCCAGCCATTGGCCTGAAACTTCCTGATAAGCTTTCCAATCGATCAAGAACTGCTGATAAATCTTGGTCTCGTCCTCGGTTTGTGGCAGCGGGTCATAAATTTTTTGACCGACGTTAAACTGATCGATGGCCTTGCCCATCTGTTCTTCGCCACGTTCGATGCTCGCCGCATCGAGGCTCAACGCATAGGAATACTGCTGACGACGAAACGACGAAACCCCGAGACGCATCTCTTCGATGGAATAGACCGATGGCAACCAGCGATCATTGATTATTTTTGTCTGTTCGGTCACCAGGCGCATCTGCGTGATGCTGAAAATGCTGACGCCGACAAGGAGCATCAGCACCAGGCCGAAGCCGACAATGAGTTTGGATTGGATGCGAAGATCGGCGAAGCTCATGGATTTCTCGGGGGTTTTTGAGAGTGAAAATGTTTTTAGGAAGCTGTCGGCAAAACTGCCAGCTGACGTTGCTCGTCGGCGTGCAGTACGCGTTCGATATCAAGCACTAGTTGCATGCGATCCTCCATCTTGGCAACCCCAATGAGGTATTCGCCGGCAATGCAGGCAATGGTTTCGGGTGGCGCCTGAATATTTGTCTTAGGGATCTTCATCACCCGCAGCACCGCATCGACAATCATGCCGACGATGCGCTGTTCAAGGCGAGTGACAATGATGCGCGTATGCACGGTCATCGAAAAGTCACCGATCTCAAAGCGCTTGCGCAAGTCGAGAACCGGGATCACGGTTCCGCGAAGATTAATGATCCCTTCGATATAACTTGGCATCTGTGGCACCTTGGTGATGCCTTCGACGAGAATGATCTCTTTGACCTTGGTAATTTCGATGGCGTAGTCTTCGCCACCAAGGCGGAAGGAGACCACCTGCAAATAGTCATGCATTTGCATGCGTTTCTTGTCCGTGCTGGCGTCGCTCATGGGTGTGGATTGCATCAGACGATCCTCTTACGGGTTATATTCTTTGACCAGCAACACCACATTGCCGCGCTGATTAAATTCGACGCGGCTCATTTTGGCCTGGACCATCGCCAGACCAAAACCTCCACAGCGTTTTCCTACCCGCTCACGCTCGCTGGTGACGGCTTCGGGATCAAAGGCATCGAAGAGGCGATGGGTATCGAAACCGCCACCCTCATCGGCGATCTTCACCATCACCCGGTCGACTAAAATCAACGTCGAAACCCGAACTTTCAAGTTGGCAGAAAAACGATTGCCCCACTCGATGCCGTTCATGGCCATTTCACGGATACACCAGATCAAATCGGTGAGCACGGTTTCAGGTAAGGGCTGACGACCAATGGCCTGCAGATAGCGGATCAACAATTCAACCGAGGTCATCGACGATGAAATTACGAAGTCGAACCACTCATTGCCCAGATTGTCAAAGGCCACCAAGTCGCGGTCGGGATCGAACTGCAGGGCGGTGATCACCGCTCGCTGCAGCTCGCGGATATCCACCGGCTTAGTGAGGATGCCGGCCGGATTCAGATCGAAGCACTGACGTGAGGCCTGGTCGATTTCATGGCCTGTGACCACCAGAACTGGCAAATGCGGGTAGCGTTGACGGATTTGACGAAACAATACATGACCAATAACATCTGGCAGTACCAGATCCAGGATCACCAGTTCCGGCATGTGCTCAGCAAGCATTGGCAGGGCCGCCGCGCCGACGGCACATTGACCTATATGCATGCCCATTCCCGACAATATTTCATCAACCAGATTGCGAATGACCGGATCATCCTCGATGTGCAGTACATATTTCCCGACCACCGTCACTTCACGGGCTCCCGACAACCTCTGCTGGGGCTGCAAAGCTAACAGGGAAATATCATCACCGAACGAATGCAGAGGTGAGGCGGTGGTCGCCACATCCAATGCGGTAGTCAATATGTCTTTGAGTTCAAAGCCCGGGGTGCGCAAGCGTTCACGCAAGAGCGACGACATCGGCGCCACCAGCGCAGCCAGGTCATCAGTCAAGCCATCGGTATAGGCGATCAGGATATCATCCTCTGCTAAAGTAGTCGCCAGCGCCTCGCGTTGCGGAGCGCTGGCCGTGCCGAGCGCCGCCCCATTTCCAAGCAAAATGCGGTACTGGCCATCGCTTGAACAGACCAAGGGCGCCGGGTGTCCGGCGCTAGCAAACGTTAGGTGCCGAGTGGCCTCTTCGTAGCCGGCGCAAAAGGCAGTAGCGTAGTATTCGCCAGGAAACAGATCCCGCATTACACCATCGGCACGGGCTAGAACATCGACCGGCGACAAGCCGATCTCCAATGAGGAAAACCACGTCTTGAGAGCAATGCCACCAAAGGCCGCCGGCATGCCGTGGCCGCTGACATCGGCGACGAAAATGAGGGCCTTGCCAGGGCCGTACGGACGGATGTCCATGTAATCACCACCTAGACCGGCCTGCGGCAGGTGGCGGATGGCGACCTTGGTTTGGCTCAACCATGAAAAATCGGTTGGGAAAATACGTTGATGCAAACGCCGCGCGAACATGCGTTCACGGGTCATATTTTCGCGCAGGCTGCGCTCGGTCCCGAGACTTTGGGACAGGCGGTAGATATGTGTGCGATCGGCACGACTGACTGCGACCTTTTCGGTGAGCACGCGCAGCTCAGCCAGTTTGAGCGGCTTGCGCAGGAATCCGGCGGCCCCCTCTTCGACGGCTTGACGTAAATCGACAATCTGCGAGTGGCCGGTCATGAGAATGAAATCGATATCGGGAAAACGTTGACGAACTTGATGAAGCAAGCTCACCCCATCACGGTGCGGCATGCACACATCGGTAAGCAGCAGATCGATGGCGCCATCTTGATTGCCGAGCAAGGCTGTGGCTTGCGTGGTGGTGCTGCAGCCAACTGCATCATGTCCGCAACGGATCAAAAACGGTACCACGGTGTCAAGCACAAGTGGCTCATCATCAACGACGAGAATATGCATGTGCTACCACCCAGGATTCTTTCCTATGCGGTAAGCGTGCCAGTCGGATGAACAGAGACGTCTCATGACTGAGTATGGGTTTACAACATGCGCCTGGAGCATGGGGTGAACCACGGCCCCAAAATGTGGGGTCGCGGTCCCAGGATTTGGGGCTGCAACCCCACGGGCCTTGATTCATGGACCACTCACTGGCCGTTCATGGTCGCATGCCAACCAGTCGCAAGTCGCCCACGTACCCATGGCCGCGGCACTAAGACACTCAGAAAGCACTGAAACTTATGCAGTCTGCGAATCATCACGCAGACGATAGCATACTTTCAAATCGTCCGTCTCCGGCATGCGGATGTCCGAACGTATTAGGTCCGGCTTGCGCGCCCGCCACCCAGTGCAATGCCACTGGCCCGCTGGAGACAGACGCACGTTGAGACCGCCCTGGCGAAAATGGCGTTAAAATACTGAAAGTTTTTTTAGCGTTTCGTCAACGACGAGGATTTCATCCACCATGCGCGTGGATCCTCATCTATGGTTGGCCGAATCTATGGTTGGCCGATAGTTCATTTTTGGTAATGAACCATCGCAATGCTTCATAGGAAATGCCAAGATCTTGTGCCGCTTTTCGTCGATTCCAGCGGTGGCGCTGCAAGGCCAGCATGGTCATCTGCATCTGCATGGACGACTGCGACACTTGGCCGGCGACTGACGACACCGCCATGTGGGCTGCGCGTTCGAGGAGACCGCTTCGGTCAACCTCCCGGCAAATGGGTTTACCGGCGATTCCGCCATGGACGTGCAAGCCCAGATCGCGGACATCGATGACTCCATGCTCGCAGAGCATTACCGCCCTTTCCAAGAGATTGCGTAGCTCGCGCACATTGCCGGGGAAATCATAGGCCTGCAATGCCGCTACCGCCTCAGGAGTGAGGCGAGGCGTCGGCAGATGACGACGGGCAGAAAAAAATATGAGGAAATGCTGGGCCAGCTCAGGAATATCGCTGACGCGTTCACGCAGAGCAGGCAGGCGCAATTGATAGATATTGAGACGATAAAGCAGATCGCGGCGGAAAGCACCGCTGTGCACTAGGCTCTCAAGATTCTGATTGGTGGCGGCAATCACCGTCACATCAATGGTGAGCTCACGTTGTCCGCCCAAGCGACGCAACTGACGGCTTTCCAACGTGCGCAGCAGCTTCGCTTGTGCCGCCACAGCCAGGTCGCCGAGTTCATCAAGGAACAGCGTCCCGCCACTTGCTAATTCAAAGGCTCCTGGCTTATCCTGATCGGCGCCGGTGAAGGCCCCCTTCATGTGGCCGAAGAGCTCACTCTCGACCAGATTTTCAGGCAGGGCCGGGCAGTTCACGACCACAAAGGGCGCATCCATTCCACGCAGCCGGCGATGCAGCTCGCGGGCGATCACCTCCTTGCCGGTACCGGTTTCGCCGGTGATGAGAACCCCATCAAAAGGCGTACGCTCGGCGGCCTTGAGGAATTGCAAAACCTCACCACAAGCAGAACTGCTGCCCAGGTAGCCGACATTTTTCCCATCGTCGGCTTGCAACTGGGCGCGCGCCAAGGTCGCACGCAGACGATTGCGTTCACGCTCGCTGTGCATCAAGCGTCGCGTGCGTTCGAGAGCCGTGAGTAATTCAGGCAGCCGCACTGGCTTGCGCAGGAAGTCCGCTGCTCCAGCACGCATCGCCTCGATGATAGATTCCATCGTTGCATGGCCCGACATCATGATCACGGCCAATTCCGGATACTGCGCGTGCAATATGCGCAAGACCGCAAGGCCGTCTTCACCGGGCATACGGATATCCAGCACCACCAGATCCGGGGGATTGCTGGCAAAGGCGCTCAGGGCCGAAGCACCATTGGCGTACTCGCGGATGTGCTCCCCCTGCTTGACCAGGAAATCGCGGAGTGATTCGCGAATCACTTGTTCATCATCGACGATAGCGATGTCCAGAGGTGTTCGCGTCATGGTCGCGCCGCGTGCCAAAGCCTCAGAAGAGCGGTAGTACCTTCGCCTGGTGTGCTGATCAGGGACAGCTGTCCACCACATTGCTTCATGATGCCATGCACCACCGCCAACCCCAGGCCCGTACCGCGATCTGGACCCTTGGTAGTGAAGAATGGCTCACCGGCCTGGCTCAAGGTGTCGCCGGCCATGCCGATGCCATTGTCGCTGACTGAGATGAGACCCGCACAATCTGACGCATCGGCAACGACGGTGACAGTGACTACCCCATCGACCTTCTCTTTTTGGTGCGTCTGCGCTCGGCAGGCATCCCCGGCATTGATGAGGAGGATTTGCACCGCCTCTTGCAGGGCAAATGGGTTAGCGTGTACCCACACGCCATGTGGATGGTCACCAACGACCTGCACCATCGTGCCATGCATCCGCAAACGCGAGCCCAGCAAACGCACAGCCGTCATGACGACCAGGTGCAGATCCACGGCCAGCAGATCTAGCCGGCTATTTTCGTCGGAAAAATTACGGATGCTCTGAATTAATTCATCTATCCGATCGGACTCGCTGATGATACGGCGCATTTTAGCCATGATCTCTTCTTGAGTGATGTCCCACCCCTCCTCCATGCCGATCAGAATTCCTTCGGCAAAGCCGCGAATGCCACTCAATGGCTGATTGATCTCATGAGCCATGCCACAGGCCATTTCAGACAGGCCCTGTAGCCGATGGCGGCGCATGCGCTCGACCATAGCGACATCATCTGGTCGCGACGTATAACTCATGGCCTAAAGCGCTCCGCGGACAGTTGTGAGAAGTTGGGCGAGGGCCCGCAGACGGATAGGTTTTTCGATAAAACCGGCGAGGCCTTCGGCACGCAAGGCATCCAGGTCTTCGCTGCCGGTGTGACCCGACATCAACAGTACTCGCGCCTGCGGATCAGCCTGGCGCAAGGAGCGGAAGACCTTAGCGCCATTCATGCGTGGCATGAGCATATCTATGAGCGCCACGTCAAAATGTCCGGGGGTAGCTTGCCAGGCAGATATCGCAGCCTGCGGTTCAGAAAAATCTAAAACGTCCCAGCCGAGACGACGCAAGCCCACGGCAATCGCCTCGCGCACGCTGTCCTGATCTTCCAGCAACAGCAGTCGGCCGGTGTGGCGTGCCGATGACTCTGCCAGCATCAGAGGAGGCGCCAGCACCTCATAGCCAGCGGGAAGGGGCGGTAGATGAATGCGGAACGTGGTGCCGCAACCGGCAGCGGTGTCCAACGTCAGGTGCCCGTCGTGCGTGGCGACGCAGCCGAGCACGGCGGCTAGGCCGAGGCCAGTGCCTTTGCCCTCTTCCTTAGTTGTGAAGAATGGCTCGAAGATACGCCCACGCACCGCTTCGGGAATGCCGCTGCCATTGTCGGCGACGGTGATGACTTGGTATTGACCACTGAACGTCGCTCCGCACACGACGCAGGCCGCCGCCGCGACCTCTTCGGTAGCTACCCTCAGGTGAATGCTTCCGCCTTCGTTCAACGCGTCACGGGCATTGATGCACAAATTGAGAATGGCGTTTTGTAATTGCCCGGCGTTGCATAGCGCTGGCACCACTTGTGGAGGGATTGAGGTCACCAAATCGACGCCCGCAAGTGACCGCGTTGCCAAGCGCGCCGCCTGGCGCACGATGTCGCCCAGATCCAGCGCTGTGCGCTGAATTTCACGTCGTCGCGAATAAGCCAACAAATCCCGTACCAGGGCTGCCGAGGCGTCGGCGGCGCGGGTGATATTTTGCAAATGCGGCCGACCAGCTTCGCTCAAGGCATTGGCCAGTTCAATGATTTCAGCTTCGGCTAGAATGATTGCCAACTGATTATTAAAGTCGTGAGCCACACCTCCGGCCAATAGGCCGAGGGCTTCCATGCGTTCGGCTTGCGACAGACGCTCGCGCATCTGGCGCTCGGCGGTTACATCCCACACCACACCACACCCACCAAACGACCTACGGGAACAGCAGTAACGGTGGCGTCATTGACGGGGGCGCTGGCAATGGCCGGGACCCGGCAGCCGCGCAGACGAATGCGCCGCGACGACAGCGTCGGCGCTTCACCGCCAATCTGCCACCAACAGTCGATTTCAAAAAATTCACCGGCTGTTTGTGCATCGCCAGTGCAGGCGACGACCTGGGCCCGTTCAGCAGCAGGCAAACGTTCGAGAAAGGATCTCCACGTCAGCGTGTCGCCGCCGGGCATCGCCAAAATCTCTTTAGCGCGGCGATCACAGCGGAAAACTGATCCACACTCATGGTGTTCCCAACTGCCCATGCGTGCCGCGGCTAAGGTCAGTTCAAGACGCACTTCGCCATCGACAGCCGCGGCTTCGGCTTGCCCACGCAATTGGCCTTCGGTCATGACCCGTTCGGTCAGATGATCGTTGAGCAGGTCAAGCTCACGGCGGGTTTGCGCCAGGTGCAGATGAGTAGTGATGCGGGCCAGTACTTCTTCACTCTCGAACGGCTTGGAGATGAAATCCTGACCCCCACTGCTGAATGCCTGCACACGATCAATAACATTGTCGCTCGCACTGAGGAATAGGATTGGCAAATCAGTCGTCCCTGGAGAGTCGCGCAGCCGACGGCAAACCTCGAATCCGTCCATTTCCGGCATATGGATATCAAGCAGGATCAAGTCGGGACGCCGAGCAGCGATCGAACGCAAGGCCATCACGCCACTGGCCGCTACGCGTACAGTCAGGCCATGCACCCGCAGAAGATCGCCCAAGACGCGAAGGTTTTCCGGGGTATCATCAACTAGGAGAATTTCTGCCGATAACGAGGTCATGAACCCACTTCCTCTGACGTACATTCGCTACCTTGTTCATTACTTCGTTCACTACCTGGTTCGCAGAGCGTCTGCAGCTGTTCAAGTTTGAGGCCATCCACCAGTAAGCGTAGACTCGTGCGCACCGGCTCATTCGGTAAGTCAGTGATGATCTGCATCAGTACCTCGAGATCGCCGGTAATCACAGCCGTGCGGAACCGGTCGGCGATCGGCGAGGGAAAAGTATTGACCGCGAGGCGCAATTCGGCCAATGCCAGGCCTGCGGTGACTGGCACATCGTGATCAGAGTGCTTCCACACGAAATGGATTCCCATATGCTGTTCCATGAGGCGGAACAATTCTTCTTCGCGGTAGGGTTTATAGACCACAGCCGCGCAACCGGCGGTCAACATCCGCTGCCGATCATCAGCTACGGCAGCGGCAGTCAGGGCTATGATCACGGGCTCCGAAGACGATTGCGCACGTATCCTGACACTGGTCTCCAGGCCTCCAAGAATAGGAATATCTAAGTCCATCCACACCAGATGAGGCTTCCATGACTGGCATTTATCCACTGCCGCCTGACCATGGCCGACAGTACAGACGTTCAGTCCGGCAGCAGTGAAAAGCGTCGCCAGCAAGATTTCCAGATCAGGGTTATCTTCAACCACCAGGATCCGCGGCACTGGCGTACCTGGGGTCAATCCTAGCACATGTTGGCGCATGCTGAGCATGCG
>JAYVTR010000415.1:0-14644 GCA_043788625.1 Planctomycetota bacterium
CATGGAAGCGGTGCGCAAGCGCCCCGGCATGTACATCGGCGACACCGCCTCGTCAGGTCTGTACCAGCTGGTGTGGGAAGTCATCGACAACTCGATCGACGAAGCGTTGGCCGGTCATTGCAGCGATATCCACATTACCTTGTACCCTGACAACTCGGTATCGGTGTCCGACAACGGCCGCGGCATCCCGGTGGCTCCGCATCCGTCCTCGGGCCGCAGTACCCTGGAAGTGGTGCTGACCATCCTCCACGCCGGTGGTAAATTCGACAATGCCGGTGAAGGCGCCTATCAGAAATCGGGCGGTCTGCATGGCGTCGGCGTGTCATGCGTCAACGCGGTTTCGTCGTTGATGATCGCCGAAGTGCACCGCGATGGTAAACATTACCGCATGCGCTTTTCCAAGGGCGCGGCGATCAGCGCTCTCGAGATCGTCAGCGATTCGAGCCATCGCGGCACCAAGATCACCTGGCATCCCGATGCCGAGATCTTCGGCACCAACCTGGTTCACGATTATGCCACCATTGCCGCCCGCGTGCGCGAGCTGGCCTTCCTCAACAACGGCGTGCGCATCACCCTGGCTGATCAGCGCGAAGAAGGCAAAAGCGAAGTCTTCTACAATACCGACGGCCTGGCCGGTTTCGTACGCTACCTGAATTCGGGCAAGGAAGCCATGCATCCGGTGATCCACCTGCGCGGTGAGACGCCCGAGGGCACCGAAGTCGAAGTCGCGATGCAGTACAACGACGGCTACGACGAACAGTGCCTATGCTTCGCCAACAACATCCGCAATCGCGATGGCGGTTCGCATCTCGAAGGCTTCAAGACGGCGCTGACGCGTGAGCTGAACGTCTACGCCAAGGCCAATGGCCTGCTCAAGGGCGACAAGGTTCCGGCCGGCGACGACCTGCGTGAAGGCCTGTGCTCGATCGTCAGCGTCAAGATGCGCGAACCGAAGTTCTCGAATCAGACCAAAGACCGCCTGATCAACGGCGAAGTCGCCGGCATCGTGCAGCAGCTGTTCGGTGAACGCCTGCGCACCTATTGCGAAGCCAATCCGAAGATTGTCCGCCTGGTGATCCTCAAGGCGTGCGCGGCGATGGACGCCCGCGAAGCCGCGCGCAAGGCCCGCGAGCTGACGCGCAAGAACCGCAAGGGTCTGCTCAGCAATGCCGGCATGCCCGACAAGCTGCGCGACTGCACCTCGCGCAAGGTCGAAGAGACCGAGTTGTTCCTGGTCGAAGGCGATTCGGCCGGCGGCTCGGCCAAGCGCGGCAGCGATGCGCGCTACCAGGCGATCCTGCCGTTGAAGGGCAAGATCATCAATGTCGAGAAAGCACGCATCGACAAGGTTCTCGGCCACTCTGAAATCAGCGCCCTGATCCAGGCCATCGGCGTCGGCATCACCGATGAGTTCAACATCGAAGGTCTGCGCTACGGCAAGATCGTCATCATGACCGACGCCGATGTCGACGGCAGTCACATCCGCACCCTGCTGCTGACGTTCTTCTTCCGCCAGATGGTCAAGCTGATCGAGAACGGCAACATCTACGTCGCTGCGCCACCGTTGTACAAAGTCACCCGCGGCAAGAGCAGCGAGTACGTCTACAATGAGAAGCTGCTCAACTCGGAGAAAATCCGCTTAGGGCTCACGCATGCCAAGCTCATCGAGCGCACCTCCGGCAACGAGCGCACCGTTGAAGGTCCGGCGCTGACGCGCCTGGTCGAGCTGCTGTCGGAATTCGAAGAACACGAACGCGTCCTGGCGCTCAAGGGCTTGACCCTCGAAGAGTACCTGCGTCTGCGCAACGCCGCCGGCGTCTTGCCACTCTACCGCGCCCGCATCGGTGATGAAGAGCGCTTCCTCACCACCGAAGGCGAGCTCGATGCCCTGCTCGGCCGCGGGGTGGCGGCACCCAGCACGGAGGTGCCGGCAGCCGAGTTGGTTGAGGTCGATGTCGATGCCCCAGCGCCTATTTTACCGGAAATCGTTGAGTTCACCGAGCGTCACCTGATCGAGGACAGCCTCGGCAAGTTGCGTGAGTCCGGTTTCGATCCGGCTTTCCTCATCGACCATCCCGGGCGCGTGGCGACCTTCACCTTCCGCGATGACAAAGAGGAAGCCGTCCTCACCGCCTTGCAGGATCTGGTGCCGGCCGTGCGTCGCTTTGGCGAACGTGGCCTCGATATTCAGCGCTACAAAGGGTTGGGCGAAATGAATCCGGATCAGCTATGGGAGACCACCATGGATCCGACGCGACGCACCATGTACAAGGTGACCATGACCGACGCCATCGAAGCCGAACGCATGTTCGCCACCCTCATGGGTAGCGACGTCAGCATCCGCCGCGACTTCATCGAACGTTTTGCCCTGGCGGTGGCGAAGCGTCTCGACGTCTGAGGCGGTGAGCGTGGTGACTTCGCCCCGCGTGTTGCTGCTCGACCGTGATGGGGTAATCAACGTCGATCGCCCGACCTCGGTGTTGTCGGCCGCGGAATTCGTGCTCATCCCCGGCAGCCTGGCGGCGCTGGTGGCGCTGACGCGGGCCGGCTGGCTGGTGGCGGTGGTCACCAACCAGTCGTGCATCGGGCGCGGTCACGTCAGCGCTGAGGTGGTCGCGCAGATTCATGCTGACTTATCGGCGGCAGTGGTGGCGGCTGGCGGCCAAGCGTTGCGATTCTACATCTCGACCTCGGCCGACCCCGCTGATCCAGAGCGCAAACCCAGGCCGGGCCTGATCCATCGGGCCCAGGCCGAATTGGGCTTTGAAGCGGCGATCACGTGGTTGGTGGGCGATGCCGAGCGCGATGCACAGGCCGCCATCGCCGGTGGCGTACGCCCAGCCCTGGTCCTTACCGGCAAGGGTCAGGCGGCGCATGCGGCCATGCCCGAGGTGCCGGTGTTCGCTGATCTGTCGACGTTTGCCACGGCCTTGCTTGAGGGATCTCTGCCATGACGCATGTGACGGGCTCGTTTGCCACCGCGCTTGCCGAACACCTGCAGGTCGCCGAGGCCTCACGCGCGCTGGCGCCGCAGGTCGACGCAGTGGCGGCGCGCCTGGCCGAGGTCCTGCGCGCCGGTAAAAAACTGCTGTGGTGCGGCAACGGCGGCAGCGCCGCCGACTGCCAGCACCTGGCGGCTGAATTCGTCATCCGTTTTGAGCGCGAACGCGCGGGCCTGGCCGCCATCGCCCTCACTACCGACACCTCGATTCTCACCGCCTGCGCCAATGACTATGGCTACGCCCGGGTATTCGCCCGGCAGGTTGAAGCCCTCGGCAATCCTGGCGACGCCCTGATCGCCATCAGCACCTCGGGCACCAGCCCGAGCGTGGTCGCTGCCGTCGAAGCTGCCAAGGTCCGTGGACTGCTGACCATCGGTCTCACCGGTGGCTTGAGCGATGGGCTCGGAGATACGGCCGGCGGACGCCTGCGCGAGTTGTGCGACGTGTGCGTGGTGGTGCCCAGCGCGCGGACCGCGCGCATCCAGGAAATCCATATGTTGATCGGCCACACCCTGTGTGGCCTGGTCGACGAACTGCTCTGAGTTCGCCATGTTTACCGATCCCGATCGCATCCAGACCCTGCTTGATGAACGCTTCGGCGCGCTCTCGGTACTGGTGCTCGGCGATGTGATGTTGGATCGCTATCTGTGGGGCGACGTACGGCGGATTTCGCCAGAAGCACCGGTGCCGGTGGTGCGCGTCGCCCGGCGCAGCCAGGCGCCGGGCGGAGCTGGCAACGTCGCTTTGAACCTGGCAACCTGCGGCCTCAAGCCGACCTTGCTGGGCGTGGTCGGTGATGACGAGGCCGGGGTGGCGCTGCGCGCCCTGCTCACCAGCCAAGGCATCATCGCCACTACCATGGTGGTCAGTCCGACGCGTCCGACCACCACCAAGACGCGCGTCATCGGCGGCCATCAGCAGATGCTGCGCCTTGATGATGAACACGATGACGCGCTGAACGCGGCCGACCGCACGGCGGTGGATGCGGCGGCTATCGCCTTGATGGCCATCGGCGGTTTTTCGGCGGTGATCCTCTCCGATTATGGCAAGGGCGTGTTGGACGCGGCGTTGTGCCAGCGCGTCATCGCCGCTGCCCGGGCGAGCAACATCCCGGTGCTGGTCGACCCCAAGGGCCGAGATTGGGCGCGCTACCGTGGCGCCACCACCATGAAACCCAACCTCGGCGAGCTGGCCGAGGTCACCGGCTTGCGCAGCAGCGACAGCCACGGCCTGGAAGTGGCGGGGCAGCAGCTGGTACGTGATCTGCAGCTGGATTTCCTGGCCTTCAGCCGCGGCAGCGAGGGCGTCAGCGTGCTTACCACCGCTACCGCCACCACCATCGCCACCGAAGCCCAGGAGGTGTTCGATGTCTCGGGCGCCGGTGACACCATGGTGGCGTTATTGGCTGCGGGCTTGGCCAATGGCCTGGACCCGGTCGAAGCCGCTAAGCTGGCCAACCTCGCCGCCGGCATCGTTGTCGGTCATGTCGGGACGGTGCCGGTGCCCTTGGACGAGCTGCGTGATCGCTTCACCGCCGTTCAGCATGGCTGCACTGGTAAGGTGATGAGCTGGGCGCAAGCCACCACCCGCGTCGGTGCCTGGCAGCAGGCCGGACGGCGCGTGGTGTTCACCAACGGTTGCTTCGATCTGCTGCACCCCGGCCACATCCGTTTGCTGGAGCAGGCCCGCGCCGCCGGCGAACGCTTGGTAGTGGGCCTCAACAGCGATGACTCGGTGCGCCGGCTCAAAGGCCCGACCCGGCCGGTGAATAACGAGATTGATCGCGCGGCGGTGCTCGCGGCCCTGGCCAGCGTCGATGCGGTGGTGATCTTCGCCCAGGACACGCCGCTGGAACTGATCACCGCCATCCGCCCGCAGGTGCTGGTCAAAGGTGCCGACTACAGCGAGGCCAACATCGTCGGCGCCGCCGAAGTGCGCAGCTGGGGTGGCGACGTGGTGCGTGTCGGCCTGGTGCCGGGCAAAAGCTCGACGGCGATGATCGAGCGCTCGAAGCTGTAAGAGAATTCCCGGGGGAACGCTCAGAACTGCGCCAGGTCTTCCGGCTTGTCGAGGTTCTTGCACACCACGTTCTGCACGGTGCGCGCGATCATGCCCGAGAGGTGTTTGTTGGGACCGATCTCCCAGAATTCACTGATGCCGACGGCCTGCATATTCTGTACCGACTGCGCCCAGCGCACCGGATTGGTCAGCTGACGCACCAGCAAGCCGGGGATTTCGGCGGCGCTCGTCACCGGCCCGGCGTGGACATTGGTGTACAACGGAATCTGCGGATCAGTGATGCGCGTGGCGGCGAGTGCCGCCTTGAGGCGCTCCGCGGCCGGGGCCATCAATGCGCTGTGAAAGGCCCCGGCCACTGGCAGGGCGACGGCCCGGCGAATGCCGAAATCCTTGGCCAAGGCGATGGCCCGTTCGCAGGCGCTCTTGGTGCCCGAGATCACCACCTGGCCAGTGGCATTGAGATTGGCGACCTGCAGCACCTCGCCGGCGGCGGCGGCGTCGCACAGCTTTTGCGCCGTGGCCTCATCCGGGCCGATCAGCGCGACCATGCCCGAGGGCACGGCTTCGGCGGCGGCCTGCATGGCTTCGCCGCGGATACGCACCAGTTTGACGGCATCGGTAAAGGTCAGCGAGCCGGCCGCCACCAGGGCGGTATATTCACCCAGCGACAGGCCGGCAACCGCCTGCACAGCGAGGCTGCCGTGCTTGGCTTTCAGCGCCGCCAAGGCCATCAGGCTGGCGACGAGGATCGCCGGCTGGCTGATGTCGGTGCGCGTCAATTCCGCTTCGGGTCCTTCGGCGATCACCTTCGATAGGGCAAAGCCCAACACCGCATCAGCCTGATCGAGCAGCGATTTTGCTTCGGGACAGAGGGCGGCGAGAGGTACGGCCATGCCGACGTATTGGGCGCCTTGACCAGGAAAAACGAGGGCCTTAGCCATAAATGAGCTCCGTCTGCGAATCGTAACATTCATGCATGAGTGCGCCACCCGTACCCACTAGCATCCATCGTCAGATGCATAGATTCAGCAATTACGTGCGCATCCACCTCATCTATCCATGCAATGATGCAATTTCATGTCCGCCGGCGATAGGGCGGAAGTTGCGTGAGGCTTTGAGCAGCATCGCGCCGGTTACCGTGCATGCGCTTGATGCTGATTACGTCATCACTCCAAGACCTGGCGATATCCTGATCGGTCATCCAGGTTGGGAGCCATGGCATGTCTTCAACCGCAGTGTCAGGCAACACGGTTGGGCGCGTCGTATCGCCATCCAGCCCTTCTGTCCGGGTGATCCGCGTCTGCAGGCAGCTACCGATCGGGTCATCGGGTATTGTGATGTTTTCTTGGCGATCTGTGGGGCGTGGTGGTTTGCTCAAACCGAATCGACCATCTTCCATCATTGGCGGCCGAAACTCATCCATCTCGATCTGGCAGTCGATCGGCGCGACTTTCCGCTTTTGAAAAAAAACTTTTCACCGCCTGGTAAACGCCGGTTTGTCTACATCGGGCATTCCGCCTGGTACAAGCAGCCGGATTACCTGTGCGCGTTGGCACGTGCCCGTGTTGGCCAGATTTCATGGATGGGAAAAATGCGGCGGCGCTTGCACGGCCCTGAACGCCTCGGAGTGCGTGATTTCTCTGGTCATGAGGTCCAGCAGGAACTGGGAAACTTCGATTTCCTCCTGACGGTCGGCAATGCCGATGCTAACCCAACGACCATCTTGGAAGCCATGGCTTGGGGTTTAATACCTGTGTGCACGGTGCAAAGCGGCTACGCGGGCATGCCGGGCATCATCAACATTTCCGTCGATGATGTGGATGCCGCCGTGAAAACGATGGATCGTCTCCAGGTCATGCCGGACGAAGCGTTGAAAACCATGCAAATAGAAAACCATCGACTTCTTGAACAGCACTTCAACTGGCCTCGTCTATGCGCTCAGGTGGTGACCGCGGTCACTGGCAATAATTGTCCCGCCTTGGGCGCCCAGAGCCTTGCTGAGCGGTTCAGGATGCGGCTGTGGGAATTGCGTTCTCCCCATTGCTGGATCCGTCCGCGGACCATTCGTCATCGCCTGATCCAACTGATCAAAAAAACATGTGTGGGTATGATTGGTCAACGAAATCTGCCAGCTCGATCGGTGCCGCTGGATTAGTGATGTGCAGGAGACGCGACCGGCCATGAAAGGCGGCCCAGGCGCTGAAGGAGCTCGGCGGCCCGACAATGAAATCGCACAGCGACAGGGCATGCAGATCAGCTACGGGGTGGCCAGGTGCACTCTTCCAGGTGAACCCAGAGAATGTTCCGGGGGGTATGGGCACATGGGTTGAGATGAGGAACGCCACCGTTTGCGGAGCAAATTTTCGCTCTATTTCCTGCATAATGTGCGTGTATTGGGGAAAAGTGTAAAAAAATTTTCCACCCAGGTGGTCGGCATAGTCGCCATGGCGGATATGAATGCCGATGATGATCCTATTTTGTTCGCGGAGCTGCGTCAGGCAGCTTTCAGCCGGACAGCGGTAGGTATCCACGGGCATGAAGAATGCCCGCAGGGCGTCGGTGTGGCGGGCCACCCAGGTCGGACAACGTATGTCATAACCTTGCAGAAGCAGGCAGCGCGTGCCCTGTTTGGTGGCGGATGTGAGGGTTGCTTCTAAATCGATCTTCAACGCTCCGCGCGCCCTTGCTCGCGCCACCCATCCGCCCGAGAGCGGAGCACAGAATTTCCCCAGTTGCCACAGGGCACGTACCGCAAACAGCGAGCGTCCATGAGGCCGGGACTGCGTACCGACAAAGTGATCGGCATACGATTCAAAGGTGGGATTGATCAGCTTCCAGCCGCATTCACGGGCGGCAGCCAGGAGGTGTGCATAAATGATGAGCCGGTTTCCTAGCTGCGCATTCTCACGGCAGAAGATCAGGGTGGGCAAGATCAGCACTTATTTCCGTTGCTCGCCATAGCCAAGCCCACCACGGCGTCACAAGCGGTCGACAAGGCGACCAGCACGCCGACACGGCCATCGCGGAAGCCGCCCTTCACCACGTAACAACGGAAGAAGGCCCATGCCGCACGCAGCAGCAATGCTGGCGCAGCGGCGTGTCTACCGTGGGCGCGGTACGTGGTGGCCTTGCTGCGGGCATATTTGGCCATGCGCAGAAACAGGTCGGCACCATCGCTGAAGCTTGCATGCACGATGCTGCCGGGAAGGTCGCGGATGAGGCGAGCCCCACGCACGGCTTCATGTACGGTATCGTTGGAGATGTTGGCGACACTGCGATTGAACAGCCGCACCACGTACTCGTTACCGAAGATGCCGTGGCGCACTTCCTGGTTGCCGACGAAATTGCGCCGGCGCATGCGGTAGGCGCGCTGGGCGTTGCTGAGATCAGCGCTGGCGATGGCAGCAGACAGCTCGGCGTCGACGGTTTCGTCGGCATCGATCAGCAGGACCCAATCATTTTTGGCCAGGGCGACAGCGGCGCGCTTTTGCGGACCATAGCCATCAAAACTTCGCTGGGCGAAAACAGCCCTGTGGGCCTCAGCTATCGCCTGTGTCGCATCGTTTGAGCCGGAGTCGAGGATGACGATCTCGGCACAGTCGGCGAGGGCTGTCAGTACTTGCGCCAGATGTCGTTCGGCATCCAAGGTGATGAGCACCGCTGAAATGGGAACGCGGTGCGTCATGCGCAGCCCATAAGCAGAAGGTCCATAGTGCGTCGACATGGTTTCTGGGCAGGGGTCGAGTGCAATATCTTTCATTCCCCAGCTTGGCCAATGGTCTGGGCTTTCGTTTAGTGGGATCGCTTGAGAGTACGCATATGTCCGGGCCGCGCATCATTCATGTCGATACCGAGCGCGGCTGGCGCGGTGGACAAAACCAGGTCTATCTCCTGCATCGTGGCCTGGTTGCCGCGGGCATCGATTCCCTGGTGGTATGCCGGGCGGGCCAGCCGCTCGCCGCGCGTTTAGCTGCCGAATCCCTGCCCCACCAGGTGGTGGGCGGGGCGCTGTCGACCTGGTGGGCTTTACGGCGTTTTGCCACTGCGACCCCGTCGATTTTCCATGCCCATGCTGCCAAGGCGCACGATTTGGCGCGCTTGGCGGTGAGCGGCCGGGCCTGTCCGTTGGTCGTCACCCGCCGCGTCGATTTCGTGCTCAAGCCGGGCCGGCGCAGCCGTTGGAAATACGGCCCGCGCTTGACCGCCTGTGTCGCCGTATCGAACGCCGTGAAGGCGGTACTGGTGCGTGGTGGCGTGGCTGCTGAGCGTATCGAGGTGATCTATGACGGAGTTGAACCGATAAAGGTGGCTCCGTGCCGCGAGGGCCTGCCTGCAGAGCGTGTCTTGGTGTTGTGCTCGGCGGCGTTCGCCGCCCACAAGGGCCATCGCTATTTGCTCGAGGCATGGCGGAAGATCGAGGCTGCCGGCTTGCCGGCGACGCTGCTGCTGGCCGGCCGCGGCGAACTCGAAACGACCCTGCGCCAGTCGGCGGCGGATTTGCACCATGTCCAATTCCTCGGCTGGCGCGATGACCTGCCGCGCCTATGGGGGTCAGTTGATATGGGAGTTCTGGCCTCGGTCGAAGAAGGTCTGGGCAGCACCCTGATCGAAGCACAGTTCGCCGGCGTGCCGGTGGTGGCAACCACTGCCGGTGGCATCCCGGAATTGATCACCCACGAACAGACCGGTTTGCTGGTGCCGCCAGGTGATGTTGCCGCCCTAGCCCTCGCGTTGACGCGCCTGATCGGCGACGTGGCCGTCCGCCAGCGCTTCGGCAGTCAGGCGCAGATCGCAGCCAAACGCTTTGACGTCACGGTGATGGTCGAGCGCTATCGCCAGCTCTATCAGCGGCTCGCCTGTTCATGAGCAGCGCGCCGGTAATCGTCCGCATCTATGGCGGACTCGGGAACCAGCTGTTCATGTATGCCTGCGGCCTGGCCTTGGCGTGTCGGCGGCAAGCACCCCTGCTGATGGATGTCGGCATGTTGACATCCGAACAATACCGGCCCTTCGGCTTGGGAGTGTTCAAGTTGCGGGCACCAACAGCGGATGCGCGTTTGGTGCGGAAAATCCGCGGTTTTGGCGACAGCAAGTTCAGTCGCGAATGGTTTCATATCCGTCGTGCGCTGGGCCTGGCGCACAACCCCGGCTATGTGCGTGAACACGGCTGGCGTTTTGATGCGCAGGTGCTGGCAGCGGCTGCGCCGTGTTACCTCAA
Organism: Planctomycetota bacterium; assembly: GCA_043788625.1. GTDB lineage: Bacteria > Planctomycetota > UBA11346 > UBA11346 > UBA11346 > CAIUVD01. The sequence continues at coordinate 10,240 of JAYVTR010000415.1, forward strand.
GGGTCACTGGATGTGCGAGCGTTATTTCGCCGACCACGTCGCGGAGATCCGCCAGGATTTAACCTTTCGCGAGCCGCCTATCGGCCGCAACGCCGAGATCGCCGCCGAGATCGCTGCCTGTGCCAATCCGGTGAGCATCCACGTGCGCCGTGGTGATTATTTGGCGGGCGGCAATGCTGCCATCTATGCCACTTTGGGCCGCACGTATTATCAGCAGGCGGTGAGTAAAATCAGCACCAGTCTCGAGCGACCGCGCTTCTTCTGCTTTTCAGATGATCCGCAAGCGGCGCGGGCGGAGTTGGCGCTGCCTCAAGACACGTTATTCATCGATCACAACGGCAGCGCCGGGCACGAAGACCTGCGCCTGATGACCCTGTGTCGTCACCACATCATCGCCAACAGTACCTTTTCATGGTGGGGTGCCTGGTTGGCAGGCGGACAAGGGCAGATCGTAGTGGCGCCGCAGCAGTGGTGGATTCATGCCGATTATGATGATCGGGATATCATTCCGGAGCGCTGGCTGCGGGTGGCTAATAATTCGTAAGTGGGCTGCCGCCTCAAACTCATCCCAGTTGCTGGAGGCGCACCAATTCCGCGTATTCGCCATTTTTTGCCACCAGTTCGGCATGCGTCCCCGACTCCAGTACCTGTGATGGACCAGGGCCGCGCTTGCCGATGACGTGGATACAGTCGGCGTGCTGCACCGTCGCCAGGCGATGGGCGATGACTACGGTGGTGCGGTTCTTCATCAGCTCGTCGAGAGCTTCCTGCACGTGCTGTTCGCTGGTCGCATCGAGGGCGCTGGTCGGCTCGTCGAGCAACAGAATCGGCGCATCACGCAGCAGGGCACGGGCGATCGCCACCCGCTGGCGTTGGCCACCCGAGAGTCGTCCACCGCGGTCACCGACGACCGTGTCATAGCCGTGGCCGCCTTCGAGGGCGAGGATGGCGTCGTGCACGTGCGCCCGTCGGGCGGCCCGCTCGACCTCGACGTCCGACGCGTCGGGCTTGCCGTAGCGGATGTTGGCGCGCACGGTGTCGTTGAACAAAAACGAATCCTGGCTGACGATGGCGACATGGCGGATGAGGCTGTCGGCCTGCACCTCACGGATGTCGGTGCCGTCCCAGGTGATGCGTCCGCCGCTGACATCACGCAGGCGCGGGATGAGATCAAGGATGGTGCTCTTGCCGCCGCCCGATGGTCCGACGAGCGCTGTGGTGCGTCCGACCGGAATCACCAGATCGACCTGCTGCAACACAGCCTCGCCGGTGGTGGTGTAGCGGAAGGTCACGCCTTCGAGGCGGATGTCGCGCTGCGGTGCCGACAGTGCCGCTGCGTTGGGCCGATCGATGAGGGTCGGCTGGCGATCGAGGATGGCATAGACGCGCTCGGCCGCGGGCAGGTTTTCCTGGATATCGCCCCATACTTTCTGCAGCTCGCGCAAGGCGCCGATGAGCAGGCCGACGAAGGTCAGCGACACCAGCAGGTCGCTGGGTGTGATCCAACCACGGATGAACAGCAGCGAGGCCAGGAACATCGCCCCGCCGGCCATCAGCAGCACCGAGCCCTGGGTGATGCCTTCGGACTGGGCGCGGGCGCGGGCGACGCGCTGGCGATCGCCATACAAATCCTGGTTCAAACCGCTGTAACGCGACACTTCGCGTTCGGTCGAGCCCATGGTCTTGATGACGCGGATGCCGCCGGTGATCTGCTCGAAGGCGATCAACGTCGTGGCGAGGGTCTCTTGGGCGCGCTGCGAGCGCCGCCGGGTCTTGCGCAGGATGCGGGCGATGATGGCGCCGATCGGCACCAGGACGATGAATACTGCCAGCCCGATCTGCCACGAGGCCCAGAACACGGCGGCGATATAGCCCACCGCCAGAGCCGGGCGTTGGATGAATTTGCCGAACAGCATCGACTGCACCGAATACAGGCGATCGAGGTCGGCGGTGACCCGCGACAGGAGCTCGCCGCGCGCCAATTCACCGTGAAAGGCCAGATCGAGGCGCACTAGATGGGCGACGAAGCGCGAACGCAGGTCGCGCATGCAGCGGTTGGCGAGGTACTGGCCGGTAAGCCAGGCGCTGTAGGACAGCAGGCCGAGGGGGAGGGCCAGGGCGAGCATGATCACGGCTACGCGTTGGACTTCGCCGGTAGCGGCGGCCAGCGATTCGCCGTTGCCGCCACGTTGCACCGCCGTCAGGGCATCCAGCAGATCTTTGAACAGTTTGCCCTGAAAGCCGGTCAAGGCGGTCACCGAGGCAGTGGTCAGCAGCATCACTCCGGCAAGCCAACGGTATTCCCATCCCTGTCGTATGATGCGAGAAAGCAGGGGCCATTGGGCTGAAGAACGATCGGACATGCGTAAGCCGAGCTTACACCGCGAACGATTTGCGAAAGGGTTGCCCTTTGGGTGGCCCGAAGCGGTGGCTTCACCTCTACCGGCTCGTGGTTGTCGTCATCCGCCGAACGTGAAGCTAAGGGCGGAGTTCAACCGTGACCGTTACCGATGCCACCCATGTATCCCCCGCCGTGGCGGCTCGCCTGAAGTCGGTGAGCTACAGTGGTGATTTCACCGAGGCCAATGCCCAGGCGCGTGGCTGCCGCTTGATCGCTACCGAGCACGGGGCGCAGAATGCGCCTGACCACATCAATTTGTTCCTGGTAGTCGATCCCCAGGGCGTGGTCAAGGACGCACGTTTCCGCTCAAGCGCCAATGGCGAACTGTTGGCCGCTTATGACGTGATGTGCGAGCTGGTGGTTGGCAAAACCATCGCCGATGCCGCCACGGTCAGCCCACGGATGGTCGAGGCTCGTCTGCGCGGTGCCGACAGTGAGCCGGCGATGGCCGTGGCACTCGATGCTGACACGCCATTTTACGTGCTGCGCAAGGCGGCTGAACGCTGGCAGCAACCAGCGCCGGTTACTGCCAAAGATCTCAAGCCGTTTGCCGAATGCGGCCTATTTGAGCGAGTCAAACGCATCGAGGGTGTTCTCGATCAGCACGTACGTCCGGCGTTGGCCAGCGATGGTGGCGGCCTGGATCTGGTTGACCTCAAGAACGATGACTTATTCGTGCAATACCACGGTGCTTGCGGTTCATGTTCGTCGTCAGTTGGTGGCACGCTGCAATTCATCACCGATTCATTGAACAACCATTTGGCAGCCAAGCTCGCTGTGCATGTCTCGGGCATGGATGAAGAAGCCGCTGCCCCTTTCCCACTCTAGGGTGTGGATGGTCCGGGACGGCAATTGCGTCCTAGCTTGAGGCGTCGCTTCGCTTCTGGTGGGATAGATGACGGTAACCAGGCTAGGGCCATGCCTGCTCCTGGAAAATGCCGCTGGTTCGTCGCTGATGCCTATCTGCCATCAACCGGCATCGGCCAACATTGGGAAAGCCACGAAGCCCTGTGCGTGCTGAATGCCGGCGATCTCGATGCACATCTGCACATCACCCTTTATTTCGAGGATCGTCCTCCGGTGACGACGATTAGCCTGACGGTGATCGCCCAGCGCAATGTGCATTTGGGTACCAACCGCCCTGAGCGCTGGGGCGGCTTTGCCATCCCCCGCGATGTACCCTATGCCATCGGCGTGGTCAGTGACGTGCCGGTGATCTGCCAATATTCGCGCATGGATGTGACGCAACCCAACATGGCGTTGATGTCCACCACCCCTTACTCGGAAAATCCCGAACCGGGCTGAAGCCGGGCCGATCAGCCATTGCCTGGCCTTGGCGCGCACGGCAAGGTGGTGCGTATGGGCCGTCTTCTCACACTCCGTCACACTTTTGCATACAATGCGTGGGCCAATCAGCGCCTGCTTGAGGTCTTTGCTGATCTGCCGTTGCAGCACGAGATTGTCTCCACGTGGTCGCATCTGCTGTTGTCCGAGCGCTTGTGGCTCGAACGGATCTTGAGCGAGGTGCGTACACCCTTAGCCCTGTGGACGGTGCTGAGCGTGCCCGAATCGGCTGAACTGGTGCATGAGCTGGAGCGGCGTTGGACGCATCTTCTTGAAGATCTGCCAGAAAAGGACTTGGATCGCGAGGTCCATTTCACCGACACCAAGGGTAAATCGCAGACCGATCGTTTGTGCGATATCCTGCAACATGTGACCCATCATGCCGCCTATCATCGTGGCCAGCTGACGGTGCGCTTAGTTGCAGCGGGGTTTACGCCACCGGCCAGCGATATGATCGCCTGGTCGCGCTTAAAACGACCTGCATAATCTTTCCTGTAGCACGAACTTTGGCGCACACCGACGTTTGTCGGGTTGACCTCGTCAGCGCGTCTTCCAAGTTCGTATCCGCCTCATCGGCGAAGGACCGTCGCTCATGTTCCTCCGTTACTTGTCATCTTCTCTCTGCCGCTCGCCTAGTTGGAGCTTCGGACCGTTTTTGTC
>JAYVTR010000416.1:0-3869 GCA_043788625.1 Planctomycetota bacterium
AATGCCCACCAGCATGGTCGTCACTAAGAACATCCGACTGAACAATGAAGTAGGAAATGTATGCATAGGAACTCCGTAGGTGATTTTTACATACTGACGGCCACAGCACGCGAACAAGTTAATGTCCTCATCGTTTTCACACGCGATCAGTACTTCCATGTTGAAGCTGGAAGCTGCGAGCTTCCAGCTTCAACATGAGGCCCAGACTGGAAACTTCCCGCTTACAGCGCGTCGGCGGCCAAGCCGGCAAGTTCAGAGCGTTCCGACTTGGTTAACGTCACGTGGCCAACCATCTTATTGCCGCGCAAACGTTCGACGACATAGGTCAGGCCGTTAGAGTTTGAATCGAGGTAGGGATTGTCGATTTGGTGCGGATCGCCGGTAAGGACGATTTTGGTGCCATTACCGACACGGCTGATGATGGTCTTGATCTCGTGCGGCGTAAGGTTCTGCGCTTCGTCGACGATGGCGAACTGTTTCGAGATCGAGCGGCCACGGATATAAGTCAGTGCCTCCATCGAGATGGCATCTTCCTGGATCAAACGCTTGATCACTTCGTCAGGATCTTTTTCTTCAGCCGCAAAGAGATAGTGCAGATTGTCGAAGATTGGGCCCATCCAGTGAGCGAGCTTGTCGTCCTTGGTACCTGGAAGGTAACCGATGTCCTGGCCCAACGGCATGATCGGCCGCGAGACCAACATCTTCTTATAGCGCTCGTCATGGATGACCTGGGTCAGGCCACAAGCCAGGGCGAGTAGGGTCTTGCCGGTGCCGGCTCGGCCGACCAAGGTCACCAGCTTAATCTCGGGGTCGAGCAGCAACTCAAAGGCCATGCGCTGTTCATAGCTGCGTGGGCGGATGCCGAACAGTTCTGGCGCATCGTGGTCGATGCGCCGCAGCATGCCGCTGTCGCTATCGTACATCGCCAGGATCTGATGATTTTCGTCTTTTTTATCGATGATTACACAGAACTCATTGTGGTTGAGCGGGCCTTCTTCTTCATTGACCAGGCCCTTGGGGCTGAAGGCATCTTTCAACGCCAGCTTATCCACCGTCGCGCTGGTGACCTGTACCAACGTATAGCCGCTGTAGAGCTGGTCGACGTTGACCTTTTGATTGTTGAAGTCTTCACTGGGGATGCCCAGTGCGTCGCACTTGATGCGCGCGTTGATATCCTTGGAGATGAAGAACACATTGTGTCCTTCGCCGCGCAGCATGTGCGCACAGCCGAGGATGTGGTTATCGGCCACCCCCGGCAACATGCCGTCGAGCTCGTCATAGCCGAGGACGACCTGCACCAAGCCACCGAATTGGGTTTCGATGCCGTCGCGCAGCGAGCCTTTGAGGCGCAGCTTATCCAAGCTGCGCGCGACTTCACGGGCATTGCGACCGAGTTCGGTGTTAGCGGTTTTAAAACGATCGAGCTCTTCGAGCACGATCATCGGGATGACCACGTGGTTTTCTTTAAAGGCAAACAATGAGCCGGGATTGTGCAACAGGACATTGGTGTCGACCACAAAGGTCTTTTCGCGTTTTACGGGGATCTTTTGCTGGGCGGGCTGCGGGGCCATGCGTACTCGAAATGAAAAAGTGGAAGAAAAAGAATGAATGAATAAAATATAGCTGATTAAAGCTGGTTAAAGCTGGTTAAAGCTGGTTAAAGTGCGTTTGGCTTCGGCACCGTCATCAGCGTCGCATCAGCGGTGCTCATAATCAAGAATATCGTCGGAGGCGCGGCTAAGGGAAGACTCTGAATGACTATGCCCCGATTATCAAGCACCACCATAGCATCACGAGTGAAATTGACCGTGAATGAGTTGCTGCGTTCTGAGGACAGCGGCAACGGCACGCCACCCTTAACCCCGGCTCCGGCTACTCCACGCGTAGGAATCAAACGAAGATAGCCACTACCTTGTGCCTCGATACTGAAGCCGGCGATGCCTTTTGACAATTCGAACGAAATTCCTGAATTCGGCAAAAGATGCACACGCGTACCATCCAGCCACGCGTCACCGACAGGTTCCCAGCCGAGCGTGCGCAGCGCCGCTTGCCGATCTTTAACATCGCGCGGCAGCTGATTAGGCAACACGGCATCGGTCATCCCACCTATCACTATCGGTTGAATCCCCATCGTCGGTTGGTTGATGGTTCGATTGAGCCGTTCAATCTCACTCTCGAATGGCTTAAGGAGATTCCTATCAAGCTTACGGATCTCAGCATACGCCTCGGCCGCGACTTTCAGATTCTCACTGCGGGCGGCGTCAAATCCCCGGTTCAACAAATTCAAAACCGTGCGCCGCCCAGCCAACTCGATCAACGTTTCGATAGGGGTCACTTTATCGCCCAATACCGCTTTGCCGCGTTTGGCGATGAGACCTGCCTGTAGCGGGTCTTCGGCTATAAATTGCACTGCCGCTCCACCGCCAAGCTCATCGGCAGAAGCGCCAGGGGTCAATGCCGCATCGACGAACAATTTGGCCAGCACCTTGGCGGGCATTTGGCCCCAGGTCAGATTCGAGCTGCTGCCCACCGCCGACGCTACGGTCACACCGCTGGCATCGGCGGCCACCACATCCACCACCTCAGCGGTAGTCGGATGACTGAAGCGCAACTTGACCACTTTCGTGCCGGCCACGCGATTCAGCAACTGTATGCGTGCCGGCCACCATTCGATGAGTTGCCGCAGCGCAAGAGCAGTTGGCGATGCCGAATCGATGCCGGCGAGGGCAGCATGCGCCTGCGTCAGCTGATTAGCCGCGAGGGCGCGCACGACGGCGGCATAGGCGGTAGCACCGGCGTCGGTGGCTGGTTGGATCTCCGGTTTGGGGACCATCGCAGCGGGGGCCTTGCCATTGGCGGCGGGGGTTCCAGCCATCGGATCATTTGGACTCGGCGGAGTCGGAAACAATGGCGCTGGCCGGGTGGGGCCGAATTCACCGAGCGGATTCTTTTCCTCAGGCACCACCACCACGGCTTCGCCCGCGGCTCGCCCGGCAAGGGCCAAGGTATCAGCCTTGGATTGTACGGCGACCGCCCATTCCAGATCGCCGATAAAACCCCAATTCACCCGTGCCAGCTCAAGCTCTTTGCGGATGATGGCAGGATCGACGCCAATGGTGAGCATCTGCTCGATGTCATGCTTACGCGCCTCATGCTTGCTCAGCACCAAGGCCTGGCTTTCCTGCTTATCAAGCGGTTCAGTCAAGCGGTCGCAGGTCTTCAAGGCCGCCGAAAATTGTTCGGCCACCAATTGATCAGCCAAAGTGCGATGCGTCTCGATCCGCGAGGTCGACTGCACCTGGACGGGGGCGCCGTCATTCGACGTCACGGTCGGAGTCAGGCTCGAAGGCAGCCGGTTGTTTTTGGTTGGGACACTGATTTCTGGGCGCGGTGCCATCGGCGGCATCACCGTTGTTGGCGTCGTCGCCTGACTCGTCGCTTGGCTTGCTGGAGTGCGCCCGTGTTCCGGCTGCAGAAAGACCATGGTAACCACAGCCGTAGCGAGGATGACCATGACCACGATCAAGATCACCAACGGGCCATTACCGCTTGGCGGAGGCGGCCGTCGTGATGGCAGCACGGCATGTCCACCACTGGGGTCAGTGCCGCGCCCGGTGCGTGCACGCGGGGCAGGCGGCAGTGGCCCGGTGCCGCCGCGACGGCCGACCTGCGCGCCGCTGATGGGGCGCGTGCCGTTACCGGTTACCGGCGAGTATTGTTGCTGAGCGGCGGTGAGTTGCAGGCTTTGCCGTTTGGCGCCACCACCAAAACGGTCAATGCCGTCAAGCAACTCGCCATAGGTCTGAAAGCGTTGCGCACGATCAACTGCCACCAGCTTGAGGTAGAAATTATTGAGCTCTCGTGAGATA
>JAYVTR010000417.1:0-3210 GCA_043788625.1 Planctomycetota bacterium
TACCTCCCATGGTGACGAGATGCCAAGGATCTGCTGATAGAGGTCGCGGTCGTGCATGACGAATCATGCCAGACCTGCCGGCACGGGCTACCCGACCCATACGAAACCCTGAAGCCCTACCGTATTTTTAATTGCAAACCCGGGCGAATTTCTTCATCCAGATGCGCTGGCCACCTTGGAAGGCTCGTGAATTGTCACTGGTGACAACTCCGTCCGGAAGGCTGTCGATGAGCTTGGCATTGCCGCCGCCGAGTACGACATAGTCAGGCTCAAGGGCCGCTTTGAACTGGCCCACCACGTCGGCTACATGCGTGCGCCATTTGCGCTTGCCGAGTCGTTTGAGCCCGCGCAAGCCGACGAAATCCTCATAGGTCTTGCCGTTCCTGTACGGCAGGTGCGCGAGCTCCATGGGCTGCAGGATACCATCGATGATGAATGCCGATCCGAGGCCAGTGCCGATGCCCAAAAAGAGCATGCGTCCTCCGCGGTAGTTGCCCAAAGCCTGCATGGCTGCATCGTTCATGATGCGTACCGGTTGTTTGAAGGCCTTAGCGAAATCGAAACGCACCCAGCCGCGACCGAGGTTGTGCGGTTCCAAAGCAATGTGCCCGTGCAGGATGGGGCCGGGATAGCCGATGGTGACCGCATTATAAGTTAGATCTTCAGTTAAGGCCTTCACCGCGGAGATCATTTTCGCCGGCGTCAAGTCTGAACCGGAAGGGATTTTGATCTTCGTGGCATAGGTCAAACCGCATTTCACGTTCGTGCCACCGATATCGATCGTCAACACCTTCATGTGCATCTCCATTTTGGATAAGGCAGTTGTTTCCACTGCTGTGGTAAGAAAATTCGGCAAGCAGATCGACGGTTCAAGGCCTATTTCATTTTTCTGTCATCTTACGCAGCTGATCAATCATTTTTTCTAAGCCCTCAGGCGCGAAATCGCTGGTGAGGGCATTCCACTTTCCTACCTGCAGATAGCCATGCAGGACAAAACCGCCTTGTGGGTCAGACACCACCTCGATAGCGCAATCATCCGCGCCAACGCGTCGTCCATAGCGCTGGGCATCGGCGATGAACCCCGCCAGGTCTTGCGGTGGAGATATGGTGCGACGCGAGATCAGAGCAATCGCACGCTTCTCATCGTGGGGTACTTGGTGGATTTCGAGGGTGCGCTCGTGCGCGGGATACGTTTTCGCACTGAGCATAACCGGGCCCTCAGTGCGCGGTGTGCAACCTGTCATCACCAGCATCAGCACGCCGGCGCAGAGGCGTGTGCACCACGTAGGCGAGTACCATGCCTCACATGGATGTGTAGAGAGATGGGTTGATGATGGATGAGCCATAGGTTCATGATCAAGAGCACCTGCCATGCCAGCTTTCAAGTTCAGATGTGCTTAATCGTCGATTCATGAGGCGCATCCAGTAGCGCGCAGCTCATTTCAGCCGCGTGAATTTCATGCATCGCGGAACGTTTCGCAGTGAGTTGCAATGCAGACATTGCAATGTGCATTAACAAGCACGCGAAAAGTAATTACACATGGACATGAGATATTGAATTAGATTGAAATCTTCTGGAGTGCGCGCGTGGCTCCGTCATTTTACAATGACGAAGCTTTAACACTCACTCATGGCATGGCGCGCGCTTTGAGCCAGTCACGGCCTACAGCCGTCGACTCCCTGAATTTACCATCTAATTCCACCTCGAAAGATGTCATGTCCCTCCTCGGTTATCTGAAGAATCTGTCCGCTCCCAATCCGACCACGCAGCTGAAAAAGGAGCACGACCGATTCCGTACCTTGTTGAATCAGGCCAAAAAAACCACCGAACGTTCTCGCCTGAAACGGACACGGATATTCGAAGAATTCGCTTCGCTCCTGGCCCTCCATGAACAGCTGGAAGAAAAAGCGTTGTATGCCGCATTGAAGCGTCATCCCGAGACCAAAGCGATCGTGCTTGAGGGTCTTCAGGAGCACCACGTCGCGGATCTGCTGATCGCCGAACTGGCACGCATGCCGGTCACCGACAAGGAGTGGGGATCTAAATTCCACGTCATGGGCGAAAGCGTCGAACACCACCTGGGTGAAGAGGAGGATAGTATGTTCCCGCTGGTGAAGGGTGTGCTCTCAGAGAAGGAACTGATTCAGGTCTGTTCGGCTATGGAACGTATGCGCGCCAAGGCGGCCAGCCGCTCCACTGTGCCGATGACCACGAAGGCCAAGCGCGCACCGCGCAAGTCATCGACCAAAACGCCGTCAAAGAAGGCTGCCAACACCCGTCAGCCCGCGCGGAGCGCGGCGGTGACGAAGTCGCGTAAGAGTCGCTAGAGTCGCTGATGACCATACGTTTTCGCTCTATGCGCCGACCTCCAAGGCGGTCGGCTGCTCCTGCTCCGCCTGGGGCATGACGCCGAAGCCCATGAGCCGGCAAAAGGACGGCACCTGGATTCTAGAAGCCGAGGTCCCACCCGGCCACCATACCTACAGCTTCCAATTGGCATCGCTCTCGTGGTTTGCCAAGGGCCAGGAGGTCCACATCCCAGATCCATTGTCGCGACGGTTGACCGATGACCGCCAAGCGACGCGGCTCGACATTCCCGCCGAGGGTTTGGCAGAAAATTACCAGTGGCAGCACGATGCGGTGGGGCATCCCGGCCACGACCGCATGGCCATCTATGAGCTCTACGTGCAGGACTATCCGCAGAGCGGCGGTAAGGGCACCTTCGCTGACGTGACGACCATGTTACCGCACATCGCCGATTTGGGATGTACGGTAGTCGAGCTCATGCCAGTGATGATGGCTGGCGGTTGGGGCTACACGCCCACCTTCTTCCATGCCATTGAGCCGCGCTTTGGCGATGAACAGAGTTTATGCCGGCTGGTCGATGCGGCACACGCCAAGGGCATGCTGGTGTTCTTGGATGGCGTCTACAACCACGCCGGCACCGACTGCCCGCTGGCCCACATCGACCATGACTGCTATTTCCACCACGCGCCAACCAATCCCGATCAGGCCTGGGGTCCGCAGTTCAATTATTCGCTGAATATCCCCGGTACGAGCGAATATCCAGCCCGGCATTTCATCAAGGCCAAGGTCGCACACTGGATCAAGGCATTTCACTTCGATGGCATCCGCTATGACGCGGTCTCGCAGATCCAGGATCATGCCTTTCTCGGCGAACTGGTGTCTTGGACCAAGGGCCTGGCCGG
>JAYVTR010000418.1:0-6084 GCA_043788625.1 Planctomycetota bacterium
GTTCGGACCACAAACCTCGGCCAAAATTTATCTCGCCGGTGCTCCGCTACTGGCGTGGGGCGTGCCGTGGCAAGCCCTGCAAACGCGGCAAGGCCGCCCAGGTTTCCCCTGGAAACTGGGCTTGGCGATGAGCGTCCTCGGCGCTGCCATGTGGCCCGGACTTCGCTATCAAAACGGTCCCGCTGAACCCATCGAAGTACAAATCATCGCGCCTCTGCTGACCGCCGCCGGCGTGTGGATTCTCTTATGGTGGCCGGTGGCATTGGTTGGCGCCCGCCACGCGGCAAAGATGGAGGCTGACGCATGACCAATGAAACTCGCATCATCGCACTGTGGGGCGGCATTGCCGGCGCTGGTGCCGTGATCGGCCTGATTTGGGTCACTGCCCGCTCCAGCACATTAGAAGATCAACGCACCCGCACTGCGACTTTAGCCACCGCCATGGCCACTGCCCAACCCAGCGGTGTGCGCCTGGATCAGCAGCTCACCGTGGTGCAACATTCAGGCCAAGAACAAGCGAAGTCTCTTGATCAAGCCAGCGCCGTCTTGGCCCCGGAACTCAAAGTTGAATACCGTGCCAGCGATCTGACGAGTGCCGCCAACCGCGTCGCCACCGACCTCAAGGCCCTGCGTCAGCGGGCTGATCGTAGCGGTGTGAAGCTCCCCAGCAGTCTGCCGCTGGAAGGCGGCCTGGATGCCGATGAAACCGTCCGCCAGATGCAGCTTGCCCAATTGGACCTGTACCGTGTCTCCTTGGATACCTTGATGGAAGCGGGCGTGCAGCGCATCACTACGTTGCAACCTGGTCGCTCTTGGGCAGATGCCTCAGGGGCCTTTGCCATCTTCACTACCGAGATCGACATCGAGGCCCCCTACGAAGTCATACAAGCGGCGCTGCAGGGTTTTCTCGCCGCGCATAAGCAAGGCGTCGGGGTGCGTGGCGTCAGCCTGATCCCTAGTCCAGGACATCCGGAAGCGGCTCAACGTAGCCATCTCACCCTCAGCTTGATCCTGCCCAACCAGTCGGCCTGGAAACTGGTACCTGAGAAGCCGCTGCCAAGCAAGGCTGCCAGCCCGACGCTAAAACCCGCTGCGACAACCGGAACGGCACCCACGGTTAAGCCCGTTACTGCCAGCGCCAAGCCCAGCTTGGGAGACGAATAATATGTCGAAGCACTTGCTCATCGGCTGTCTTGCCGTGGCTCTATCGCTGATCTCCCTGGCCCTCGGCCTCAGCGCTGGCGCAGCCGGCGATGTGACCGCCGCCAGCGATGGCGGCAAAACCATGTTGGGTGTACATGTGATTGCCGCCGAACGGGCCCTGCAACCACTGGTACCGGCCTTTGCGAGCGAAGCGTCGACCAACCCGTTCACCATGAAACGGGCTGAGATACGCACTACCCGCTTGAGCTTTCCACCGCCGCCGCCGCTCGACCTGCCAGCCCTTCCTGTTTTGCCCATTGCGGAACGTTGAGCCATGTCCCTGTGCTACCGAGCCTGCGTCTTATCCTGTGCGACCTTACTGGCATTCTGCCAGGTATATGCGGTTGAAACCGTCGATCGCGTGCCGTTAACCGCCATTGATTACGATACCATCTGGCTGGTCAACGGCAGTTCGATCGTCGGCTCGATCGTTGGCACCCAGCCTGATGGCGCGGTGCGCTTCGACCGCCCGGGAAAGCCTACGACGTTGGTGCCAAAAACCGAGATGATGCGCGTCGAACGCCATCAGTCCTTGGCCGAAGCCGTTTCCCGCCGTGGTGAACAGGCCCTCGCCGCCAGTGATTGGCTCGATGTCCAACGCACCCTGCGTTTCGCTGCCGAACGCCCCCCGGAAACCGTCGCCGAAGCGACGCCGCCGGTCGTGGCCGATCCGAAAGATGCAAAAGACCCGAAAGTGACCGACCCCAAACCGGTGGTCAAAAAGCCGTCCGGCGAGGCCGGCGTTAAAGATGCCGGGATTGCCCTGGCGCAAAAAGCCTTGGCCAAAAAAGCCTCACCTGAAATAGCCGCCTTGGCAATCCAACTGCTGAGCGAAAAGAAGGACTGGGATGGCGTCCTGGGCGCGGCCCAGGCGGGCATCACCGCTGACCCGAATTGGACGCTGGGGTATGAAGCCCAAGCCAGCATCTTCATCGAACGCAAACAAGATGAGCGCATGAAGGCCCTGGTGAAAATCTGGCTCGAACGTCAGCCGACCGCATTCCAAGCCAATCGCTACATGGCGCGTTTTGCCGAAAGCGCCGGCGATCTGCGCACTGCTGCCGAAGCCTATCGAAAGGGCTTCGACCTGCATCAGGATTGGGAGTCGGCTCTGGGCTACGCCCGCTGCAGCCTCAAGCGTGGCGACCGGGGTGAATGCATCCGCGCCGCCAAGGCCCTCATTGATAAAGAGCAACTGGTCGGCCCAGCTAAGATCTGGCTGGCCTCGGCCCTGATGAAGGCCGCAACGCCTGAAACCGACCAACAGGCCCTGGTCCTTTTGACCGCCGGACTCAGCGATCAGCATCTGGATACAGAAACCGCCGATGTCGGTCGTTACAATTTAGGGCTGCTGCATGAGCACGCCGGGCATGTCGACGAAGCGCGCAAATGGTGGTCGCAAGTAAGCGGACCACTGGGTGCGGTCGCCTTGGCGCACCTCGATCACAAAGCCATCAACGCCGAGAGTCTGCCGCCGACGCTGAAATCATTTGTTGCCGAGCATAATGCCACGGTTGATCTCGAAAACGGCAAGTGGCAGAGCGTCTTGGGCGATTTCGACAAGACCGCCAGCCGCCGGGCGATTTTTCTCGGCCAGATCGCCTCCCTGTTGAAGTCCTCCGGGGCCGATGAATCAATCCATAATCTTACTGCCACCCCTGGTGATGAGTCGCTGCGCTGGCAAGCCTACGGCATGCTCAAGCAGTCACGTTTTTCCGAAGCCGAAGCCCTGTTTGACAAGCTGCCGGTGACTGATGGCTGGGCCATTGCTTGCCGGGTATACATGGCCAGTGCGCGTAAAGACGACGTGGCTGCGCATACGTGGCTCAAACGCCTCGATAGTGCCAGTGACGTGCCGAAAAAATACGCATCGGAGCTGCTCGCTGAATTCTCGTCGGCCAATGACGAGATGACCACTGAGACCTTCGATGATTGGCCAGCGGGCGGCCCGGTGGCCACTGGCTGGGAAGTGGCCGCCACCAACACCAACATTAGCGTACTGGCGCGCAACCAGGCACTGGTGCTTGAAGGTACGCAGACCGGCAGTGAACCAACTACTGCCTATCGTCTGGTCTTGGCCAATCGCATGCGCTCAGCGACCGTGAAGCTCAATCTGACCGAGATGAAGGACAGCGCCGTCGGTGGACTCGAACTCACCGACGAGAAACGTGAAAATGGGCTGCAAGTCGGCGTCAGCGGTGGCAAAGTCCAATGGCGTGCTGCTGAGAAAAGCACGTGGGGTCCGTGGACGAATTCCGCGTTGAGCGTCTCTGGCACTGACGTGGCGCTACGTATCGAGCTCTCCAAAGGCATTCTCTACGTGGCCCTGGCCAGTAATCCGGGTGAACGCAAAGCCGTGGTAGCAAGCCTGGGGCGCAGTGAACGCTTGGCCGTGGGTATCTTTGGCGTCGCCGAGCCCGCCACCGCCTGGTCGCTGGTGGCGGACGACTTAGAGATCCAGCTCAGTCCGGCAACGCGTCACTAGATCATTGTCCGATTACCATAAGCTTCTCGTGTGATTGCCTTCATCTCTGACATCCACGCCAACCTGTCGGCTCTCGAAGCCGTGTTGGCCGACATCGAACGCCTCGGCACAGTTGAGAAAATTCTCTGCTTGGGCGATGTCATTGGTTACGGTCCACGGCCCGTCGAAACCTTGGAACTGGTTGCCAGCCGCTGCAAGTTGATGCTCATGGGTAACCACGAGCACGCCGTGTTGCATGGCGCTTTCGGCTTTCACACCGCTGCCAAGCGAGCCGTCGATTGGACCCGCGAACAACTGCAAGACGTGTCGCCGGCCACGCGCCGCAAAGCGCTATGGAGCCTGATTGAAGATCTGCCGATTCGCCACGAGATCGATGATCTGTTGCTGGTGCATGGCAGTCCGCGCGACCCAGTAATGGAATATGTCCTCGAAAGCGACCTCTGGGAAGGCTCGGATCCGACCAAGATCGATCAGATTTTCGCCGCTTTTAGGCGTCTGTGCTTTGTCGGCCATACCCACCGTCCCGGCGTATTTACGGCCGATCGTTGCTTTTTACCGGCCGCAGAACTCCCCGACGGCTTTGATATTTCCGACGGCGGGAAATACCTGGTCAACATCGGCTCGGTCGGGCAGCCACGTGATCGCGACAATCGCGCCTGCTACGTGATTTTCTCAGGCGATGCGGTCTATTGGCGTCGCGTCACCTACGATATTGACACCACTACTGCCCAAGTACGTGCTACTAAAGCTCTCGATCAACGTTTTGCCGATCGTCTCTATCGCGGCGAATGATGCAGGTATCCCCTGTAACACAATTCGCTTAGGACGCGCATAAAGCGTTCTTGAGTGGGAGTTTGCATTCTCTGGGTGATGGCCTACAAAAGACAGTTATGCCGCACGCAGAAGCACAGGTCGTGCTGACCAATAAAATGGGCCTTCATGCCCGACCTTCAACGCAGATCGCCACCGCGTCGAGTCGTTTCGCTTCCGATATACAGATCACCAAAGATGGCATGGTGATCGATGCGAAGTCAGTGCTCGAATTACTCATGCTGGCTGCTGAGTGCGGTTCACATCTCACTATTTCAGCTGATGGCGAAGACGCCAAACAAGCGGTTACCACACTCGTCGAATTGGTCAAAGGTCGCTTTGGCGAGCTTGATGTCGATGCCTGACATGCGGGCGCCTGTTGTTTCAGCCACTACGCCCTCGACCCCCGGTTTCAATCTCTCGGACTCTCCATGGTCACGAGTACCACTTCTGCCGCGATTGTTGGCTACGGCTGGCGGAGTGGGCTTCATCAAGCCAGCTCCGGGGACCTGGGGCACGGCGGCAGCAGTTTTGGTCGCCATGCCGTGGATCCTCCTCGCACCTCTCACATACGTGACCATCGGGCTCGTAGTGGCCACTCTCATCGCCACCATTGTCGGCGTGTGGTCAGCGAGCGTTGCCGGACATTGTACCGGAATTGCCGATCCGGGTCCGGTGGTAATTGACGAAGTCGCTGGGGTGTGGGCCACGCTGGCGTGCATTCCACCATTGGTTGTGGTTGCGTCACCTATCGTTTCGGCGATTCTCGCCTTCAGTCTTTTTCGTCTGTTCGATATCGTCAAACCATGGCCAATCGCTGCATTGGAACAACTTCCTCGCGGTTGGGGGGTCATGGCTGACGACTTGGCAGCAGGGTTATTGGCGGGAATCCTCGCCGGAGCCGCGCTGCGTTAGTCGTGAAGGTGGTGAGCCCACCAGGAGAGCCCATGTCGACTCAACGTCGTGATA
The DNA here is from genome assembly GCA_043788625.1 of Planctomycetota bacterium. Taxonomy (GTDB): domain Bacteria; phylum Planctomycetota; class UBA11346; order UBA11346; family UBA11346; genus CAIUVD01. The sequence goes on from JAYVTR010000418.1 coordinate 5,468, forward strand.
GTGGTCCGCTACGCGCCAAAACCGGGTCGCATATGCGGCGACCCGGTACCTCTGCCACCGTCTCCCGCAATCCAGCCACGGCAACGCGTTCGGTGCAGGTGCCTACGTCGACCGGCACGCGAGAACTGAGCACTGCCAAAAGCTCTGCTTCTCTGGCGATAGTTGGCTCGGCCAAAAATCTCAGTGCCTCACGCCCCGCAACTCAGGCGGGCAGCGATCGGCGCAATACCCCTGGCGGCAAAGGACGGGGACCGGCAACTGCTGGCCAAGGCTTGGGGCTGCGAGCGAAGTTCATGCTGGTGCTCTCGGGTATTACTGCCATCGCCATGATCCTGCTTGGCGTGATCATAACCGTGAAGGCCAATAAATATCTCGGTAGTCAAAAGATGCATGATGGCATCGAGGTCGCCCGGTTGAGTGCCGAAATCGCCAATAACGTGGCCCAGGAGATCAGCGACCTCGAACGCGTCGAACCCGAATCGGCCAAGGACTACAATCGCTTTCGCTCAATGATTCTCGCCAGCCTTGAAAACGCGCGTAATTGGGGTGGCGGCTTGGGCAATATTCCATCTGACATCATGGCGGTGAAATTCAATTGCCCTGATAAGTTCCAACAA
>JAYVTR010000419.1:0-24392 GCA_043788625.1 Planctomycetota bacterium
AATTCTGCTGCAGATTAGCGACCATTGCATCGATGCCGGCTTGGTTGATCGGGAAATTCCACATGCGCAATTTGCCGAGCTCTAGCCCCGGGACATCGACTAGACCATTGCGTGTGTGGTCGGACTGCACTACGCCTTCGCCCGGCACGAAGGCCAGACGGATGGCATGCCACATGGAGTTGTCATAGCCCGAGGTCCACTTCACTTCGCCGAAATGCAGGGTCTGTTGTGGCCACGAGGCCGGCTCATCGCCGCCTTGCGGGTCGAGCGTTACCGGCAGCGAGGCTTTGTCGACAACGATGCCGCTATGGAAGCCATCGGTGAACACCGTCAATTGATGCGCGGCGGTGAGGTCCTTCGGCGGCATGTGGCGCACCACCGACGAACATCCACACAACACCAACACCAATAGGCCCAGCGGCAATAAACGCATGTCAGCGGCTCGTGACCGTGATCACCTGAGTCAGGTGATGGGTGAAAGAGGGCGGCACCACGACCGTGCTGTCCGCGGTATTGGCGGTTTCGACGCACACCATGCCCGGCCATTCCTGATCGCCGAAATCGGCCAGAGATAGGGCCTTCTCGATCCACGGATTCCATACCACCGTCGCGCCGCTGCCCGACTTACTAATGGAGATTTTTCGCGCCAGGCCCGGATCATCGATGACCACGGTGTCGTTGGCCGACAAGTAAACGCGATCGGTTTGGGCGCTGATCGCCAGCGGCTCAGGGCCTTGAACTTTGCGCAAACCTCCATCCATCTTGTCGAGGAAGATGGTGCCGGCGAGGCCAGTCAAGCGGACGGTGCGCACATCCGAAACGTTAAAATAGGTATGCATTGCTTCGCCAAGCAAGAACGGCGTGCCGCCCGTGTTGCGCAACGACAATTCGATGGTCAGGGTCGCACCTACCACCACCGTCAAGGTGGCGGCGAATGCATGCGGCCAGATCGCCAACATCGCTGCATCGCTGACCAGCGACAACACCACTTCTGTCCGCCCATCGGCCAGCTCGCGGCTGGCGAGCTGACTCCACCGGCGCTGGCGCAATAAACCATGCGCCGGCAAGGAGGCGTCGGTGGGATGCGGGCCGAACCACGGCCCGCACACCGGCACGCCACCACGGATCGGCTTGCCATCGGCAAACCAACTCGAACCGCTCATCCACAATACCGGCTGATGGCCCTGCGGCTGGAAGTGCACCAGGTGCGCGCCATGCAGATGGATGACGGCTTCACCGAGGTCATTGGTGATGCGTAGGGCCGGCAGATTATGCTCGGTAATGGCGGTGATGGTCATGTGGGGAGTCCTTGTTCGGGAACCGCAGCAGCAACCGGCTGGGCGGTGGCAGAATGGGCAGTGGCAGAATGGCTAGGAGCAGGCTGGGCGGTGAGAGCAGCAATCGACACGCGTTGCGCCACGCGTTCGGCGATGGTCATGAAGGCCCGCGACGACACCGAATCGGGATGCGAGATGATCACCGGCGTGCCGGCATCACCGGCTTCACGAACGCCGATCTCAAGCGGCACGCGGCCGAGAAAGGGCAGATGCATGGCAGCGGCTTCGCGCTCTGCACCGCCGACGCCGAAGATCGGCTCGACATGGCCGCAACGCGGGCACACGAACTCGCTCATGTTCTCGACCACGCCAAAAATCTTGACCCCGACCTTCTCGAACATCGATACCGAGCGACGTACATCGGCCAAGGCCACCGCCTGGGGCGTCGAGACGATCACCACGCCAGCTAATGGGGCATTCTGAGCCAGCGTCAGCTGCACATCGCCGGTGCCCGGCGGCAGATCGACCAGTAGGTAATCGAGCTCGCCCCACGCCACGTCGGAGAGGAATTGCTTCAATGCGCCGACCAGCATCGGGCCACGCCACACGATCGCTTGCCGTTCTTCGATCAGGAAGCCGATCGAAATCAGCTTGATGCCGTGGGCTTCAACCGGTACCAGCTTGCGCTCGACCACGGTCGGCTGGCGGCTGATCCCCATCATGGTCGGAATCGACGGACCATAGATATCGGCATCCAAGATGCCGACACGGGCGCCGGTCTTGGCCAAAGCCAGGGCGAGGTTGACGGTGACGGTGCTTTTGCCGACGCCGCCCTTGCCCGAACCAACGCCGATGAGCTTACGTACTCCGGGCAGGACATTTTTTCCGTCGACACCTTTGGGCACTTCAGCACTGACGGTGATCTCGGCGCGGGTCACGCCGGCCACCGACAGTGCCGCTGCCCGGCACTGATCCTCGAGCTGTTGCTTCACCGGGCAGGCACCGGTGGTCAGCACCAGGTCAAAACGCGCGATGCCATCCTCGATGCGCAGATTGCGGATCATGTTGAGGGTCACCAGGTCCTGGTGCAGATCAGGATCCTGCACCGTCGACAAGGCAGCGCGTACAGCCGTAACAGGGTCAGTCATCGCGAAGCAGCGTAAGCCGATCGGCTTCATTGCCACCCTGCGGTGGATGACTTATAGAACAGGTGAGGACTGGGCAAAGACGCTGGTCGCCACCGCGATATCAGCATGGATCTGCGCCACCAATTCTGTGAAGTCGGGGAAGCGCCGTTCATCGCGTAAACGTTGGACGAATTCTAGCACCACCCGCGCCTCATAGATATCCGTTTGCCAATCCAGCAGATGCGCCTCGACCGTTAGCGCTCGATCGGCGCCGGCCGTCGGCACGCGCCCGATATTGACCACCGCCGGTACCCGTTGCTGCCCACCCCGTTGCGGTCCGACATAGGCCCATGCGGCATAAACCCCCGGGCCGGGCTCCTGGTTTTCCCGCTCACCGAGATTGGCCGTCGGAATGCCGATCTGCCGACCGCGGCCATCGCCACGCACCACTCGGCCCCACAGACGGTGCCGACGGCCGAGCAGGGTTTCGACTGCAGTGACCTCGCCAGCCGCCAAGGCTGCACGAACCCGGGTGCTCGACACCGGGCCATCGGCGTCTGCGACCGGCGCCACCGCCCATATCGCCAAACCGACGGCTCTGCCCGCCTGGGTGAACGCCGCGACATCGGCGTGGCGGCCCCGACCACCACGAAAGTCCTCGCCCACCACCAAAGCTGTCGCGCCTAGACGGGCTTGCACCAAGCGTACGAAGTCATCGGCATCAAGCGCACGGATATCGGCAAAGGGCAGCTCGACTTCTGCGGGCGTGCCCGGCCAGGTGGCGAGAATGCGTGCGCGGTCAGCGGGAGCGGTCAACGGCAGCCGCGCCTGCCAGCCGAGGGCCTCGGCCATGCCGCTGAAACTCAGCAGGCAGGTGGGCTCACCGGGGGCGGCAACGCGTTCGGCTCTTTCGGCCAAGGCTCGATGGCCGCGATGCAGGGCGTCGAATTTCCCCAGACACAAGACGCTCATCCGGGTTCATCGAGCCAATGGATGCGCGCATTGCTGGCGGCGGTCTTCCACCCCGGGCGCTGCAGCTGGCGCAGGGCCTCGCTCCAGTTGCGCGCCAAAATCGCCTGCGCGGTTTTTTCAGCGGTATCGCTATCGGGCGCCAGGTCGTAACAATACTGCGCGGCCTTACGGCGCAGACGGCCTTCATTGCGCTCGACACTGTCGAGAGTGATCTTGTGTTGGCTCACCTCGTTGGCACTGGTGGTTGGCGTGTTCGCCCAGGCGATCACCACATCCCACGCCTGCAAGGCGTCGAGGTAACGCTGCAGGGCTTCCAGATGCCGGCTCTGATTGCGTTTCAGATTGCCGTCGCTTTCAATGGCCAAGGGCACCATGCGGCGCACGAACTGCGCCGACAGCCAGCCTTTGCCGTTAAGTGAGCCGTCGGTCAAGGCGATGCACGCCAGATAGAGCCTTGATGAGATGGTGAAATTGCTGGTGCCCACACCTTCAGGCAGCAGGGCTACCTGATAAGCTGGCTTCACCCGGGCATTGATCTCTTTTAGCAGTGGATTGAGACGCGCCGACCAAGCGATGACTTCGATCTTATCGTGAAACAAGTCACCTTTATGGTGGAACATCCACGCCAAATGGCGCAGTAAGCGTTCGCTTTGCGGATTGCGCACCACACCCCTGATATTGGTGTCGATGCCGGCGATGATCCACGACCACTTAGCATCACGGTCTTCGACTTCGTGGCTGAGGTTGTAGGCCAGGTCCCATGACATGAACTGCCATGGCTGCTCGAAGCGCGGCTGGATGCGGCTGATAGCTTCAAACAACGCCACCGACTCGTAAAAACGGCCGTTCTCTTTTGCCGAATCAGCCCGTAACCACAGCAGGTCGCAGGCGAGTCCGCGAAAACCACCGAGCATCAGCGTGCCGGCCAGCTCGCCCGGTGTCAGTGATTCGTAGACATCGCGATTCGGTGTCAGCTCACCGCGTTGGGGCGTGCACCACCACGACGACACCGCCTGAGCGGCCAAAAGACAACCGATGCCCAACAATAAGCAGGTGCGTGATTTCATGTCACAATTCCTTCCGCACGAGTGCCAGCCACGCCATGCCGAGGAAGATCGAGGTGTAGACACCGAAATACATCCACGCATGCAGCACCACGCCCCAGCCGATCGATTGCCCGGCGGCGAGATTGGCGGCGACTTGGAAACGCTCAAAATCCGGAAGCAGGAATTGCGCTAGCTGCAAGACGCGTTGCGCCGGCAGCGATAGTTTCTCGTAGGCCAGGGTGTCTTGAATGGTCCACAGGGCGCTGCCAGCAAAGAACATGGTCAGGCCAGCAAGCAAAGTCACCCCCAGATTTGACAGCGTGCCGATGAACAGCGTCCAGGCGGTGAGCATGGCGGCAGAAGCCAACAGCACCAAGCCACCACGCATGAGGTTCGCCGCCAGGCTGCCACCCGGACGGGTGATCTTCAGCGAGTTGGTGCGCGTGACGATGAGCTGGGCGCGCGAGTCGAGGCGGGTGACTTGCACCACCGTCGTGCCATCAGCGCTGACGCTATCGCGCGCCAATTTCAGACGCGCATAGTCGACGGTATAGTCATTACGCAGTTGTTCACGATGGCGCAAGACCACCTGGCCCTCGCCGGCCAGGGCGCCATCAGTGCCTTGCCCGTATGGCGAATCTGCAGCTAGCTGCAGTAGACGCGGCGTAGTTGCCGCCGAACTAGGAGTTGCCGCCGAACTAGGAGTTGCCGCCGAACCAGGCGTGGCTGAAAGCTGCACTAGGCATTCTTCGATGTTGAGGCCGTAATCGACACTGCGCACCTGGCAACGCAGCAGCAGATCGAGCCCGCCACCGGCATAGGCGTCGTTGTCGGTGGGCAGTCCGCGCAAGGTCCAGCGCACGCCATTGCCTGGCTGGCCGGACAGGGTTTTGCGATTGGTGCCGTCAGCGATGGGCACGCTTTCGCCCAGCGCGCTGAGCTCGACCCATTCGCTGGGCGTGGTCACCGCAAAGATCGACGGCACTTGCTTGAAGGTCGCCCAGATCATGCCGGTGCCGACCAGGGACAAGCCGATGATGCCGGTCAAAAGTATGATTTGCACCCCGCTCCACCGGCCCAGCAGGTACGACAGGCGCGGCATGGGCTTGGCAAAAAGCAAAAAGGCGACTCGCGCATCGAGGTCGCGGCGAACCTGTCCCGAGCCCACCAATACTGCTAGCAACACCACCACGAAGCTGATGGCGGCGGTGATCGCCACCACTGCCAGCTTCAATTTATTGGCATTGTCAACGGCACCCAGGCTCAAGCCGACGATCATCACCGCTGCTGCCGCTACCGCGAACAGCAGCCACAGACGCTGGCGCAGCGCTTCACGCAACGACAGCAGCACCATCGCCAAGCAGCTGACGAACGGAATCATGCGTCGCGACCTGACTGACGGTCGCTGGTACCGGCATCAGCCTTGCGGGCATCGGCAATGATACGTCGGAAATGCGCTTCGAGGCGTTCGCGCGGCGGCGCGATCGACAGTAAATGATCGCCGGCGGCGGCGGTGACGGCACGTAAGGTCTCGGGCGTGGGCGCGCGTAGCTCGATCAGTTGCCGGTCATCGGCGCGCAAGAGTTCCTCGACCGTACCCATTTCGCGCAGCACGCCCTGATGGAGGATGGCGATACGGTCGCAAACATCTTCGACGTCAGCCAACAGGTGGCTGCACAACAGCACCGTTTTGCCGGCTTGCTTGAGGCGCACGATGAGCTCCTTGACCTCGGCGGCACCGATCGGGTCGAGACCCGAAGTCGGTTCATCGAGCACCACCAGCTGCGGGTCATTGATCAGCGCCTGGGCCAGGCCCAGACGCCGGGCCATACCCTTGGAATACTCACCGAGGCGGCGTTTACGCGCATGGTCGAGACCGACCAGGCTGATCAGCTCGTCGCTGCGAGCGCGGATCACCGCTGCCGGCAAACCGAACAAGCGCCCGAAAAAGGCCAAGGTCTCTTCGGCGGTAAGGAATTTATAGAGATAGGTTTCTTCGGGCAGATAACCGATCAGCTGCTTGGCTGCCCGATCACCCGGGTCGCGACCAAAGACGAAGGCGTCGCCCCGCGTTGGCCGCAACAGGCCCAAAAGCAGCTTGATGGTGGTGGTCTTGCCGCTGCCGTTGGGCCCCAATAAGCCGAACACCTCCCCGGGGCGCACCTCCAACGTCAAGTTGGTCAACGCGGTCACCCGCGGCCGTCCCCAGAAGTCGGTATAGGTTTTGGTCAAACCAACTGTTTTCAAAACGAGTTCGGTCGTGCGCTGTAAGTCGGCCTGCATGGACGCTCACGCTACTCACCGCCGCTGGCGCGGAAAGCCCAGGACTGAGTTGACCGCCGGCCATGCGTGGGTGCAACGCACGCTCCGCCGATGGCTGATTCTGGTTGCCTGAATACCGGTTATGGCTTTTCATCGCAGCCATGCGTGCTGCCGTCCTTACCTTCGCTATTATGACCTCCTTCGTTCTTGGTGGCTGCGCGAACAACGCCTACTACCAGACCCGCTATGCGCCGACGTCGAGCGAAGAATCCTATAGCGCTGGCGAACGGATGTTCTGGCACGAAGAGCACGAGATCTACGCCCTACCCTCGCGTCCACCGGCGTTGGCAGCGAATGAGGTCGGTGCTGATGATGACCATCGCCAGCGCATCGACTGCGCTATGCCCGGTCCGCAGTTGAAATCAGACCGGGTAGCAGCGGGCGATGGCACGGAAATTCATGGTCATAGCCGCGTCGACAATCTGCCAATGGTGACCATGCGCAGTGAGCAGAACGGTGTGCCTTTGCCGCATGAAGGCGAAATACAGGTTGGTGGCTGGCATGACGAGCGGGTACTCGGCGCGAAAGATGATCGACCCCATGAACCAGTCAGCGGCTATGATAGTCGTCCGACCCCGGTGCGCGGCGAGGGTATCGATCGGCATGAATCCAACCTCGTTGCCGGCACCCGTGATGACGCGGGCTGGTGCCCGCCGCAACGCTAAGCTGCGAAAGAATACTTCCTCATTGAGTCATCATGATTTATAGAGCGCAAGAACGCCTCTTTTCCGCATCATAAAGTTCACCTTTTTATCAGATCATCTGGTCATCAGGCGAGCTACCTGCGGTTCCTCACAACTCGCGCGCTCAACGCAAACCGAGCTGACGGACCTTATAGCGAATCTGCCGGAAGGAGATGCCGAGCAGGGTCGCAGCATCGGTCAGGTTGTCTTTGGTTACATTAAGGGCCTCTTCGACGAGAACCCGTTCATAGCGCTGCAATTCGGCTTCGAGATCGATCGGTTGACGGGCGGCGACTTTCTGCCGCAAGACCCCTGCCGTGGCCATGCCTGAGGCGCTCGGCAAGCCTCCCGGCAGTGCCCCTGATAAAGCTCCCGGCAGCACGGACCGTGCGCCGCCGCTTTGAACTTCTCCAAACAATGCCTGCGCGCCGATATCGCCCGCGGTGGTCAGAGCCACCCCGCGCTGGATGCGGTTGTCCAATTCACGCACATTGCCAGGCCATGGATAGCGTTGCATGGCCTCCAGCGCGTCGGGCTGGAAGCCAGTGATCCCACGACGTAATTTTACCGCATGGCGCGCCAACAGGTGCCCGGCGATCAAGGCGATATCATCAACCCGATCACGCAGCGGCGGTAGATGCACCGGGATCACCGCCATGCGGAAATAAAGGTCCTCGCGAAATGTCCCGACCTGCACCATCTGCCCGAGGTCACGGTTGGTAGCCGCCACCAAGCGTACATTGCAGGTCAGCACCTCGCGGCCACCGACGGGCAGATACTCGCCGTTTTCCAGCACACGCAAGAGCTTGACCTGCGTTTCGGTGGCCAATTCGCCGACCTCATCCAGAAACAGAGTTCCGCCATTGGCCAGGCTGAACAGGCCTTGGCGATCTTCGATGGCGCCGGTGAAGGCCCCCTTCACATGGCCGAACAATTCGCTCTCCAACAACGACGGCGTCAGCGCTCCTGAGTTCACCCGCACCAACGGCCCATCCGAACGCAACGACGCGTAATGGATGGCGCGGGCTACCAACTCTTTACCGGTGCCGCTTTCACCACTCACCAGCACCGTCGAGTCGGTGGTCGAAACCTGCTCGATCAAGGTCTGCACTGCCTGAATCACCGCGCTGGAACCGATCAGGTGCACCGGTGGCGCTTGTTCGCCAGCGGCTTTCGACGCCATACGATGCTCGCGCGCCGCCAAGGCCCGCGACACCAGAGTTTTAGCCACCTGATTGTCGAACGGCTTACGCAGGAAATTATAGGCTCCCAGACGCATCGCCTGCACCGCCGTGTTCCATTCGGCGAAGGCAGTCATGATTACCACAAAGGTATCGGGATGGCGCTTGCGGATCTCGCCCAACAAGGTCAACCCATCCATGGGCGCCATGCGTAAATCCGACAACACCAACTCGACCTGCGGATTCTTGGCCAACCACTCCAGGGCCGTCTGGCCATCGCCGCAGCCATGCACTGTATGGCCATCGCGACGCAGCACGACTTCTAACATCTGGCGCAAACCAGGTTCATCATCAACGATCAGAATCGTACCCATAGTGCTGAGCTAGTCTCGCGGCAAAGGCGCGCCTGAAAACTACTATCCTGAACGCCGTCATAACGAGTAGAGCTGCATAAAAAAACCGCGTTTCGGCATTGCCGAAACGCGGTTCTCAGAGCCAGTAAATTTAAAGATTTACTGCTTACGCCATTCGATGCCGACAGTGAACGCTAGTTCACCAGCATCCTGACCCATAGCCTTACGGAAGTTGCGATCGTCAGACTGCAACCAGTACGACCAATCAACGGCGGCATAAGCCCACCATTCATTCCATGCCATTGGTGCACGGACCTTGGCGCCGACCTGGCTGGTGGTCAGACCAGTATGTTCGGTATTGGTGAAGTAGTCGTGATAGGCGCGGCTACCCAGGTTGACATACTGCCACATCAACAATTCGTACGGGGCATACTGCTTCAACTCACGGAAACCGATTGACGAACGCAGGGCCGGGCTGGCGATATTGTAGTCGACGCTGCCGCCGAAATCGAGGCCGGCAAGCTCTTCAAACGGAGCCGATAGCCAGAGGTCGGTACCCGCCCAGATCTGCTTATCCTTGAGCCTGTTCGATGGCTGGTTCGGATAGGTAATGTATTCGATATGCGGGTCGAGCTGCAGGAAGGGCACGCCCTCGCCGTAGACGCCGTCGATCTGCATCAGGTAATCGAGCTTGGCGTTGACCTGGATGGTCTCGCCGAACTGGATCGCGCGCAGAGAGTATTGGTTGGGATCGGTGTTGGAGACATAGCTCGCCGAACGATCTTGGCCGAGAGCCAAGGCCGCGTCGACGCTGGCGCCGAGGCCCCAGTAGCGAATCGTACCGCCGGTTTGGAAGACGGTGTCTTGGCTGCGTGCCCAGCCTTGATCCATCTGCTTGTTGGCAAGGCCGCCATGCCAATTGATGGATGAATCCTTGGCATTGTCATTGCCAAACACGAGACCACCGCTTTGTGGCTCGATATCAAGGGCGCTGAGGGTGGTACTAGCTGCGATCGCCATGAAGGCGGTCAGGGATGCGAGACGAATCATGCGTCTTCTTCCTTAGGGGAACGGGAGAAAAGGGTGTCAATAGCCGTACGGACAGGGGTTTGCTGCCAGATGATAGCACAAACCTGCGTAGCGATCGGCAGATCAACACCGTGACGTTGGGCAAGTTCGACCGCCGCACGGCTGGTCGCGGCACCCTCTGCCACGGTTTGCTGCTGACGCAGGAACATGAGGGGATTCACGCCACTTGCAATAACCTTGCCCAGAGCGCGATTTCGCCCGTGCGGGGCATAACAGGTGGTCAGCAAGTCGCCGATGCCAGCCATACCGGCAAAGGTAGCATCTTGTGCACCGAGAGCCCGGCCAAGACGCCGCATCTCGGCCAAACCGCGAGTGATGAGCGCCGCCTTTAGATTGTCGCCGACCTCGAGCCCGTCGCAGATGCCGGCAGCGATGGCGATGACGTTCTTCAAGGCCCCGCCGACTTCGACACCGATGCGATCGCTGCTGGTATAGATGCGGCAACGCGGGCCGTGCAGCCGCTCACGCAAGAGGGCTGTTACCTCATCCGGTCCGGCGGCAACCAGGCAGACCGGCTTACCGGCGACGATTTCGACGGCATGGCTGGGGCCCGATAAGACCCCGCACGGGCGCGTGCCGAAGACTTCCAGCAGCAGCCCGCATGGCGTCAGCAACGTGCTCACTTCAAAGCCTTTGGCCAAACTCACCACGGGCACTCCGGCCGGTAGGTAAGCGGCCAGCTGCTGGGCCAGGGCACGCGAGTGCTGCGTCGGCACCGCCCACAACACCAAGTCGGCGTGCGCCAATACCTGGGCATCGGCGGTAATCGCCAATTCAGCGGGCAGGGCCATTTCACCCAATTGCGGATGGCGGCGGTTGCGAACCAGGTCAGCAACTTTGTCGGGTGAGCGGCCCAGCAGCGTCACCGGCTGGTGATTAGCCGACAAGATGACCGCTGCTGCCGTACCCCAGGTACCCGTACCGACGACCACCGTGCGCATAGGTCAGCGACCGGTCAAGCGCTAGGCTTGGGCTCGGGCGGCTTCTCTTCGAGCGTTGCCGGGGTCGGCATGGCGCCGCCATCGGTGTCGGTCTGCCGCGCTTTGCGGATCAGGTCGTGCATCGTCTGACGCTTGAGCTCGGCATCGTCGTAGGCGAACTCCAGGCGCGGCAGCATGCGCGTCTTCACCACATCGGCATAACGCCCCTGGATGAAACCGCGGGCGTGCAGCAGGGCCTGAGCTGCCAAACGACGTTTTTTCTCTTCACCAAGAACGGTGTAATAGGCTTTGCACTCGCTGAAATCGTCACTGAGGACGACGCGCACGATGGTCACGAAACCGATGCGGGGGTCTTTCAACTCTTGCTGCACGCAGATCGCGATCTCTTGCAAGAGCACTGACTCAAGTTTTGCTTTTCGACTGTTCGTAGGCATATGCAAATCCCCATTTCCAACTGTAAAATCAGCAGCTCAGCCCGCGCGACGCGCGGGCTGAGCAACCATGCGCCGTCAGCTTACAGCTTACGGGCAATCTTTTCCTGGGTGTAGAACTCAAACACGTCGCCGGTCTTGATGTCCTGGAAGTCTTCAACGGTCAGGCCGCACTCGTAGTCGCGGGCGACTTCGCGTACGTCTTCCTTGAAGCGCCGCAGGGTACCCACCTTGCCGGTGTGCAAGATGCGGTGATCACGGGTGATGCGCATGAACGCATCGCGACGCACCAGGCCATCGGTGATGAACAAGCCGGCAACCACACCCACCTTGGTGATGTTGAAGGTCTGCCGCACATCGGCGTGGCCGATGATGGTGTCGCGGGTCTCGGGCTCGAGCAGGCCCGACATCGCGCCGCGCAAATCGTCCAACAACTCGTAGATGATGGTGTAGGTGCGGATATCCAGCTTCATGTCGCTGGCCATCGCCCGGGCCTTGCTGTCAGCGATGACGTGGAAGCCCACGATCATCGCTTTGGAAGCTTCGGCGAGGGTCACGTCACTGGCATTCACTGCGCCGACAGCGCTGTGGATGATGGTGACGCGCACGTCGTCAGTGGCCAGATCGTTGACCGTCTTGTTGAGAACTTCGATCGAACCAGCCGCGTCGGCTTTGACGACCAAGCGGATTTCCTTCTTCTTCGAGTGCGCGATGTCACTGAACAAGCTGGCGGCGGTGGTGGTCTTCTGGCGGGCAGCCAGTTCCTTTTCGCGTCGAACGATGAGACGTTCTTCAGCGATGTCAGCGGCGTTCTTAAGACCCTCGGTGACCTGGAATTTGTCGCCCGCACGCGGGATGTCCGACAAACCGGTGATCTCGACCGCATGGCTCGGGCCAGCGATATCGACTCGCTCGCCCTTCCAGTTGGTCATGCTGCGGATGCGGCCGTAGCCGGTACCGGCGAGGACGATGTCACCGACGGCGAGACTGCCGCGGCGCACCAGGAAGGTGGCGCTGACGCCCTGGCCTTCTTGACGCTTGGCTTCGATGACCGTTCCGCTGGCCTTGGCGAAGTGGTTCGACTTCAGTTCCAGCAGTTCGGTTTCAAGGGCCAGACGTTCGAGCAATTCATCGAGACCGGCCCCGCTCTTGGCGCTGACACGGACAACGGCGATTTCGCCGCCCCATTCTTCGGCCTGCAAGCCGTTTTCGGCCAGCTGACGGATGATGGTTTCCTGATTGGCCTGAGTCGCCTCGGGCTTGTCGATCTTGTTCATCGCCACCACAATCGCCACGCCGGCGGCCTTGGCATGATTGATGGCTTCGATGGTCTGCGGCATGACGCCGTCATCGGCGGCGACGACGATCACTGCGACGTCGGTGACCTGCGCACCACGCGCACGCATTTCGGTGAAGGCCTGATGTCCAGGCGTATCGATGAAGGTGACGTCAACGCCACCCTTGGTCGACACGGTGTAGGCACCGATGTGCTGGGTGATGCCGCCGGCTTCGCCTGCGACCACGTTCGACGACTTGATGGCATCCAGCAAACTGGTCTTGCCGTGATCGACGTGACCCATGATGGTGACGATCGGCGGACGCGGCGCGAGGTCTTCGGCCTTGTCGTCTTCGACCGACATCTCTTCAACGACTTCTTCGACCGATTGCGCGGTCTTGATGATCACGGCCTTCTTGAATTCCTGGGCCAGCAATTCGACCGCGTCCTTGTCCAACACCGAGTTGATGTTCGACATCACTCCGGCCATGAACAGCTTGGCGATGACTACCGAACTCTTGACGCCCGAGGCTTCACTGAATTCACGCACCGTACATGGCAAGACGATGGAGAACTCGGTAACGCCGGAGATGTCTTCGTCGAGCGTCGAGCGGAAACGACGGCTACCGGATTTGCCTTCGTCGCCGGCTTCATCAGGGCGCGCGTCGCGGGTGTCGCGACGACCACGACCGAGAGCCGGACGAGCTGGGCCGCCTGGACGCGGTGGGCCACCCGGACGTGCCGGACCACCTGGACGAGCTGGGCCCGCAGGGCCGCCTGGCGTCTTGGTGCGATCGATCGGACGGAAGCCCGGCTTGCGGGCAGCAGTCTTGGCCTGCTGGACCTTTTTCGCCATTTCAAGATTGCGCGCGATATTGGCCTGGATCAGGCGGCGGCGATCTTCGGGAGTCAACTCGGCCTGGGGCCCGGTTGGCAACGGCACGACGGGAACTTCGACCTTGGGCACGATGGCCTTGATCGAATGGTCGGCCTTTTCGTGGGTGCCCTTGGCCAAAGCCGCGAGCTTGCTGCCCAGGCCAGAGGTAGCCTTGATGACGGTGGCAGCGACCACCACGGCCGGCTGATCCTTCAACGGCTCTTTGCCATTTTCGTGCAGGTGTTGACCGATTTTGCTGTCAGCCAAGGTGCGCACGACAGGAGCTGATTCGGTCAAGGACACCGGGCCGGGCACCGCATCGCTCGGCTTGTTGGCGGCGGCCTCAGGCGCGCTGACCGGCGTTGTCGCTGACTGCGCCACGGGAGCAGCGGCTTCGACCGTATTCGCGACGTTCGCAACCGAGGGCGCCGTCGGTGTGACCGTTGGCGCGTCGCTGCGGGCAGCGTCGCGACGTGGCTGCTGCTGGGCAGCTGACTGCAAGGCGGTTTGACTACGCATGGCAGCGAACTCGGCGGACATGCGCTTGCGTTCATCTTCACGCTTGCGCAGCTCATCTTCGGCCTGCAGACGCGACATCTCGACCTCGCGCACGGCCAGCTGATCGGCTTCGCGGCGGCGCTGGGCTTCGGCCTCGAGCGCAGCGCGATGGGCTTCTTCGGCCTGACGACGGGTCAGCTCGGCAGAATGCCTTTGACGCTCAGCGTCGCGCTTAGCGACATCCACGACCTTTTTCTGTTCTTCCACTTCGTCGAGCTTCTTCTTGCGCGTCTCAGCGGCTTTTTTAGCCGCGATCGAACGCTTGTGCTTGTCTTCGAACTCCTTCGCGATGATCGGAGTGAACTCCTTACCATCTGCCGTTTCCAAGCCGTCACAGGCCAGGATACGTGCGATCTGCTCATCTTTGAGCACGGTGTCAACGCCCTTGGGCAGCTTGATGCCCAAGTCGTCATCCACGACCTCTTTGAGGAGGTTGAGGTCAAGGTTGTGTTCTTCAGCGAGCTCGCGGAGCTTCATACAGTCATTTTTCCAGGGCGGGCGGGCGTCAATCGCCAAACCAGAGTCAAGGGAGGGAACAGCGTTACGTGGCGGAGCCGGAATCAAGCGTTGCGACCGAAGGCCTCGCCGGTGAGGGCTTGGACTTCGGAAATGGCCTGCTGCTCGGCATCGGCCATGGCGCGCGCTTCTTCTTCTGAAGCACGTCGTTCTGACTCGAGGCGACGAGCGATGATCTCGTCGCGTTGAACGCGCTGCTCATCGCTGAGCAGGGTATTCGCAGCCGAAATCAGCTTCGCGGCACGCTCGGGGTCTAACTTCACTTCTTCAAGCACCTCAATGAGATGCGCTGGTTCTTGGGCAGCCAGTACGGCCAGGCCGTCGAGGTGATTGTCAATGAAGGTTTCACGTAGGAAATCGTCCATGACGCCGGCGTCGATGAGCTTTTGCAGCTCTTCTGAGCCAGCTTGGCGCGCCTTGGTGGCGTTCTCTTCTGACATCACGTCGATCTTGTAGCGGGTCAGACGCGCTGACAGGCGGACGTTCTGGCCGGCCTTGCCGATGGCCAAAGGCAGCTGGTCTTGACCAACCACGACACGGGCGCGATCACGGAAGTGATCATAGCTGATGCGCAGGATGCGCGCCGGCTTGAGCGAATTTTCGATAAACTGGGCTGGATCTTCGGCCCATGGGATGATATCGATCTTTTCGCCACCCAACTCATCGGTGACCTTGGTGATGCGGCTGCCGCGCACGCCGACGCACGAACCCACCGGATCGATGCGCGCGTCGTTGGAAGCGACGGCGATCTTGGTGCGGCGACCGGGCTCGCGCACGATACCCTTGATCTCGATCAGGCCGTCAGCGACCTCGGGGATCTCTTGCTTGAAGAGCTCCTTGACGAAGTCGGCGTGGGTGCGGGTCAAGACGATGCGGACGCGCTGGCCCTTTTTCTCGACGCGCAGCACAAAGGCGCGAATCACCGCACCAACGCGGTAAATCTCGCCGGGGATCTGCTCTTCTTTGGGCAAAATAGCCTCGGCCCGACCCATGGTCACCAGGATCATGCCGCGCTCTTCGCGTGAGATGGTGCCGTTGACGATGGTCCGCGCCCGCGGGGCGAGCTCTTCGTAAACCATGTCGCGCTCGGTCTCTTTAAGCGCCTGCACCAAAACCTGCTTGGCAACATTGGCGACAATGCGGCCCAACTCTTCGAGATTCACCGGCTTATCGTCTTCGAAAGCACGGATTTCGCCGGATTCACGATCGATGGTGAGGGTGAATTCACCTTCGGCATTGAAGCGCTTTTGAGCCGCCTGGATCAGTGCTTTTTCGAGCTGGTCAAGAATCAGATCCTTGTCCATGCCACGTTCACGGGCGAGCTGGTCAATACGCTGCAGGAGCATGGAGCCGTTGATCATGATAATGGCCTGAAGTCCTTCGGGGCGGTCAATAAAAAGTACACAGGACGAAAAAAGCGTGAGCCGCCCGGCCCACGCTTTCGGAAATCCGGAAGAGTGACGTGAGGATGGTAGGGTTGGTTCAGACGTTGCAAGTTTTGAATTGGCTGTCTGAAGTTGCGTCGCAACTTTTCGGTGTGGATCTCTATACCGGAACTCCTACTGGAAAATGCGCTAAACGCCCCAGCCTTCGCCCCTCATGGTTCTTGATCGCCTCCGCCGCTCCACTCCTACCAAGGATCCCAAAAAGATCCCTGATGGCTTGTGGATCAAATGCCCCTCCTGCGTCAAAACCGTGTTCAAGCGCTTGGTCGAAGAACGCCTCGATACCTGCCCTGAATGCAATCATCATTTTCGCATGCCCGCCAGCCGGCGCATTGCCAGCCTGATCGATGACGGCACGTGGATGGAATGGGATGCCGATCTGGTAAGTGGCGATCCGCTGGGGTTCGTCGATGGTAAACCCTATCCCGAACGCATTGCCCAGCAGCAAGCCAAGACCGGGATGAAAGATGCCGTGCTCACCGGCAGCGGCAAGATCGCCGGCCAGCCGATTGGCCTGGGGGTCATGGATTTTGACTTCAACGGCGGCTCGATGGGCTCGGTGGTCGGCGAAAAGCTTACGCGCATGATCGAGAAATCGACCGCCGCGCGCATGCCAGCGATCATCATCAACGCCTCGGGCGGAGCGCGTATGCAGGAAGGCGCCATCTCGCTGATGCAGATGACTAAAACCAGCGCCGCACTGGCACGCCATGCGGAAAAGCGCCTGCTGTATATCAGCGTCTTGACCAATCCGACCATGGCCGGGGTGATGGCCAGCTTCGCCAGTCTTGGCGACGTGATCATCGCCGAGCCCAAGGCCCTGATTGGCTTCACTGGTGCACGCGTGATCCAGGAAACCATCAAGCAGGAACTGCCCGAAGGTTTCCAAACCTCGGAATTTTTGCTCAAACACGGACAGCTCGATCTCATCGTCACTCGCCAGGACTTGAAGGCCGAATTGGCGCGCTTGGTCGGTTACCTGACGCAGCACACTGCCTGACGCATATCAGTATGCCCCCTCGCCAGCCGCACATCGCCGAGCTCTGGCGCACCGCCAAGGCGGTGTGCTTTGATGTCGATTCCACCGTCATCCAGGATGAAGGCATTGACGTGCTGGCGGCGCATTGCGGTGTCGGTGACCAGGTCGCTCAACTCACCGCCAGCGCCATGGGCGGCAATGTACCGTTCGAGTTCGCTCTCTCGCAACGTCTCAATCTCATCCGTCCCTCACGAGCGATGGTGAGCCAATGCCTGGCCGCGCATCCGCCGCGCCTGACTCCTGGTATCGGGGAACTGATCCGCCGGCTGCACGGTCGCGGCACGCATGTCTACCTCGTCAGCGGTGGTTTCCGACAGATGGTCGAGCCAGTGGCCAAACTGATAGGCGTCGCCAGCGAACGCATCATTGCCAATGTCCTGCAGTTCAATGTGGATGGTACTTATCGCACCTTCGACACCACTCAACCGACCTCGGCAAGCGGCGGCAAGGCCAAAGCCCTGACGCAGTTGAAGATGCGCTTCGGTTATCAGCCACTGATCATGGTCGGTGATGGCGCCACCGATCTGGAAGCCCGCCCGCCGGCTGATGCCTTCATCGGCTTCGGCGGCGTGGTGCAGCGTGAGAAGGTCGTCGCCGGCGCCGACTGGTTCGTAACCACCTTCAGCGAACTCAGCGATGCCCTCTAAAAAGAAAACCGCCGGGCGTTGCTGGCTGATGAAATCGGAACCGGATTGCTTCGGCATCGAGCACCTCAAGAGGGCCGGGCAGGAGCCGTGGAGCGGCGTGCGCAATTACCAGGCGCGCAACTTCATGCGCGACGACATGCGCGTCGGCGATCGGGTGCTGTTTTATCACAGCAATGCCAAGCCCAGCGGCGTCGCCGGCCTGGCGACGGTGGCCACCGCGGCCTATCCCGACCCCACGCAATTCGATGTGCACAGCGAGTACTTTGATGCCAAGGCTACCAAGTCCGGGCCGCGCTGGTTTCTGGTCGATGTACGATTTGTGAGCGCCTTCGACCACGTCTTGGCCCTCGATGATCTGCGTAAAGTGCCGGCACTAACGGGTATGCTGCTGTTCCAGCGCTCACGCTTATCAGTGCAGCCGGTAGCAACTGAGCATTACGACGCGATCGTTAAACTCGCCCGCTGACCAAACAAGAATAGGGTTTGTTTTAACTCTCTTCTTCGTAGGCTGGCTGCGTGGACATCCCCGTTGATCAGCAGCGCTTCCCCCTTGGCACCTGGCACCCGGGTCGCGGCACCGCCCGCAATCCCGCCAACCGTTTTGAGCGGACGCACACCGCGCGTGATCCCGACGATGCCGAACAGTGGAATCCGGCCGAACAAAGCGCTCCCAGCACCACGTTCACCGACGACCGCACACGCTCGGTGATCACCTACAACGACTCACCCGACATCCCCTTCAACGCCAGCCTCAATCCCTATCGCGGCTGCGAACATGGCTGCAGTTACTGCTATGCGCGGCCATATCATGAATACCTGGGGCTGTCGGCAGGCGTCGATTTCGAGAGCCGCATTCTGGTCAAACACGAGGCGCCGCGTCTGCTGCGCGAAGAACTGTCGGCCCGCTCCTGGAAGCCGCAGGTGCTCAATCTCAGTGGCGTCACCGACTGCTATCAGCCGGCCGAGCGCACTTTCCGCGTCACCCGCGCCTGCCTGGAAGTGCTTGCCGAATTCCGCAATCCGGTCGCCATCATCACTAAAAACCGCCTGGTGACGCGCGACATCGACATCCTCCAGGATCTCGCCCGCGACCACGCTGCCTCGGTCACCGTCTCGGTGACCAGCCTCAAACAAGACCTGGCCGCCCAACTCGAACCGCGCGCCAGCGTGCCGCGCGCGCGGTTGGCGGCGATCCGCGCCCTCGCCGACGCCGGCATCCCGGTCACTGTCAATGTCGCCCCGCTGATTCCCGGCCTCAACGACCATGAAATGCCGGCCATACTACGCGCCGCCGCCGAACACGGCGCCAGGGCCGCTGGCTATTCGATCGTGCGCTTGCCGCACTCGGTACAGGACTTATTCGGTGAATGGCTCGATCGCCACGCGCCGGCGGCCAAGAACAAGGTCATGAGTGCCATCTCCAGCTGCCATGACGGCAAGCTCAGCGGCGGGGGTCCTGGCATGCGCATGCGCGGGACAGGCCCCATCGCGCAAATCATTAACGATCAGTTCCGCCTGCACTGCACCCGCCACGGCCTGGACGACGGCTGGCCCGAATTGTCGACGGTGGCCTTCCGTTCACCGCATGGTCGGCAGCAGAGCATCTTCGACTTCCTTGCTGCAGATGGCTCCTAGACTCACGCGCAGTTAGCAGACGTTTTGACAATCATCTCATGTGGGGGCGACCAGGTTTCGACGGGCATGCACCGGCGCTTTGCCGCGCGTCGTGGTGCGGGAGGCCACGTAAATAACCCGCAAAAACACACGTGCCGACGATCATGTCGAGTACGCTCTCGCTGCTTAATTAATTAAGTAACGAGTTGGAGACCCGGGGGTGCTGATGCTCCCGGCAATTTCCATAATAATTATCAGCTGGCTGACAGAGCCGTCCGATTACTGTCAGCGAGGAAAAGCCGGACTGCTCCATAAACCAGGCTGGCAGCCGTCGGGTTTTTGGCTGACGATAAATGACTGCCTACACGCGTAGACGCGGTGTACGAACATGTTCGGACGAGGGTTCGATTCCCTCCGCCTCCACCACTTCGGGTTTTCAAACCCATGATCGACCCATCGGCACCCCCGATGGGTCGCGTCATTTTACGCGGTATTCCGCGTCTATTTGAAAAAATCGATCCGGCTGAGTCGGACTTGGAGACTGCAAATTCTTCGAAAAATTAGTCTCAGACCGGCAATAGTCTCTGATTATTCGGACCTGGTCCGATTTAGTCCGAATCCAGAAATGATTACCGAGACTGAGACTGCGATTTCCGACTTAAAGTTCGTCGAACAGACATACCGATGAGCGAACGGGAATGGGCGCGAAATCTCGCAGAAAAGCGCTGCAATGACATAAATTGCTGCGGGACACAGCCGTATTCAGAATCTGCGGCACACATTCGCCGTTCGGCGCGTGCAGAGGCGGCGTGAGACTGGTCAGCTAATTGAGCATAAGATGTTCTGGCTGTGCACGTACCTGGGCCATGCCAAGATCCCGACACGTACTGGTACCGGTCGGGGGGGGCGTTCCGGAACTGATGAACATCATCGGTGCTCACTTCGAGCAATTCGCCGACGGTGGCAAGCAGGGAGGCTCGCAATGAGCCGCAAGATCGTCTCCAACCTTTGCTCGCCTTGTGCAAGAGTTCTTCACCGACTACATAGTGCAACAGCGGGCCTTGAGTCCGCGCGGTAGCCTCATACCGAAACACCTTCGTACTGCTGCTGGGCTTCGCCCAGAAGAATCTGCACCTCCGTGTCCACGAGAGGACGGTTACCGACCCCAACGCTAGGTTTCTGGCCGACTTCCTGGATCACTTGGAGAACGATCTGCAGAATTCCATCAGAAGTCGTAATGTTCGACTGGCGGCAGTCCGTTCATTCCTGAAGTTCGCTGCCCGGCGTGATCTAGCTAACCTGGGCGTGATCGAGAGCATGTTAACGATATCAATGAGACGCTTCGAGCGCAAGATGGTCGGCTACCTCCCCGCGACTAAATGATCGCTGTCATTGACGTGGCAACTGATACCTGGATCGAGTAGCGTGATCGGTTGCTGCTCACGCCGATGTTCAAAACTCAAAAAGATATCATTTCGTTTGGCACTCCACCTCCATAAGTCTGTTGCAGTCTAGGGTCGACCCGTGCGAAATCGCACTCTGGATAGGTCACGAAAAGCCCATCAATGACTCACATGTACATCGAGACAGACTTGGCAATGAAGGAACCGGCTCTGGCGCGATTGAAGTACCCCAAGATTAAGCAAGCCAAATACCGCCGCCGAAGGTGCTTTTAGAGCTCTTGCAAAGGCTGCAATTATGCGAAGCCGGGTCGCTGCCACTATCCGATGCCACCGAGGGCAGCGAGGGCAGCGACCTCATGATCCGGCCGACTTGGTCTTATTGCAATAATGATAAACTTCGCATTACCGTAGGAATTGGTATTTCATCGGCAGCGAGGATGCCACTGTTTACGTGTACGTTTATTTTCGCGCCGGATCTTCGCCCTAGAGTATTCTACGATTGTGTTTTATCACTAAATATAAACCATGCCCGCTAAACGTCACCCAAAAAATAAATTTCCACCAAACACTATCTAATTTTACGGATTGTCCGATTAGCAATCCACCCAGTAAGAAAATAATACATGGAACCAAAGCCTCAAATACTCGTTGCATGTTAACTGCCTCCACATGGTTCTGAATGTTCATTAGTCCGATCAGTACTAGTCGACACAGTCGTTTCGTTCCGCATTTCACGGTTGGTGATCCGAGATGAACTACCAAGCTGAGTCTCGGTGCCATGCAATTCTTGGATCACGTAGGTGGCTCCAACAAAAGCGGTAAGACCAACACCCGCAACAGAAGCTGCACCGGCGACCGCTGAGGCCATTCCTGCAGTAGTAGCCGCTGAGGCCGCTGCGGCATTGGCGGCCACGTACCCGCCCATAACTCCTTCGCCTACGGTCATTCCCGCACCCAGGCTCTCCGCTGCTGCAGCAACAGCCATCGAAGATTGGGAAACCGCATTAGCCGCAGTGACTGTGGCAGAAACACCAAGGCCGGCTACATAACTGGGCACTCCCGTGACAAAATTATAATATTGCTGAAGAGTAATATTCGTTATTCCATACTCAAAGTTCTGCAGCTGCAACCAAAGATCACCTCGTTTATGGATGACTAAGGTTTCATTCCAACATTTCGTACTGCAGCAAGAGCAAGGGTCACACTTGCGACCAAGATCGACACGCTCTACTGAATTACGTGGTCCGATAAATTTCCAATAGGGATCAGACGTTATTCTTTCATAGGGCACGTATTCGATCAATCCTGTAGGATCTGAAGTATTTGGCACAAAGTAACCAGAATACAATCCAAAACCATTGACGTATACAAGTGGATCACGTGTTAAAAACCTACCAAGGTGGTCACTATAATACCGTGCCCGCATGTATAGTAATCCGGTCTCCATATCGAGGTGGCGTCCAGTAAATCCAACCTGACTGCCATACGCTGAGGTTGAGCGCGTAATGACGCCATCGGGTGCAAGGATCGCCCGCTTGCCGCAGGCATCGTATTTGTAACGCTCAACGACCGCTCCCGCGACATTGGTAATTGTTGACAGTGAATACAGGTGATTGGCGTGAGCATAGAATCGCCCCGCCGCATGACGTGGCTTCTGCAATGTATATGCAACCAGCTCATCGACGTAATCGCCCCAGATGTTCAGTTTCACAAGCGGCGGCACCTTCGCCTTCGGCTTCGTCGTAGCATGCGTGGCCTGCTCTGCCGCCGCCTGCACACGACTGATCGTCGCAGCATCGATAGCTGTCCCAACGTCGGCAATCTCAATGAAATTGATCTTCGGATCCAACGCTCCCACACCGGCGCCAATCGTGACGAACCCATCTGTGACAGTGACCGTCAGCGCATAGCCATCGAATGAGCCGATTTCATAGCCAAGGGTCACGAGGCCGTCATAGGGAGTGGCATCCATCAGGGCAATACCGTTTATCACCAGGTTATTGGTCTGCGCCCGGCTGTTGGCATCGCCGCACATGATCACCACGGCATGCGTACCATTCGCGACCGGAACCTTCCAGATGGTTGTATCCAACTGCGTGAAGGTATCATAGAGCGGACGACCGAGATGATCACGATCCACCGGCGTGCGTGCGTTATTCCAACCACGATCAGCAGCGGTTGATTGTACCACGCCAAGGTCCGAAACCCAACCGTCCGGAGTAACAGTATCGGCTGGCTGAAAGTTGAAGCGCTGCGCGGTAGGCTCCGCGAGCAGACTGCCGCGCGCGCCCTCGCCGGTGACCGGGGAATACGGCGCCGCACCGAGCTCTTCGGGATCAGCAGTTAGATCATTGAAGGCAGTGATGTCACCGGTTATCTCCACCACTTCTTGCGATCCTGCATTGACGAAATACGTTTGAATTGTTTGTGCAGCGGTAGTGACCGTCTTCTTCACCCGCCTGCCAAGCGCATCATAGCTGTAGGTTGCACTATCCCCCTGGCCTTGCGCCAGATGATCCGCCGTAAGCAGCCGATTCTCAAAGTCCCAGGTGAAGTCCTGACTTTGGTTATCATGGGTGAGATTGCCCTTCACATCATACGCCAAAGCCAAGCCGTTGATCGCTAAAAGTTCATGCACTGGATCATGGGTGCGGTTCTCAACGATCGCCGGAGCGGCATGGGGCAGGCGGCTGAAGGTCGTCCAGTCGCCGACCGGACTGAGATGCCAGGTATCGGTTTCACCGGCTGGATCGGCTACGCCATTGCCGCGATTCCAGCCAATGACGCGGTCTTGCTGGTCATAGCTGAAGCGCTGAGAATTGCCACCGATCTGCCAATCGTGTTCTTCGGTTTTGCGTTTGTTCGCATCGTATATGTAGGTGAAATTGGTCACGCCGCCGGTGGTGGCGATCGACGCCGTGAGGTTGTCGTTGGGCACGTAGGTACGGAATTCCTTCAGGCCGTTACCGTACTGAGTAATACCTAAGCGGCCGCCCGCATCATACCCACGCGCAATCACGGTCGCGCCACCATCCCACACCTGCCGCAACTCATGGCGTGGCGTATACGCGCGCTGCACCTGCGAGCCGTCGGGATAGGTCAGCTGGGTGACCTGATTGTCAGCATCGTAGGCATACGATACCGGCAGATCAGCGGCTTCGCTGGGGCTGGTGAACGACAGAGTTTCCTTGGTCAGGCGCCCGGCGGCATCGTAGAGCCGGGCCACCTGGTTGGCATAGCGCGTCGAGGTCGCCGCCGTCAGCCGGCTGGCCGGGTCGTAGGCAAACGCGTCATTGAGATGATCGGGATAGCCGCGTTCGATGAAACGGTTGGCTGCGTCGTAGGCATAGGTCGTCAATTCATTGGACAGCGGTGCGGTATCCGGCGGCACGCCGACGAGCGGTATCTCGGCAACGGCACGGCTGGTCAGACGGCGACCTGGATCGTAGGCATAGTAGCGCGCGGTGCGGGCGCTCAGACTCTGCGGGAAAACTTCCCGATCGAGCAGGTTGCGCAGGTCATAGCGGTAGAACGTCACGCTGCCTTCGGCGTCGGTGATGCTGATCAGATTCGACACGACGTCATAGGTAAATAT
>JAYVTR010000420.1:0-8707 GCA_043788625.1 Planctomycetota bacterium
GCTAGGTATGGTCAAGATTTGATTACTGAGGTTGTTGTCCATCTCAGTGATGGACGATCGTTCTCAGTTACGAATGTTTGATCAACATTCCCCGCTTTGACAAACGGTGAGGCGACCATCACCGGTTTGAGCGAAGGTCGTTATGAGATATCGGCAGAAGCGACGGTCACCAATGCAACCGGCAGAAAGGCGACAGGCCGAAGCAAAAGCGCGCTCGTCCTGATTGTGGACAATACGCCCCCATCCTTCACCTGGATACTCTCTCAGGTCCATCGGAGCGATGGTTATATCGAAGAGCCATTGCGGCATTCATTGAACGATGACCGCGAGATGATCTTCCTGAATGGAACGCCGGAGGCAGAAAACAAGAAGCTCAGAAAATTCCGTGGAATGAATGTCTTCAACCGTGGCGATTTCCAGGCCTGCGCCTGGGTCAACGATGCCACCGGTTTATCCAAGGATTTGAGTAAGAATGCGAAGGTAGGCGATAAGGCTGTGAGCATTGAGATTGACGACGCTTCCGTGAGCGCGCCTCAGCGATTGACCTTATTTTCCGGTTTCAGTTCGCTGTCCGAAAGCGTCACCTTCAATCCAGAGACCTTCGCCGTGGCTTTTTGCCGGGGCTCCTACGAGTTGAACATGACCATCCAGGATCGGTGCGGCAACAAGATCGACAACAAGCCCCAGTTCCGGGTCTGGGTCGATGTGACGGCTCCGCCGGCCAAGGTCGGCACCATCCCCTATCAGGGCTCGGGTTTCGCGATCGGCGAAGACGGCAAGAAGACTCAGATCAACCCCGGCCGGTATGTGGTCAGTACGGCTGATGCGGCGGATGCTTGGCAGAACGCCTACATCCTCCTCGACACGGCTTTGCCTCGTCTCGCGGGCAGCCCCGAAGGGCTACCGACCAGCGGATCCAAGAATATCTCAGCTTGGCTGCTCAATACTCCGGTACCGCTGCCGCTCGACGGGGAAGACACGGCAAACATCGTCATGCTTGATTTCGCCGGGAACCTCACGGGCAACGGAACGCCGACGCCGAAGCCGGTCACGTTCGTCCGCAAGCCCATCAGTGAAACCGAGGCCACGGATGCCGAGAAACACGGTGTTTCCGGGACAAGCGAGCAACCGATCTATCGACTTGGGCCGGCCACGCCGCAAGAAGACTCGCTCTATTGGCTGTTCGAAGGCGGCAAGAATCAGGATACCAGTCTGCGGAGACCAGAGGGCGTCCGCGACGTCTGGAAGGTGAAGAAGACGGTCTCGCTTCAGAGCGGTCCTACCGCGAAATATACCGCTATCCTGGTGAACCCCTTGGATGTCGGCCCCGATGGCAACGACCGGCATGCGGTGCCGCAGATCATGACCGTACCGTCGTCCTGGAATTCTAGCTCGGCCAATCAGCGGATTCGCGTCAAAGACAAAGGTCTCGAGGGCTTCTTCACGCAGATAGAATCGTTCTCTGCCAATATTGTCCTTGGTGCTCGTCGGCCGGCGTCCGGGGGTGGTAATAGTTTCGACCAGACCCTTTCGACGACAGCCTACATGTACCAGTCGGCTGGGCTCGAGGGCACCATGCAGGTGACTCACGCGAATGTTGATCCGGGCCTGGCTCGAGTCGGATATTCAGTAAGCGCCAGCAGCACGACCGCCGGTCAGGCGCCGGTGATTCCGTATGCATCGATCACGGGCTTCCGCTGGATCGACCTGATCAAGGTGAGCCCAGACGTGCTGGTCACGGGAGCGCACCTCACGTTGCGCTTGGAGGCGGGGTATCTTACGAAAGAGTTCAAGCTGAACGATTTCGATCCCAAGGGTGATTACGTGCGCTTTATCGGTGGATCAGATGTCACCCAGGTCGCCTCTGAGTGGAATTCATCCGCGTTGCCGACGACCCGGGAAAGAAAAATCGCGATCGTCTCCCAGCGGTTGGTTGCTGCTGACCAGAACGCGTCGATCAAGCAAGCCATCGAACTCGATGTCGAAATCGGACCAAAAGTCGACCCAGCGATCTACCACGTCGATGTCAAATGCGGTCGGGTGAAGGCCTACACCGATGATGATCTCAGTGCAGAAAGCGTGGGCGCGAACGGCGCCCACCGCATGAAGGATGCGCTGAAGATCGTCAAGCCGGTGATCGTTCCGACAGTCTCCAAGTATGCCGAATGCTTGCGCAAGCGCACTGGCATGGCGGATGAGCCGGTCATCATCATGACGTCGGGCGGGGACAAATCCGTGAGCAACTGCAGCTTGGTCGGATACGAGGAGGGCAACCGGAATGTCTGGACATTCAAGGCGAAGTGCGACCCGATGTCTGAAGACGAGCCAGGGGATTATACATGGGTTTGGGATCTGGACGGTGGTCAAATAACCTCGGGTTCTGCCGGCAGTGGTCAGGCTGGTGGCGATGAAACAATTTCAGTGAAGTACCGTGCAGGGCAGTACAAACCGACCCTAAGAGTTTATCGTAAGGTATTCGACGTTAAGACACTCATCGGCACCGCTTCCATCCACGCCATCAATGTTTATAGTAAATTTGTAGACGGATCGGAATGGGCGATGAAACCAATTGTAGAAAGCGGGCGGTATGGCTCAGAGGCCGATCTGAGGAGAAGCCAGGACGAGAGCCAAGGCATCAACGTGCAAGTGCTGGTCGATACTAAGGCCCAAGGCACCTGTCGCGCGCGCATCTCGCCCGATGGATATCCGCAGAACGAATACTGGGTTACCAGCGCAGATAATGGCGATCTGCCCCAGCCTTACGCATTCATGCCAAACGGCTCCAGGAAGTGCTGGGCTCAGGGATATATCGATCCATCACCGAACGTGGATAATCTCAGCCTGCGCGTGAGGTCGTCGAAGTCGTACGAAGATGATTCTACTACGGCGAAGTTCTCAACCATCTTGGCAGAAGCTGCGGTTGATCGAAATCGTGATGAAACAATAAGCTTCTCCGAGGTAGATCGGACGTCGCTCTTGCGTCCTCATGTTTTCTGGACCAACAGCGATAAGGACGTAGAAAAGTTTGAAAAAAGCCAGAATAGGATGGTGCCCCAAGACGATGCACCCGACGGAGAATGGGAAGATTCTTTGCTTAGTGCGATTCCCAATATACGGGACCTTGAAGACTGGATGCGCTTGACGATCAGAGTCAAAGGCGCCGATTCAGCAGATAAGATACAATCAGCTGGCCTGACCTTGCGTCTACGAACTTCTGGTGGATTGGGAATCGCTTATGTTTTGGCTCGAGAAGAGTCTGGATTAAATTATTTACATGGAGTCACCGCCGCGGAAGAGCAAATTTCGGATGGTTTTGGCCATATAATGGGAAGAGTTCGCCCCTCGGGATCCTCGTCAACCGTTTCGTCCATTCTCTGGAATTCGGAGGGGAAGTGCCCTCTCCTCATTGAAGGAACTGACCCAGGAAACGGGAAGATAATCTGTGAAATCTTAGACGGCCAGCGCATCGTTGGCCGGGCAAACGTGTTCATGAAACTCAGTCATCCTAGCAAGCTGTATGAACATTGGACTGTCGGCGATAATGCCACGAAGAACGCAACGATTGAAAACGCTCATCTGGCAGATGATTCTGAGCAGTATGACAAAAACAATCCATTGCTTTCGGAGCCAGGGAATACGAAGGGATTGGTGTTCGTTCACGGCTGGAGAATGCAACCATGGGAGCGCCGGTCGTTTGCCGAAACCGCGCTTAAGCGTCTATATTGGGCTGGATACAAAGGAAGGTTTGCATTGTTTAGCTGGCCAACGGAATACATGGAGGTGGAGGGTCGTATCAACGAGATAGTCAATGCGGTAGTTGGTAATGCACGGAATTATGACCGGAGCGAATTCCAGGCACGTAAGGTAGGCAGGACTAAGTTAGCGCCGTGGATCACGGAAAGAAAAGCGGCTTGGGGCTGTAATCATATTGACATCATGGCTCACAGTATGGGGAATATAGTGGTTTGCGAGGCATTGCAGGCAGCCGGCGGAGCCATAGTCGATGATTATTTCTCCTGCCAGTCAGCAGAAATTGGGCACACCTTGAATGCTAAAGCGGGAGACTTTGAATCCCCTGTGAAAGTGGATAGTGAAAACCTTGGTGAATTGACATTCGACGTAGAAGATTACAGGGCAGACTATCTGGGACCAAATCTTTATAAGGAAAGGTCTCCAATTAACCCGAGGATAAACTCGAGTGAATCCGGTGGATCTACATATCATGCTGGAAATGGGAAGAAATGTATTCGATTTATAAATTGCTACAACGGAACCGATAGGGCAATGGGCATATTGGCCGCAGGCCAATTGACTAAACCAGATGTCGGGTATGGCTATGAATTTAGGCATGACCATCTTCCGGGCTGGACAATCTTCAATCCCAAATGGAAGCCAGAAGGGTATGATGTGTTCTTGCGAGGGTTCACATTCCATAATACCTTGAATTGGCCGCAAGATAGTGCTGAGATATTGGCCTTTATCGTCGACGCCAGATCGGTCCCGATGGGAAGCGTTTCCAGCCGTGGCGGAGAAGTCGGATTTACTGTTAATCTAAAAACGGCTATTGAAAATATTGGGAAGGAGCATTCGGCACAATTCAATTTGACCATACATGCCAACTGGTCATTCTGGAAAGGGATTATCCTAGATAAAGAGTTTGAGTAAGGAGTCCATCAATGATTACTAAATCAATTACTCTTAAGAAGGCGGTACGACGGAAGGTGATGGCCAAAGCGGCAATTATGCCGCTTTGGCTCTTGCTCTGGAGTACGATGGCTATTGGAGGGGAGGCGGGGGAAGGACCCGTAATCGATATTTTTGGCGACCCGCAATCGGCTAAGGCATCAGCGGCCGCAAATGCGATGACTGGAAGCTTTTATTTTTATGGGAAGGTACTCGATCAGAACAATCAACCAGTGCCTGGCGTTGATGTCGTGCTGAATGCCGAACGAATCACGTCAAGCGCTGGAGTAATTGGAAGTAATTCGAATCAAGCTACTACGCGAACCGACGAAACCGGATGTTTTTCATTCATGGGGGAAAAAGGGTATTTATTTGAAATAAAAGCTAGTGCGACTGGTTATATAGTCGACAATTACGGATTGACTTATAATTACCAATTACGAGAAACCATAAAATGCGACAAGCTATCAAATAAAACGAATCCATATATCATTCGCGCATGGAAATTAGGAAGCATCCTAGAAAACCGCGAAATCACTATTGATCATAACTGGAAGAGTGAATCCGTTAAAGTTGGCGGGAACAAGGAAATATTTTCAAGGATAGTCTTGGATTTCGCCGGCGATAAGAGCGACTCTGGGATCTTGCGTCAAAACCCCAAGTTGATTCGTGTTGATGTAACCGAGGATTGGGATTTATCCCTGTCGTTGACTGGAAATGCCTTGGATGTTGGCATGGCGCCATTCTCAGAAGAAGGCACGAAGATTCTTCCCGCAAATACGGGCATTCGAGTAAAGACAAGGAACGGTAGTGTATTGCAGGCAGACGCAACATTTCCATTTGCGGCTGGTAAGGAGGAGAAATTTTCCGAGTCAATCGATCTCAAGTGGACTCAATCGGTAAAAGATCACGAGGTGGCATATTTCCGAATTTATTACCACAATAAGATTTATGGATATCAGTCATTTCTGACAATTATTTATCGAAATGCGTCTCAATCTTCGGAAATGGATGGGAGAATTGGATTTGGACGGGCAGTGCCGCTGACTGTCCCAGAAATTGGCGTATTAAGTCTGTCGGGGTCTAGTCGGTTGGAGTTTTCCTCGAAAAACATCGGCCAAACCCAAAAGAATACGGACGAGAGAAGGGAAGAGCAGGAGCGCATCATTAGAGCTCGCGCTTATCAGGAAGATCACCTCAAGGAAATCCGCAGGACTAATCCAATTCTGGCTAGGGAAATAGAAGAGCGCATGCGCTTGTCAGGACGGGAAGTTCCGCCTTGACGACCATGAGGGACCCAAGAGAAAAACTGCTATTACTTGCTGATAATAATTTCTTACACAATTACGAAATCTATCAGAATTAATCACGGGATAAATCAATTGACGATGTTTTCCACAACGAGCGCATTTTGCATGGTTAATTTGATTGATTGCGAGCGGCAGCCAATGGCGGACTATCAGCGAAAATGTATGAGCGTGGTTAATGCCTTGATTTCGATGTTGATTTTGAGCGCTCTTGTTCTTTCCTCTGTGGGGTTGTTTGCGGAGGAAAGTGTTGATAAGGATACCAATCCGATCAAGAGGTTCGAGTTGTCGATAAATGGATCGATCGAATTGTGGTCAAATCGGACTAATTTCGGCCACGAACTCGGGGCCATTACCAATAATCCGGAAATCAAGGTTAATTATGTCGGCACCTGCCCGATGCATCAGGCGGAGCGACCGGAGGTCATCGTTGAGCGCTTGGCGCAGTTGAAAAAGGAACAGCGCGTCCCGACCTGCTTGTTGATGGATCTCTGCGTCTTCAAACTCGAGGAGGGCCTGTCTCTCTTCCACGCGTCGGTGGACATCATCAGGGTGGATCCTTTTTCAGCGCAGAATGCAGCAGGCTCAAATCAACTACTTGGTCCGAGCCGCCTGTTGTCCCGGCTTAATCACGCGATGGGACCCGGACGGTCGATAGCGGCCGTGCCGATTGATGGCCGGTCTGCGAATCTGGTCTGGTCGCGAACGCTGCTCGCCTTGGCGCACGGGTGCCGTGGCGTGCATTTCATGACGTCAGCCACTCAGCGTGAACGACAGCGCTTGCAGCTCATTGTTGAGGACCAGGTGCATGCGTTGAAAGACTCGCTGTCGCTGTGGGATGGGTCGGTTCCCCTGGGAGAAGTGGAGACAGGGAGCCTTGAGATAGGAGCGTGGTTGGTTCGGCTTCAACCCACGCGACTCGCACTGGTTGTCGTGCGTGGGGACGCCCCCGATGATTTCACCGGTAAGGTGCAATTCAGCTGTGCCCTGCCGGACGGCGTGCGCGTATCCCGCGCGGTCGATCTTGCGGGCGCCGACGTGCTCCGTTTCGCCACCCCGAAGACTGAATTCGCGGTCGACATACCCGATGTGAAGAATGGACTGATCTGGTATCTGGATGTTCTGCCATCGACGGTGCCTGCCCATGAGCCGTAACCTTACGCTGGCGATCGTGTTGGTCGCGATCGTCGCGCTGATCGTGTGGCAGGGCATGGCTCTCTGGCAGCACACGCCGAAGCCGGTCGAACACGAGCATATTCCACCAGTTGTCGAGCAATCGACCGCGGGGACGAACGAGAAAAAAGACGACATCAAAACATCAGCTGCGATTCCCGAACTGCTAGTGACGCAAGCATCCCCGACGCCCACCCCAACCCTCACCGACACAGTCGCCGATCCTGCCAACACGATGGCCCCCGTGCTGCTGCCAGGTGATCACGATCACTTGCCCCTGCTGCGGCCGGAGCTGTCGCAAAGCCAGGCGATGGAAGCGATCTATGATGCGTGGCTGCTGGCCCGTTCAATCCGCCCGGGTGAGCCTCTCTTCGAGTTTCAGACCATCATAACCCGGCGGATGATTGGCGAATTTCTCGGTCGCTGGCCTGTCCACGAACAACGGACGAATCCGCTGGAGATCCGTTTGTTGGCAGGATCACGCCTGCCGGGCATCGATCGTGGCACCGAGTTGTGGGACTGGGCGAAGGCGGCCGCCATCGATCGCAGGCTGCGAGCGGATGATTTGGTCGCAGCCTTGGATATCGCCCGGGAGCATATCCGGCGTGTGCGCAACGAGCGTCAGGAGGACATTGCCCTCGAAATGAGCGCGCAACTCCGAAAAGCGGTGTCAGGGACGGCGGCCGAGGCGGCCTTGCTGCTCGAGTCCGGCATGGCGCTGTTTGAGTCCAAAGAGTTCAATCAGGCGCGCGATGCCTTCGCCAAAGCGGCGAAGCTCGGCAGCGGTCGGGTGCGCCGTGATGCCTTGACCTGGCTCTTGGCGGTTGCCAATCAATTCATGTGGCAAGGCGACATGTTTGACGCTGCCGATGGACTGTTGGCCGATCCGGAGTTGACGCGTGAAGAACGTGCCCGCGCGTTGTTCTCCCGAGCCCACGCCCTGCTGCTGCTGTCAGAGCCAGAAAAATGCTTGCGCGACACGCGCGAAATCATGGCGAATTTCTTTGACACCCATTACGCCAGTCAGGCCAAAGATCTTGTCCAGCAAGCAGAAGCGAAGCTGAAGGCGGGCAAGGGCGATAAGAAACAAGACCAGGGGGTTACGTTAACGCCGGCCGCACCCCCGGATTTTTGACGCTTCCTGCGAGGCTTCGTGCTGGAAAACTAAGTCCGCTATCGCTGGATCTCGGATTATTTGGTTGGGGCTTCAGACTTTCGTGTGGGTCAGGTAGGTGCCATTTCCGGCTTCTGCTGAGAGGATGAGGCGATGAACGACCGTGAACTCTATCAGCGTCCTTGGCCTGGTTGCCCCCTGGGAGGTGACCGACATCCGGTTGAGTTTTGCTGATCGCAGCGTGACGGTGGTGGTTGGTCATGCTGCGGGGAAGCCGATGGCTTGCTCGGTTTGTGGGGTTCTTTGCGGGGTCTATGATCATCGTCCGCGCAGTTGGCGGCATCTGGATACCTGTCAGCTGCAAACGGTCATTGAGGC
The DNA here is from genome assembly GCA_043788625.1 of Planctomycetota bacterium. Taxonomy (GTDB): domain Bacteria; phylum Planctomycetota; class UBA11346; order UBA11346; family UBA11346; genus CAIUVD01. Next base: position 8,656 of record JAYVTR010000420.1, read on the forward strand.
GTCTGTGCCGCGAGTGAATTGTTCTGAGCACGGCGTCCTTCAGGTGCGGGTT
>JAYVTR010000421.1:0-6494 GCA_043788625.1 Planctomycetota bacterium
GCATCGCGAGGCGATCCTCTCCGGCGCCGTCCTCGGCCTCGCCGGTCCGGGGAAGAAGATCGCCGGCATGATGCCATGCACGGTGATCCGGCCCGCCGACATGGCCGACCGCATCCTCGATCGCGACCTCCATCCGGAGTGGAACGGTGAGCGCACGCAGATGGTCTACTCCTTCCCCACCGCGACGAAGCGCTGGGAGGAGTACGCCAAGCTGCGTGGCGACGGCATGCGCGCCGGTCGCGGCCTGGCGGATGCCACCGCCTTCTACGTCGCCCATCGCACGGAAATGGACGCCGGCGCCCGCGTCGCCTGGGAGGCGCGCTTCAACCACGACGAGACCTCCGCGCTCCAGCACGCGATGAATCTCAAGTTGCAGGGCGAGGTGGCGTTCTGGGCTGAGTATCAGAACCAGCCCTTGCCCGAAGTCAGCGACGACAACGAAGCGCTCACTACCGACCAGATCATGGCCAAGATCAACGGCCACGAACGCGGCGTGGTGCCGCTCGATGCCAGCCACCTCACCGCCTTTATCGATGTGCAGCAGAAAGCCCTGTTCTGGGTGGTCTGCGGCTGGAACGACGACTTCACCGGCTACGTCCTCGACTATGGCACCTGGCCGGATCAACGTCGGGCGTATTTCACGCTGCGCGATCTGCGCCTCACCCTGGCCGCAGCGACCAAGGGAGCCGGCCTGGAAGGTCAGATCTATGCCGGTCTCGACGCCGCCACCAACCAGTTGATGGGGCGGCGCTGGCGCCGTGACGACGGGGGCGAGCTGAGCATCGAGCGCCTGCTCATCGATGCGAACTGGGGCCAGAGCACCGAGGTCGTCTACCAGTTCTGCCGGCAGTCGGCGCACACCGCGCTCATTACCCCCAGCCATGGCCGCTTCGTCGGCGCCGCTTCGATCCCCTTCAGCGAGTACCGCCGCAAGCGCGGTGACCGCGTGGGACTCAATTGGCGCGTGCCGGCGGTCGTCGGTCGCCACACCGTGCGCCACCTGCTCTACGACACCAATTTTTGGAAGTCGTTCCTCTACGCACGGTTGGCGGTACCGATGGGGGATGGCGGATGCCTATCGCTGTCCGGTCATGATCCGGAGCGGCATCGCCTGATCGCCGAGCACCTCACAGCGGAGTACCGGGTGCGCACCGAGGGCCGTGGACGCGTCGTCGACGAATGGCGGCTGAAGCCCACGGGCTTCGACAACCACTGGTTCGATGGCGTGGTGGGTTGCGCCGTCGGCGCGTCGATGCTGGGCGTCTCCGTCGCAGGCGTCACGCCCACGGCAGTACCGCTGCATCGACGGACGCGGTTATCCGACCTCCGGCGCGCAGGACGGTCGCTGAGAAGCCCCCGGGGTGGAAGCCCCCCAGGAAGTGGCACATAAAGCGGTCTGTCCCGCGGATCGAGCCCTCAGGGGCCTTTCTCAGACAGCCATGACCACTGACACTGACACCGACACCGACACCACCGAACAAACCATCGAGCAGAATGCCACCAGCCCCAAGCGGGCACCAGGTGACACCGGCTCGGTCGAACAGGGCTGCTTGCTGCTGAGCCGAACCTCGGCCATGAGGAAATCGTATCAAGAAGACATCGACGGATTCGGACCTCCCTGCGCATGTAGCTGTGAGAGGACTCACTGATCGTGCCCGACCCCACCCCCACCGAACAAGCGCTTGAGCAGAACGCCACCGGCCCCAAGCGGGCGCAGGGTGACGCCGGCTCCGTCGAGCAGCACAGCCTGACGGATCAGATCGCCGCCGATCGCTATCTCGCCGCCAAGCGCGCGCTGCGCACGCGCAGCAAGGGACTCATCATCTCCAAACTCATGCCCCCGGGGTCGGCATGATCACTTGTCTGACGCGCTACCTGGAGTCGGTCTTCAGCCGGCAGCACCCCGGGCTCCGTTCATCGGGAGTCCAGAGGCCGATAACTCCCAGTCGTGGAGTTTCCAGCCGTGAGGCTGCACGACGCGTCGTGCGCGCCCGCTATGACGCCGCCCAGACCAATCATGACAACATGCGCCATTGGGCCATGGCCGATGGCCTGTCCGCCAATACCGCCGCTTCGCCCGCCGTGCGTCGCACCCTGCGCAACCGTTCCCGCTATGAGGTCGCCAACAACAGCTACGCCCGCGGCATCATCCTGACCCTGGCCAACGACGCGATCGGTACCGGTCCCCGACTGCAGCTCATGGGTATTCGGGGCGCGGATTCGCGGATCGTCGAGCGCGCCTTCGCCGACTGGGCGACCGCCATCAATCTGGCGGAAAAGCTGCGCTGCATGCGCATGGCCCAGGTCGAAGACGGCGAGGCGTTCGCCCTCCTGGTCTCCAATCCGCAGGTGGCCTCACCCGTCACCCTCGATCTGCGCCTGGTCGAAGCCGAGCAGATCAGCACGCCCTCCGCCGGCTGGCTGCCTCCCAACCAGATCGATGGCATCACTTTTGACCCCGCCGGAAACCCGGTCGAGTACCACGTCCTACGATTCCACCCAGGTGGGGCGATGGGGCTGCTGCCCCTGGACTTTACCGCCGTCCCGGCGGGGTCAGTTCTGCATCTCTTCCGCCCGGATCGTCCGGATCAACGCCGCGGCGTCCCGGAGATCACCCCGGCACTGCCCCTCTTTGCGCAACTGCGCCGCTACACGTTGGCAGTGATTGCAGCGGCAGAGACGGCCGCCGATTACGCCGGCATCGTCTACACCGATGCCCCCGCCGGTGGCGAGGCCGATCAGGTCGAGCCGATGGACATCATCGCCCTGGAGAAGCGCGCCCTGCTGACCATGCCCGGCGGCTGGCGCATGGAGCAGATGCGCGCCGAACAGCCGACGACCACCTACGCCGAGTTCAAACGCGAGATTTTGAACGAGATCGCCCGCTGCCTGAACATGCCGTTCAATATCGCGGCGGGAAATTCGTCGGGGTACAACTACTCGTCCGGCCGGCTCGACCACCAGACCTACTTCAAAGCCATGCGCGTCGAGCAGGCGCGCATCGCGCTGATCGTACTCGATCGCATCTTCGCCGCGTGGCTCCGCGAGGCGCTCCTCATCGACGGCTTCTTGCCGGCGCGTCTGCGTACACTGGCAGCAGCGGGTGCCCTCGATTGGTCGCATCAGTGGTTCTGGGATGGCCACGAACACGTCGATCCAGCCAAAGAGGCAGCCGCCCAGGCGCAGCGCCTGGCGAGCAACACCACCACCCTCGCCGATGAGTACGCCCGCAAGGGCCAGGACTGGGAAGTGCAGATCCGTCAGCGGGCACGTGAGCTGGCGCTGATGCGCGAACTCGGATTACCGATCACGGCAGCCCCAGAATCGCCCACCACGCCCACCCAACCGGACGCATCCACTCCCCCCGGATCCCCGGATGCCACCGACCCCGCCAATCCTGACGCCGGAGATGAGATCGATGCCCAAGCCGCGTAAGATCCTCGCCGCCGCTCCCCCGTTTGCTCCAGATCTCGCCCCCGGCGATCCCGTGAGCCTCGACGGTCAGCCCACGGTGGATGCTTTGCCAACCGTCGTCGCCTTCGCCTGCACTCCCGAATGGCTGCTCGCCGAGGCCCCCACGAGCGCCACGTCATCCGCCGCGCTGCCACCGTCGCTACCCCGCTTCCAGATGGTGGCGTACACCGGTGGACCGATGCGCCTGGCGGGGTGGCGCTACCCCGTGGTGGTAGACCTGACCGGACTCCGCCTGCCGAGCCAACGGCGGCCGATCCGTCTCGGACATGACGCCGCACTCGGCGTCGGCCATACCGATGCGATCCGCATCGACGGTGGAAAGCTGATCGCCGCTGGCGTGGTCTCGCGTGACACCGCTGCCGCTCGTGAAGTGGTCGCCTCCAGCCGCAATGGCTTTCCCTGGCAGGCCTCGATCGGTTCGAGTGTCGATGAGCACGAGTTCATTCCCGAAGGCCAGCAGGTGCTGGTCAACGGGCGTTCGCTGCCCGGTCCGCTGAACGTCGTTCGCCGCGCCACGCTGGGCGAGATCAGCTTCGTCGACCTCGGTGCCGATGGGAATACCTCGGCGCTGGTCACCGCCTCCATTCCTCCTGACACCGCTTTCGGAGATCCGCCCGTGAAGACCACCCCTCCTGCTGCCGATACGCCGATCCCCGCCACGGCTCCCACCACGGCTTCGGTGGCTGCTGCCACCACGCCATCGACGGGGACGGCGAACACGGCGGTCACCCCAACGACTCCGCTCCGTACCCCGTCCCAAGCTCAGGTCAGCGAGGTGCCGACGCAGATCCAAGCCAGTGCGACCCCGGCCGACGATCTCGTCCAGCGCCTGCGGGCTGCGGCCGTGGCCGAGACCGAACGTATCACGGCAGTACGCACGCTCTGCGCGAGCAAGCACCCGTCGGTAGAAGCCAAGGCCCTCAGCGACGGCTGGGATGCCACCCGCACCGAACTGGAAGTGCTGCGCGCTTCGCGCCCGCACGGCCCCGCCATCCACGTGCGTGACCAGGGACTCACCGCCGAGGTGCTGGAAGCCGCCTGCCTGCTGACCGCCAAGCATGCCGATCCCACGAGCGTGGTCTCGGAGCAGGCTCTCACCCTGGCCGATCGCCGCTTCCGCGGTGGCATCGGCTTGCAGGAGCTGCTGCTCGAAGCCGCGTGGGCCAATGGCTACAGCGGCCGCACCTTCCGTGACACGCGCGGCGTCCTCGAAGCCGCGTTTGCCCGTGACCGCTTCGGTGATGGCGTGGTGCGCGCCGATGGCGGCGCGTCGAATATCGATATCGGAGGCATCCTCTCGAATCTCACTAACAAATTCCTGCTCGAAGGATTCAACGCGGTCGAAAAGACCTGGCGCACTATCGCTGCCGTCAGCCCAGTCACCGATTTCAAAGCCATCACCCGCTTCCGCCTGATCGGCAAAGATCAGTACGAAAAAGTCGCCCCCGGTGGCGAATTGAAGCACGGCACCCTGGGGGAAATGAAATACCAGAACCAGGCTGACACCTACGGCTTGCTCTTAGGGATCGACCGCCGTGATCTGATCAACGACGACCTCGGCGCCATCACCACCGTCCCAAAAAAGCTCGGACGCGGCGCGGGCCTCAAGATCAATGACGTCTTCTGGGCGACCTTCCTCGGCCATCCGACGTTTTTCAGCGCGGCGAATGAGAATCTTCTGATCGGAGCTGATGGCGCGCTGACCATCGATGGCCTGACCAAGGCCGAGACGATCTTCAATGAGCAGGTCGATCCGGATGGAAATCCACTCGGCACCATGCCGAGCATCCTCCTCGTGCCGCCGAGCCTCAGCGCCCTGGGCAGCCAGTTGTTCAAGTCGACGGAATTGCGCGATACCACGCCGGGAACCAAGTTCCCCGTCTCGAATCCCCACCAGGGCAAGTTCCGGGTCGAGGTGAGCCGTTACCTATCGAATCCACATTTCTCCGGCAGCTCACGTAAAGCGTGGTACCTGCTAGCAGATCCGGCAGATTTGCCGGTGGTCGAGATCGTGTTCCTCAACGGCCAGGAATCACCCACCATCGAAAGTGCGCAGGCGGATTTCAACACCCTGGGGGTGATGATGCGTGGCTATCACGATTTCGGTGTCGGAATGCAGGAGCCGCGAGCAGGTCTGAAAGTGAAGGGCGAGGCCTAAGCTTCATCTGGTGGGATCTCGTCTGATCCCGTCTGATCCAGTCTCATCTCCACTCCCCAACTTGGAACCAACCCCATGACCGTGATCTACATCCAAGAGGGCGACGCCATCGATTACCGCCCCATCACCGCCCTGCCCGCCGGCAGCGTCGTCGTGCAAGGAAAACTCGTCGGCGTCTCGCCTCGGCCGATTCCGGCCGGTACCCTCGCCAGCCTGCTGATAGAAGGCGTCTTCGACGTTCCCATCGCTCCCGGCACGGCTGCCAACACCGGAACGCTAGTTTTCTGGAATCCGGCCACCGCACTCGCCGGACTCGACCCCTCCGTGCCGGGGGTCACCTACGCTGGCGTCACCATCCAGGCGCTGGCGAACGACGACATCGCGGTCCGCATCCGCCTCAATCACCCCCGCTAAGCCTCGGCAGCCATGGCAAACCTCCTCGGGGTAGGACTCGCCTGGCTGGAGACGCAGCGCGTGCGGCACCTGACCACGGCGGTCGTCTACCGGCGTCCGGCAACAGGGAGCGGTGGCAGCACGGTTCGGGAGCTGACCGTCCCCGCCACGGTTGGTAGCACCACCTTCGAGGTCGTCAGTGCCGCCGGGGTCCTCGAACGCATCGAGAGCCGCGATTACCTGATCGGGGCTGCCGCCCTGACCGCGTGCGGGCCACCGCAACGGGGCGATCAGGTCATCGAGGTCACCGGCGGGGCGCGCCACACCGCCGAGGTCCTGGCACCGGGACGTGAACCGCATTGGCGCTGGTCGGATGTCAACCGCAGCTGCTACCGCATCCACACTAAACACCTGCTGACGGAGATCCTCCCGTGATCGAAACCCTGTCGAAAATCGCTATGGTCGGTCT
>JAYVTR010000422.1:0-13122 GCA_043788625.1 Planctomycetota bacterium
CCTTGCATGGCCGACATCCCTCCCGTCGAGCCGCGCTTCGAGCGCTGCTACTGCATCGGCATCACCCGTTGCCAGGCGCTGGCGGCGATTGTTGAGTTCGGCTGCACCACCGTCGATGAGCTACGCGCGCGTACCGGTGCTTGCGGTGGCTGCGGGTCGTGCCGCCCGGAATTACAGCAACTGTTGCATGAGGTCAAAACCGACGAGATCGAAACACCGCCCTGACACGCCGCCGCGGGGATGACGTTCAGGGCTTGCGTGCCCACTGCCCTAGGCGGAGTATCACCACGCCTCACCTGGAGATGCGCTGATGATTACGATGGAGGAACTGCTCCGTACTATGGTTGAACGTGGTGGCTCAGACCTGCACATCAGTGCCGGGTCAGCACCGCGCTCACGCATCGACGGCGACCTGGTCGAAGTCAGCGGCACCGAGACCCTCACGCCAGAGGTGACCAAAAAGCTGGTCTACTCGGTGCTCGACCAAGAGCAGATCGCCCGCTTCGAACAAGAGATGGAACTCGATATGAGTTTCGGCTTGCAGGGCGTCGGACGCTTTCGCGTCAATGTGTTTTATCAGCGTGGAGCAGTCGGCTCGGTTTTGCGTACGATCCCGTACGAGATCTATTCCTTCGATCAGATCGGCGTGCCGGTCGCCATCTGCAAACAGCTCTGCGATCTGCCGCGCGGCCTGGTGTTGGTGACCGGGGCTACTGGCTCCGGCAAGTCGACCACCTTGGCGTCGATGATCGATTACATCAATCAAACGCGCAAAGAACACATCATCACCATCGAAGATCCGATCGAATTCGTGCACCGCAATAAAGCGTGCCTGGTCAACCAACGTGAAGTCGGCAACGATACCCAGGGTTTCAACCAGGCCCTCCGCCGCGTGCTGCGCCAAGATCCCGACGTGGTGCTGATCGGTGAAATGCGTGACAAGGAAACCATCGAGGCCGGCCTCACCTTGGCCGAAACCGGCCATCTCACGTTTGCCACGCTGCACACCTCCGACTGCGTGCAGACCATCAATCGCATCATCGACGTCTTCCCTGCCCATCAGCAGAATCAGATCCGCACGCAGTTGTCCTTCGTGCTCGAAGGTGTGTTTTGCCAGCAGCTGCTGCCGCGCGCCAACAGCCGCGGTCGAGCCCTGGCCTGCGAGATCATGATCCCGACCTCGGCGATCCGTTCGATGATCCGCGAAGACAAGTGCCACCAGGTCATGTCGAGCATCCAGACCGGCGCCAAGTACGGCATGCGCACCATGAACCAGAGCCTGCTGGAGATGTTCAAAGGCAAGCTCATCACCTGGGATATCGCCATCACCCGCAGCAGCGATCCCGATGATCTGCGGCGCATGGCCCAACGCGACGGACTGGCTGTCGTTTAAGACTTCTCCTACTTTGCCGTCCCCGGCTCGCCTGAAGGAAACTGCATGGTCGCGTTGAATCGTCTGTCGCGCAAGAAGCTTGGCGAACTGTTGATCGAACAGGGGCTTTTGACTGATCAACAGGTGCAGGACACCTTGCGCCTGCAGCACCAGACCGGCAAGCTGTTCGGTGAATGCCTGGTGGAAAACAAACTGATCACCGAAGATAAACTCGTCTCGGTGCTGGTCAGCCAGTTTGGTATCCCGTTCTTTCTGCCATCGCAGTACAAGATCCCCATGGAGCTGCTCGAGATCTTCGAACCGGCGATGATGCGCCGCTATCAATTTGTACCCGTCGATACCATCGGCTCGCTGCTGATCATCGCCATCGCCGGACTGCTGTCAGAAGACATCTTCAAGGAAATCGAAGCCCAAACCGGCTGTTCGCTGCAGGTCTACCTGACCCGCATCAGCGAAATCAACACCGTGCTGAAAGCGAACGGGCTCTAATCACCATGGCCAATGTCACCGGTTATAATCGCAAGATCGCGACTATCTTGCGCAAGAGCAACTTGGTCGAAGAAGCCTCCTTCCAACCGCTGATTGACAAGGCGGCCAAGGAGAACCAGTTGTTGGCCAAGCTGGTGGTCGAGGCCGGCTTGGTCGATGAGATGACCCTGCTCGGCCTGGTCAGTGAAGACGCCGGCCTGCCGCCACTCGATCTCGACAAGCTCAAGGTCGACCTCGATCTTTTGAACCTCGCCAATCGCGGCCAGGAGCTGATCACCGAGGACATGGCCAAATCCCAGGGAGTGATGGCCATCGCACTCATCGGCGATTTCCTGACCCTCGCCGTCGCCAATCCCTATGACGTGGTGGCGTTGGATAACCTCAAGCTGCAGCTGCATAAACAGATCATGCCGGTGCTGTCGACCGAACGCGCGATCAGCAAGTGCATCGAGACGACCTATCACGTGGCGGACAAGCAGATGTCCGACCTGATGGAGGATATGCCCGAAGAAGACGACGTGTCGATGGAGGCGAAGAAGGAAGAAGAGAAAGACGACGGCGCCCTTGAAGCCGTCGGCGACGACAGCCCGGCGGTGCGCGTGGTCAAACAGATCTTCTCGATGGCGCTGAAGAAAGGCGCTTCGGACATCCACATCGAGCCGATGGAAAAACGCACCCGCGTGCGCCTGCGCATCGATGGCGTGCTGGTCGAGGTTTTCGATACGCCAAAGAAGATCGAAAAGGCGATTTGCTCGCGCATCAAGATCCTTACCGATACGATGAACATCGCCGAACGCGGCAAGCCGCAGGACGGACGCATCCAGATCAGCATGGAAGGCAAGAAGTGCGACGTGCGCGTCAGCTCGCTGCCGCTCGTCTACGGCGAGAAGATCTGTATGCGTATCCTCGCCAAGGGGAACTTGAAGGACATGAAGGAGATCGGGCTCGAACCCCGCGTCTACGACATCCTCAACCGCGGCCTGAACCTGCCGCAGGGCATGGTGCTGGTCACCGGTCCGACCGGCTCGGGCAAATCGACAACGCTTTATTCGTGCCTCAAAACCGTGATGAACCCGGAAGAAAACGTCAATACCGTTGAAGATCCGGTCGAGTACGAACTCGAAGGCATCAACCAATGCCACGTCAATCCGAAGCGCGGCCTGACCTTCGCGATGGCCCTGCGCGCTCTGCTGCGCCAAGACCCCGACACCATCATGATCGGAGAAATCCGCGACCAGGAGACCATCGAAATCGCGGTCAAAGCCGCCCTCACCGGCCACTTGGTGCTATCGACGCTGCATACCAACGATGCGCCTTCGACCATCACCCGCATCATCGACATGGGCATCGATCCATTGATGGTGGCTTCCACCGTCAATGTGGTCTTGGCCCAGCGCCTCGGCCGGCGCCTATGCAGCAACTGCAAAGTGCAGATGACGCCCGAAGAGCTGCCCTCAAAAGAACAGCTGCTCGCACTGAGCTTCATGGCCGAAGAGATTGAAGGCATCAAGCTGTGGAAACCGGTCGGCTGCAGCCTGTGCAACAAGGGCTACAAGGGTCGCTTCGCGCTGGTCGAATGCCTTGAGATGAATAATGACATCCGCCGCGTCATCATCGCCCGCGGCAGTGACATCGACATCCGCAAGATCGCCATCGCCACCGGCATGATCAGCCTGCGCCGCGCTGGCCTGCTCAACTGCATGCGGGGCGTGACCTCGGTCGAAGACGTCATTTCGCAGACGGTGGCCGACGAGGGCGATGGCGAACAACAGACGGCAGCCTCGGCCGCCGGCGCTACGGCCGGCACCACCACCGAGCAGCCGGCGGTGAAGGCGTAGAAGGGCTTCTTCCTGGGAGAAGAAACCCTCAGTTCAGTGCGGCTTCGATGGCCGCAAGCTCGCTGTCGGTGAAATCCTGGTGCTGCAAAGCCGCCACATTTTCAACGATCTGCTGCGGCCGCGAGGCGCCAATCAAGGCGCTGGTGATCTGGCCGCGGCGCAGCGCCCACACCAGGGCCAGCTGGGCCGTACTTTGCCCGCGCTCTTTGGCGATGGCCTGCAGCTTGCGCACCTTGGCGATCTTGGCCTCGGTGACCCCATCACGATTCAATGATACCGAGCTGCTGCCGGCGCGCGAATCGGCGGGGATGCCAGTGAGGTATTTGTCGGTCAGCAATCCCTGCGCGAGAGGGCAGAAGGCGATCACGCCCATGCCGAGTTGCTGCGTCACCGGCAGCAGGCTGTGCTCAATGCCGCGATTGAGGGCATTGTAGTTCGGCTGGTGGATGATCGGTTTGACGAAGCCGTTGACCTCGCAGACGCGGATGACGTCGGCGGTCTGCGCGCCGCTGTAGTTGCTGATGCCGGTGTACAGCGCCTTGCCCGAGCGCACGGCGTGGTCGAGGGCGCCCAAGGTTTCCTCGAGCGGCGTGTGCGCATCCGGGCGATGCGAATAGAAGATGTCGACGTAATCCAGATCAAGCCGCTTCAACGATTGGTCGAGGCTCGCCAAAAGGTATTTGCGACTGCCCCAATCGCCATACGGACCCGGCCACATGCGGTAACCGGCCTTGCTTGAAACGATCAACTCATCCCGCGGTAATTCCTTGATGATGCGGCCCACCCGCGACTCGGCTGCACCAGGTTGCGGACCGTAATTATTAGCCAGATCGAAATGGGTGATTCCCAGGTCGAAGGCGGTGAACAGCATCTGCCGGCAATTGGCGTCGAAGTCGCTTTCGTTGGCGATGGCCTTGGCATCGGTGCCGGGGTCGCCGAAATTTTGCCAACAGCCAATGCTGATCGCCGGCAGTTGCAGCCCGCTGCGTCCGCAGCGGTTGAAGGTCATCGAATCGTAGCGCTGAGGGGCTGGCGTATGCATGGGCAAGAGTCTACGGCGGGAAGCATGCGGCGTTCAAGTTGATTTTATGTAAAAGCGGACAGATTATCCGCCATGCACCAGGTTATAGTCATCGGCACGAAGCGAATTACCAAGGCCGGATAACCTCCAGTCCGCCACTGCTTCATGTGCTTGTAACAGCCATCCGCAGTACGTGGGTGGCTGTTGTCGTTTCCGGCCGACCCCACGCGTCCTTCCCGGTATCGTAACCCCAATCTCATGAAATCATCGTCCCATGCTCGAAATCTACGACACGACCCTGCGCGACGGTAGCCAGGGCGAAGGCGTCAACCTCTCGCTGGCCGACAAGCTGGCCCTGACCACCGCCCTCGACTGGGCCGGTGTGGCCTTCATCGAAGGCGGCTGGCCCGGCTCGAATCCCAAGGATGAGGCCTATTTCGCCGAGGTCCGTTCGCTGACCCTGACGCGGGCTAAGATCACCGCCTTCGGCTCGACCCGCCACGTCAAGAACAGCCCCGAAACCGATCCGAATCTGCAGAAGCTGGTCGCCGCCAAGGCCGACATCATCTGCATCTTCGGCAAGACCTGGGATCTGCACGTCACCGAGGCCCTGCGCGTGCAGCTCTCCGACAACCTGGCGATGATCAGCACCTCGGTGGCATACCTGGCGCAAGCCAGCGGCCGGCCGGTATTCTATGACGCCGAACACTTTTTTGACGGGTGGAAGGCCAATCCGTCCTACGCCCTCGATACCGTGCAGGCCGCCTGCGATGCCGGCGCCCAGCGCCTGATCCTGTGCGACACCAACGGCGGCAGCCTGCCGCACGACATCACTGCCGGCGTGGCGGCCGTCCGCGCCCGCCTACCACACGCTAAGATCGGCATCCATGTGCATAACGATGGCGGCTTGGCGGTGGCCAACACCCTGGCGGCCGTGCAGGCCGGGGCCATCCACGTACAAGGCACCATCAACGGCATCGGCGAACGCTGCGGCAATGTTGATCTCACCACCGTCATCGCCGCCTGTGAGCTCAAGCTCGGCCTGCGCTGCCTGCCTGACGGACATCTCAAGCACCTCACCGAGCTGTCACGCCTGGTGTGGGAACGCATCAACATGGTCGGGCCCAACAACCAGCCGTATGTCGGCAAGTCGGCCTTCGCCCACAAGGGCGGCATCCACGTGAGTGCCGTCCAGCGCCTGTCGAAAACCTATGAGCACGTCGAGCCCGAAACCATCGGCAACACCCGCCGGGTATTGATCAGCGAATTGTCGGGGCGCTCCAACGTGCAGGCCAAGCTGGCTTCGAAATACCCGCAGCTGGCCGACGGTGAGTTGATGAAGGGCATTCTCGAAGAAGTCGTGGCGCGCGAGAACTCGGGCTACAGCTACGAAGCCGCCGAGTCGTCATTCGAGCTGCTGGTGCGGCAGAAGCTCGGCATGTGGAAGCCGTCGTTCACGCTGCATCATTATCGCATCCATGGCGTCGATGGAGGCGGCCCGGTCGAAGCCACGGTGAAGGTCACCGTCGCCGGACAGACGCGACTGTGTGCGGCCGAGGGTGATGGTCCGGTCGATGCCCTCAGCCACGCCCTGCGCGAGGCCCTGTTGCCACACTTTCCGTGCCTGCGCGATTTGCATCTCACCGACTACAAAGTACGAGTGGTCGACAGTGCCGACGGCACCGCCGCCAAGGTACGGGTGCTTATCGAGCACCAGCTGCATGGCCAAGCCATCGGTACCATCGGCGTCAGCGAGAACATAATCGAAGCCTCCTGGCAGGCCCTGGTCGAAGGCCTCGAATACGCCCTGACGCTCACCTCACCATCCATCTAACCTAGGAATTTTATCATGTATCCTTCTGAACTCACCGATCCCATCCGCGACGAAGTCAAAGACATCGGCCTCACCGAATTGAAGACCGCCAGTGACGTCGATGCCGCACTCACCAAGGGCGGCACCGCTTTGGTGTTCATCAATTCGGTATGCGGATGCGCTGCTGGCGGCGCCCGCCCAGGCTTGTTCATGGCCCTGCAAAAGAGCGCAAAGAAGCCCCAGCAAGTGACCACCGTCTTTGCCGGCGTCGATAAAGAGGCGGTCAGCAAGGCGCGTAGCTATTTTGCTGAATACCCTCCATCCAGCCCCAGCGCCGCTTTGCTGAAAGACGGCGAAGTGGTGTGGATGCTGCACCGCCACCAGATCGAAGGGCGTCATCCAGAGCAGATCGCCGAGACCTTCAACAAGGCCTTCGAAGCATTCTGCTGAATCTGCAAAGCGCAGCTGTAGCTGCGCTTTGCAGGGGCACTGGATATGAAACTAGAGACCCATGCGCAAAGCCCCGTGCATAGCACGGGGCTTTTTTTGCTCGCTTGGAGCTTCATCATTCGCCCCCATGGGCGATACATTCGGTTACGGCGCGGCAGGCAGCGACTGCAGCAGCGTCTTGGCCTGGTCCTTCGCCGGTAGCGTGGTCAGGCTGTCGCTGGCTGCCTGCAGCAGGAAGCGCCCGCCGCGCTCGAGCTCTTTCACGAACGCCTGCTTGCGTTCGTCCTTGGCAGTATCGGGGTTGGCGGCCAGGGCTTTGGCTTCGGCCAGCATCAGCTTGCCGGATTGCAAACGCGATTCGCAACGCTGCTCTTCCGAACCGAACGGCAGCACGTCGAGCTTCATCAATTCAACCATCGCCGCTTGCGGATCAGTCTCAATCAGGGCCATGCCCTTGATGCCGAGAGCCTGCGCCTTGCGCGCCGGATCGCTGTCGAGGGTCGGCAGCATGCTGTCGATGATGCGCGCCGCATCCTTGGCCTTGCCATTGGTGCGGTAAGCCTCAGCCAGCCACAGATTGAAATGGAACCACGCATCGGGTTCATCGGTGGGGCGCAGCACGGCCTTTTTGGCGTACTCGTCAAACTTGCCCTGATTGCCCGCCCCCAAGGCGATGGCGGCGCGGATGGCATTGGCACGCGATTCGGCTGGCTGGCCGATAGTGCCCTTGGCCAATGAACTCAAATCGTCAGCGGTCTTGGTGGCCGCCGGATCCTTGGCCCAGGCCTGATTCATACCCAGGCGATAGGTCTCATCCAACACCAAGCGATGCTTGGGTGCCGCCGTCAAGCCGGCTTGGAAAGCCTTTGCTGCCTCGGCGTAGTGCTTGCCCATCTCCTGGGCATCGCCTTCGGCAAACGAACCGTAGACACGCTCCCACTCATGTTCACCGCTGGCGGCCTGATGGAAACGGTCGGCAGCTTCGTCATACGCGCCACGGCCCAGCGCTTCGACACCGGCGTGGTAGTTGCCGGCCTTCATACCGGCATATTCGACGCGCAGCACGCCGCTTGAGCGCTTACTACCGGGCTGGGCATTAGCGGTGACTTTATAGGTCACGCTCTCAGCCGTCTCGCTGATCACCTCGCTGGCCTCGATCACTGGCCCGCTGCGCTGCAGGATGCGGTCGCGTTCTGGCAAATCAGCCGCGGTCACCTGTGAGGAGAAAATGGCGAAGGCGGCGACGACCATGCGCACAGAGGTCAACAGCTGCGGACGAAACGACATGGGAGCCTCGGCAAGAAAGTCGGACATGACTACGTCGGAAAAGAGCCTGGAATTCACAAGCTTGGAAATCAAAAGAATGACAAGCTGCGCTTGTACTCGGCTTTGTCAGCCGCGCTCACCGTTGGATCCTTGGCGAGCTTGTCCGCCACGTTCAAGCCCAGTGTCTTGGCCGCAGCCAGCACCATCGGCTCGGCACCCTTGATCACCGTTGCCATGACCGCCTGATCAAAGGCCGCAGCCAACGAGGTGGCGTCTGGCTTGGTGGCCAACAGCTGTGCCAACGCCAGGTGCGCACGAGCTTGCAGGGCCCCGTCGACCTCGCGATAGAGCACTGCCCGTAGGCTGGTGGCAGCGTCATCAGGCTTACCGGCAGCACGTTGATTCTCGGCCAGATCGAGCATCAGGCCGACATAGGCATCCTTGGCCTTGTTCGCATCGATACGGCTAATGAGCTTGTTCAGCACATCGACGGCCTCGGCGTACTGCTTGTTGGCAGCCAACAGGCTCGCCTGGCCCTGTGCGCCCCATAAGGCGGCGGATTCACCCCAGTCCTTAGCCATCGCACTCAGCGACGTGAAGGTCTTGGCCGCCGCCGCTGCGTCGCCCTTGGCGATTTGCGCCTGACCGCGTACCGACAGAGCCCGATCCAGATGCACGCTGCGGGGACTATCTTTTTCCAAGGTTGCGACGCAGGCCAGGGCCTCATCGAATTTCTTGGCCTGGAGGGCGGCACTCGCCGCCCGCACCAGGGAATCCTCTTTGACCCATTGATACTTGGCGCTGCTGGCAGCCTTGGCGTAGCCTTCATAGGACTTGTCAAAGGTGCCGGCCTCTTCGGCTAACTTGGCGCGCATGTACTCGACACTACCCGAGTCCTTGTAATCAACCTCATAGGTATGGTATTTTAAGGTCAGATGATTCTGACTCTTGGCATCATCAACCGTGAACTCGATACCATCGACAGATTCGGTGGTGACAAAGGCATCGGGAAATCCGCCCGTCTCGACCTTTTGCCCCTTGTCATTCAATTTGGTGATCACCGCCGGAGCACTGTCTGCGGCAAAGGCCACCGTGCTCAGGCACAGGCTCAACATCCACGAACAAACAACGAGAGAGCGGCTCACGGCTTCTTCTCCGGAACTGGGGCGGGGGCGGGCGGAACAGTCACTGGAGCGGTAGCAGCTGGACCAACTGCAGCAGCGGCCTTCACCGCACTGGTGCCCTGCTCGACAAACACGGTGACCTCTGCGTCATCCTGATTGGTCACCACCTGGGCCTCGAACTTCGGCGCGTTGATGGGGACGAAAATGGTTACCGTCGTGCCATCCGGCATGGCCACCTGATCCAAACGCGTCGGCACCGGCTCGGTCACGCCGTTACCTTTGAACAAGGCCAGGTAGCGGTTGGCGAGTTCGACTGCCAGGGCATTTCGCGCCCGCCGTACACGCTTGTCGTCACCGGTCTGCCGCTCATCAGGCAGTACCTGTGGCTGGACCAGGTCCGAGGTCGGCCCCGAGCGATTGACCGCCGCAAAGTGCAACGCCTCATTGACCGTCGCCGCATCACCCAAGGCCAGCGACAACTCCATGACCTGCACCGAGGCCTGCCAGAACAGATCCTGATTGGTACCGGCATCATTGCGGATGGAACGGGCGATGCCGCGCGCCTTCTCGATGTCATCTTTCTTCACCGCGCCGCTACCGCTCTTGATCTCATCCAAAACGATATCGACATAGGCGGCGGCATAGGCCGGATTCTCAGGCTCGTAGGCATACAACTCACTGTACAGCTCGCGGGCCTTGCTGGCGTTGCCAATCTCGCGGTAGCCGAGAGCCAGCTTGGCTTTGATGGTGATTTTCTGCACCGCAGCCGTCAGCAGATGGTTCAGCTCTTTGAGTGCCGCTTCACCCTTGGCCCAGCCCTCGGGGCCGATCTTTACCTTTAGGCCTTCGGCCTTGGTACGGAACGCCTGCAGCCCAACCAGCGCATCACTGAAGTTGCGCTTGGCCTCGCCATATTGCGACGCTGGTGCCCCCTGCTTGACCAGATCAGCCAACTCGGGTTTGTCTTCGACCAGGTCGCGCACCTTCAACCAATCCGCAGTCAGCTCGGGACGTGAGCCCAAGGCTTCCTGTACCGCATCTAAAACCGCCTTCGGCTCGGCCACAAAGGCCTGCAGCTCTTTATCGGCTTCGATGACTTTTTGGAACAGCTCATAGAGCCGCACCGCACGCGCGTGCTCATCCAAGGTCCACAGGGTGTCGGCAACGAACTGAATGGTGTTGGGCTTATCGGTTTCCTTGATCACCGGCTCATAGAGATCGGCGAAGGCACGGCGTGCTTGTTTGAGCACGTCATTCAACTCCGTGGGCGCATCCTTCTTTTTGCTCAGAGCGTCGGCCAGGAACACCACCGTGTTCATGCCGCCGGCCATGTTTTTGCCAAAACGCTGCGTCCGCTCGAGCAGGATAGGGTCCTTGATCGAGGGCAGGTAGCGCTTGTAGATGGCATATGCGCCGGCGTAGTTCGGCCACGCGGCGAGCAAGGATTGCGGGTCTGCCTTGGCCTTTTCGTCTTTGATGCGGGCCGCTTCGGCGCCGTTGACTGCAGTGCATAAGCCGCGCAGCAGCCGGCCACGCAGCTCTTCGTCAGCTGGCGGGTTCTTCCAGAACTCGGCGTTGTAGGTGGTCAACACCGCCGCGTACTGTTCATTGGCCATCAATGAACTGAGCTTGGCCGCCTGCACCGTCGACAGCACGCGCATCCAATCTTTGGTACGCTCTGCCGTGAGGGTCTTGGCCAGCTCGGCTTTGGCTTCCTGCTCCATGATGGCGGTGGCCGCCTGCATATCGGTTGAGACCTGCTTAGCCTTGGCCTCGTCCTTGTTCTTTTTTGCGTCTTCGTACCAGCCACTATAGGCCGCCACCATCCACGAATAAACCTTGGGTTGGTCGGTGGGGTACTTCTTGAGGTAGTCCTTGGCCAATTGGATGGCGCGTTCGTATTCGCCATCGCTGATGGCATTGACGGTGAGTGTCTCATCGGCGGTTCTGCCGGCCAGTTCGGGGACGATTTTCTGCACCAGTTCGATGACATCGCTTTGCACCGAGCCCACCGCGCTGCCTTTGGCACGATTGGCCAAGGCATTGACGAAGGTCATGGCATTTTTGGCCAACAGCGGCACCTGCTTGCCGGCATCCGTCCACACGGTGCCTTTTTTCCACGGATTCGACTCTTTGGAGATACGGCTGGCAACCGCGCGCAAACCTTCTTGGGCCACCAGGGCCGCCTGATAACGCAGCTCGAGGTTGGCCAGACAGGTGGCGTATAAGTTGTATACTTCCGGGCCGTAATCGACGAACTGATCACTGTAAGCGGTACTGACGCCCAAGACCCCGGCGCGCAGTTGCGTCGCAGCCGCCAACCATTGGCCGCGCTTGACCTTGTCGTCAACCGACGACTTGGCCTCGTTGCGCAAGGCCTTGGCGATATTCAGCGCTTGGGCCGGCTCGAGCGGCGAGGTCGCCTTACCCCAGTCACCGGCACCACTGCTGGCACCGCCGCCAGCGGCTTTCAACAACCAGCCACTGGCATAATCAGATGCTTTGATTTTCTTATTGGCTGCGACTTCGCCCAGCAAGGCGGTGGCCGCGCCACTATCGCCCTTGGCCAGATGCAGACGCGCCGCCATCAGCCACAACGAGCCGATGTAGTGCGCACGAGTCACATCGGCCGCACTGGGAGTCATGTCCTTCTGACCTTTGTAGGCATCCTTGTACTGACGAAACAGTTCGAGGCCCTTTTCGACATGCACCGCTGACTTGGTCTTATCAGTTTCAGCTAAGGCTAATTCCAGACGAGTGCGCAACAACGCCGTCCAACAACGTACCTGCAACTGTGTTAAATCCTCACGATCAGAACCCTTGAGCTTCTTGGTGTCGAGAGCCGTCACCGCCTGCAGCGAGCCTTCGAGATCGTCAAGTTTCTGCCCTGGCGTCTGCTGACGCACGGACTCAAGCATCACCACATCGGAGTAAGCCTTCAGATATGGGAAGAAATCACCGTAATTATATTCCCAGTCGCTGAGCATCGCGACATTCGCCTTCAAGAACGCCTTCATCCAGTCGTTGGCCGCGCTTACCGTCCGCTGGTCGAGGCCGAATTCCTGGCCACGCGTGATGATCTCCCGCAATGAGGTATAGGCCGCATACACCGGCTTGACCGCATCATAGCGCAGCATCGTCGACTTGCGCAACGCCTCGACGGTCTTGGGATCGTTTTCATGGCCACTTAAGCCGAGCTCATCGCCGGTTTTGTTGGCATTGACCTTGGTGACGCCCTTTTTCCATTCCTTGTCGACCGCCGTCAACAACGCCACCACTTGCCCTTGGGCAATGGCAATGCGCTCGGCTGCCCGCGGCGCCACTGGTGAGGCTTCGTCAGGATGAAGGAAGTTAGAAAGGTCCTTGGCGATTCCCGTCGTCAGACTGCCAACGCCGGCCAGCAACTGCGCCACGGCCTCGGGTAATTTACCCCCCTCTTCAGCCACATCCAACTCAGTGCGCATGTTAGTCGCTAATTTATCTAGCTCGGCGATTTTCGCCGGCTCAAGGGTGCCGGCTTTGGCTTTCACCGCCGCATACCAATCAAGCGCCTTGCGGAACCATGCGTCATCGGGGTAGCCGTGCGCGGCAAAATCAGCCCGCTGGCGTTCGCCGCTCAGGCGGAAGTCACGATCCAAAACCGCGGTGAGGGCCTGGAAGTGCTGGTCGCGCTCCTCGGCAGTGGCCGCTTGGAGCGCACTGCCCGCCCCGCTTCCTGCCAACAACGC
>JAYVTR010000423.1:0-22630 GCA_043788625.1 Planctomycetota bacterium
TGCCCGTGGGTACCGCTCCTTTGACGTCATTCAAAACATCGGCTACCTGATCGGCCTGAAGCCGACTGGACCTACCCACCTCAGGTGACGAGGAGCCAACTAATGTCTATGGGGCACCCGCGAGTTCGACCTACTTTGGCGGTGGAAATGGTTTCCCATTAGTGTTAACAACCATGGGTACCGAGCGCATGCGGATTGGCACGGCCGGAGATGTTGCGATCGGTACCGCCGCGGGTCTGGGGCGTTTAACCGTAGCTCAAGGCAGTTCGAAACTTTATTTTCGTGAAATGGCGAGCCAGCCCGAATTATGGCTGACCTCGTCAACTAATGTCTACGCCGATATGCATTTCGCCACTATGAATACCGATCAGGTTTATTTGCGTGGATCCAGTTATGGTTTCAACATTAAGGGACCTGCTCCACGTTTGGCTATTAATGCGCCGGATGCGAATCGAACCGAAGCATTGTTTGTAAACGGAGCGACAACCGTAGATGGTTACCTTGAGAATCTTACCTCAGCTCAAGGGGCTGCTGGTTTTCAGATGCGTTGTGTAAGTTCGGGTGGATTTATGAGACTCCTGCCGAACGCTTCGGGCAGCGCTTACAATGCATTGGTTCAAGCTGGGGATAGTGCGCTCATTTACAGTAAGGGCAGTGCTGATACAGGTTCGCTGGTCATTGGGCCCCAATCGGGTTCATCCAAAGGCATGCGCATCGATACGAATGGCAATGTCGGGATAGGTGTTGCGGCTCCCGCAGCAGGATTGCAGGTTGCTACAGCCGTTGCCGATAATGGTGGTTATGCGTGGGCCCGATTTGGTGGTATAGCGGGTCAGGCGAGTTATAATGATATGGAACAAAAAGTCGTAATTTATGGTTCGGGCGATAATACCCAGGCGCGTTCAGCGCTTTCGTTAGAGGTTTATGGGTCCGCGGGAACTCGGTCATTTTTCGTGGTTAATAATGGAGTTAATACAAGTAAAATTGCAACAGTTGACGGAGGTCTAGCCGGCAGTGCGCAAATGGTTAATACGTCAGGTTCGCCGCTGCAGTTTGGGACGTCCAATAAGGCGCAGATGACGATTACTGCGAGTGGTAATGTAGGAATTGGCATTACCAGCCCCACGTCCAAGCTTGCCGTCGCCGGTACTATTTCCGCCAGCGAAGTCAAAGTCACTGCCACTCCAGCCGATTATGTCTTTGCAGATGATTACAAGCTGCGTCCGCTGTCTGAAGTCGAGCTAAGCGTCAAAGTAAACCGTCATCTTCCCGGTTATCCATCGGCGGCCGAGCAGATTCATGCGGGTGAAGTTTCTCTCGGCGACATCCAACGGATGCATCTGGAAAAAATCGAGGAACTCACCTTGTATGCGATTCGCGCCGATAAGCAGATTGCCGAATTGAAGGCGCAGGCTCATGAGGTGACTGATCTGCTCGAGGCAAATCAGGCGATGTCGCAGAGATTAGCAGTCTTGGAAGCGCAGATGAAGCAACTGCTGAAAGTGTCGCCTTGAAGATATTTGTCCTATCCGCGTGCAGCGAGGCAATCATCCTCGCTGCATGAGCTGATAAGCGGGTCGACTGGTTGGTAAACTTTATGACGCAGGTGGATTCCGCCTGCGTTATGTCGTTATCTACCGCGGATTTTGAGCTTTGCTTCAAGGGCGGCAATGAGCATCTCTTGTTGCTGGAACCGCTCGTACATTTGGAGGATCCGAACTCGTGACGAATCTGGCAGATGGCCGATCACGGCGAGGTCGAGAAAGCGTTCACGTTCTTTTCCGCTCAGCTTGAGGGCATCGGCCCACGACTCGATCCGTTCAAGTGGCGGTGGCGCTTCACCCTTGAGCACCTTGCTGAGGTAAGCTGAGGCAGAATTTTCACGCTCTGGGGATTCAGCCGCACGGATGAAGGCACGCCGGCTTTTGAAGGCGGTGCGCACCAAGCGTTTCAACAGTTGGCAGAAGTCGTCGTGCACGCCTTAAGATAAGACTTTGTTACGTAGGTATAAAGTTTTTAATTGACTGAATCATAAAATGATTCAAAACTCCCTCATCGAGGAGGTTCTATGATAATTCCCATCCCTGGCTCTCGAATAACTTTCAATTTGTCAGATGAGGCTGCATTGCGGAATCCCACTTCTTTATTCCTCGATGAGGAGACACGCAGGGTAGCGGATCTAGCAGCCACGCTCATGCTAAATCGCTTTACGGTGGCTAAGCGTATTATGGATTCGATATCTTTTGATGCCGATCAAAGTGACGCTTTGGCAGCATTTAATGAACTCTCGCTAGCGGTTCATGAGCTGCATAAGGTCTTGATGATGGGTTGGTGGAGTGTTCATCGACGTCAGACCTTGGTCGATGAGGCTCCGATTAGCTAAATGGCTCAAGGCTACCCATGCCACTCTTATCCCGGTGAAAAAAACCTCGCCGCATCGCGTCAGCTTTCGCGTGCGGCAGGTCACGCCCTGCGATTTGTTCGCGCGAGTGGTTTCCAATATGATGGTCGCCAGACGCGGCGTGGGGAGTGGGCGTACTGGCTGTTGGGAGTTCAGTTGAGCACGCGATGGCGAGCCTCGTGGTCAAGCAACCACCGCTTGGCCGCTAACCCACCGCCATAGCCGGTGAGCGCGCCGCTGGCACCGATCACGCGGTGGCAGGGGACGATGATTGAGATGGGATTGCGCCCATTTGCCAGGCCGATGGCGCGGCAGGCGGCAGGCTTGCCGATGGCGGCTGCTTGTTGGCCATAGGTCATGGTGGTGCCGTAGGGGATGGTTTGCAGTGCCTGCCACGCCAGCAATTGAAATGGCGTGCCGATGGGCGACAGGGGCACATCAAAGGTCAGGCGCTTGCCGCTGAAATATTCGCTGAGTTGCCGGCGGACCTGTAGCAAGGCGCTGTCGTCACGCTGCCAGTCGGCGTCTGCCGCTGGCGCATGCTTTTCACCGACGATCCACAATGCCGCTAAACGCTTTGAGGTGTTGTCGCTGAGCAGAATGAGTTCGCCGAGCGGCGAGGAGACGTGGCAGGAAATGGGCATAACGACCTCGCCGGCGGGTTGATTACTGCCGCGAGTATAGGCCCGAATATACAGGGCGAACCGGGAATGCGTCGAGGTTGGAGCTTCGAGCTTTGAAAGCGGGACTAGCTAGGTCCATTATTTTGGATTCGCTGCCAACAACGGTGGCGGGCACAGCGGTCGTGAACTGATCGCGATCACCTCGGCAATGGAGGTGGCCCGTAGCCGCTTTTCGACCGTCTCGAGCGTGGCATCAAGTTCTTTGTGCAGCGAGCACAGTCCTTGGCCGTGTTCAGGAATGTCCATTGGACAGACGAGGATGCGGCGGAATGGATCAACGGCGTCAACCGGTTCAAACAGCGAGATCGCCGTTGGATCCTTGCTCAGCACGAAGCCGCCATGCAAACCGCGCTGCGAGGTGGTCAGCCCGGCGCGCGAAAGTTGCTGCATGATCTTGGCCAGGTAACTCAGCGGCACCTTGGTGGCCTTGGCGATCGACTCGACGGTGCACGGCTCTCCGGGATGGCGCGCCAGATGCACCACGGCACGTAAGGCATATTCAGCGGTTTGTGAGAGCATTGATCATTTCCTGATATCCACAGCCGTTTCGCCAAGGCGGGAGATGATGCCATCGACGGTGCCTTCAAGACGGACATGCCAGCGTCCAGGGCGCTCGGGGTGCACGCATAGCGGCTCTGCGGTTTTTGCCCAAACATACCGTTTATCAGCAGCGATGTCATCGGGACGTTGCAGCACCAGGCAGACCTGCTCAGGGGCGGGGCCATGCATGGTGGCGATGATGTCGCCGCCGTTCACGGTCAGCGCATAACCAAAGCCCCGTTCATGCAGGGCGGTCAAGGTGCGGCGATCGGCATCGATGGTCGACGATACGACATAGGGTCGATCATCGACCTTGGCAATATGCAGGTCGCGCGCGACGAGCAGCATGACCACGCTGGGAATCATGCCGGCGATGACCACGGCGCCTGCGATGACGGGCAATTTTTTGGCGGTGATAGCCATGTGGTCAATAGGTGATCGGGGCTTCGACTTCACGTGCGGGATCGATGGCTTTTCCATCTTTGAACCCGGCACGATTCAGCGACACGAGGTAGATGGCCAGGTTGGTGATGTCGTCACCGGCAAGCAACGATTTGTGCATGGGCATGGTGTTGTTGTTGGCGCCATTGGTGATGACGTCGGCGATCTGCGCCATGTTCGAGCCGTGGATCCACAAGCGATCGCGCAGGTTGGGGCCGACCGCACCGAGGGCTTCGGGGCCATGGCAGGCGGCGCAATTGGCCGACAGATACAATTTTTGGCCGCGGGCGATGCGCTCGGGATTATGGCTGAGTCCGCGCAGCTGATCTTCGGAAAGCGGGCCGGTGGCGTGCGCCGCTTTGCGCTCCTGCACGGCGATATCGTCTTTTTTCCATGCCAACTCACCAATGTTGCCCGGTCCCATGGTGTAGTGCAGGAAGTACACCACGCCCCACACCACGGTCGCCCAAAAGAGCACGGTAAACCACAGCGGCACGGGATTGTCGGCCTCGCGGATGCCATCGAAATCATGCGGCAGCAATGGCACTTCAGGATCTTTTTCGGGCTCGTGGTGCGGCTCAGACATGGCTGGATTCCTGGCCATCATCGAGAGGAAGGTTGCTCATCCGCTGGCGGTAACCTGTGCGGCGGTCAGTGGCCAGGTACCACACTACCAGGGCGAACACCACGGCTGAGAACACCGTGACGATGGTCGCCAGCTGGCCGATCCATTGTGGAGCGTGAGGGCCGATAAATTGCCGAAACATCACTTGCCTCCTGGGGCGATATCACCCTTGCCAAGATCGGTACCCAGGCGCTGAAGGTAGGCGATAACGGCAACGATATCCTTGTGATCGAGAGCTGATTCATCGGCGTATTCGGGCTGCTTGCGCAGTTCGTCGCCGATCAGCTTGGCCTGAGCCTGGGCGAGGTCGACGGCGGTATTGATCTCAAGTTTGCTGTAGGGGGTATACAGCGGTGGCGCCGCCAGCACGGCGAGCTTGGCCGACAGCGTCGACAGATCCATGTCGTCACGCGCCAACCACGGATAGGCCGGCATCATCGTCCCCGGTGACACCGCGCTGGGCTTGACCAGATGCGCATATTGCCAGGCGGCGCTGGGGCGCAGTACCCCTTCACGAGCCAGGTCAGGGCCAGTGCGTTTGCTGCCCCACAAGAATGGCCGATCATAGATATGCTCACCGGGCATGGTGTAATGCCCATAGCGTTCGGTCTCGGCGCGCAGGGTACGGATAAGCTGCGTATGGCAGCCGCTGCAGCCCTCTTTGATGTACAAATCACGTCCATGCAGTTCGAGCGGGGTGTAGGGTTTCACCGAGCTGATCGGCGTGGTCAAGGCACCCTGCACCAGATGCGGGACGATTTCGATGACGCTGCCGATCGACAGGGCGATGGTCGCCAACACCAGCATCGCCATCGGCCAGCGCTCGATCATGCTGTGCACTGATTCGTAGGGGGCCTTGGCCGCTGCCGCATCCTTGATGATCAACGATTCAGCCAGCAACGGCGCCACCAGCACCACATCATCGGCGAGCCTCGGTGCAGCAGCTATGGTGCGCAGTAAATTGTATGCACAGATGACCATGCCTATGAAGTACAGAACACCGGCGATCAGGCGCACCCAATACCACGGCACTGTTGCATGCACGATATCCATGAATGAGGTCGTGGCGAGATAGCCCGATTCGGTGAAGGCGAGTTGCTTGACGCCTTGGATGATACCGGCCGTCCACAGGGCCACGACGTAACCCACCAGGCCGCTCACCGCCAACCAGAAGTGCACCTTCATCAGGCGCGTCGACCACAGGGTGGTCTGCCACATGCGTGGCACCAGCCAATAGAAGATGGCGAAGATCATCAGGCCGACCCAACCCAAGGCGCCATTGTGCACGTGGCCGATGGTCCAGTCGGTATTGTGAGAAAGGGCATTCAGGTCGCGCAGCGACAGCATGCAGCCTTCAAAGGTGGTGATGGCATAGCTGGTGATGCTGGCCAGCCAAAACCAGATGATGGGATTGCTTCGTAGCGGCGTTCCACCTTTGGTGAAGATGGTCATGTAGCCGTTTATCGCGCCGCCCCAACTGGGGATGATGAGCATCAAGCTGAACATCACACCCAGGGTCTGCGCCCATTCAGGAGTGCTGGAATTCAGCAGGTGGTGCGGGCCGGCCCAGATATAGATGAAGATCAGCGACCAGAAATGCAGGATCGACAGGCGATAGCTGTAGATCGGCGTGCCGGTGGCTTTCGGCAGGAAATAGTACAGCAGGCCGAGGAATGGCGTGGTCAGGAAAAATGCCACCGCATTGTGGCCGTACCACCATTGTACCAAGGCGTCCTGGATGCCGGCGTACAGTGAATAGCTCTTGGTCAGCGTCACCGGCATCGAGGCCGAATTGACCACATGCAGCAAGGTTACCGCGATCCAGGTGGCGATATAGAACCACAGCGCAACGTACAGGTGGCGTTCTCGGCGTTTGAAGAGGGTGCCGATCAGGTTGGCGCCAAAGATGACCCAGATCACGGTAATGAGGATTTTGATCGGCCATTCGAGTTCGGCGTATTCCTTCGACGTGGTATAGCCCAGCGGCAAGGTTACCGCTGCCAGGACGATGATCAGCTGCCAGCCCCAGAAATGGATGGCGCCAAGGGTGTCTGAAAACATCCGCGCTTTCAGCAAACGTTGCGCTGAATAATAGACTCCGGCAAAAATCGCATTGCCGGCAAAGGCGAAGATCACCGCATTGGTGTGCAAAGGCCGCAGGCGTCCGTAGCTCAGCCAGGGGATGTCCAAAGTGAGCCCCGGCACCAGCAATTGGGTGGCAACGATGATGCCCACCAACATGCCAATGACGCCCCATATCAGGGTAGCGATGAGAAATTTGCCGACGATGGCATTATCGTATTCTACCGTATCGAGCTGCACGGACGGAAGAAAAGCCGATGAATCAGTCACAGAAGACTACCTGGCGGAGGTGTAGGCGGGGAGGGATCGTCACCAAGCATGCGCTCGGCGGGAGTATCGAGGTCGTCCCATTGACCAGCGCGCACCCCCCACGTCAGCAGCAGTGCGCCGACGAGGAAGAGACCGCAAGCAAGTCCGGTTAGAAGGAAGACGGTTCCCATGCACGTAAATAGATTAATTTATTATAAATGTAAAGAGATATAATTATCCTGAATTGATGATATTTGTTCCAACGTCGGCGCCTATGGTGGTTCGCATGGACCATTTGCAGGCGCAGTTGTACGGTGTGCTCGGTGCGCAGGGCATGGTCTGGGTAGTGGGCCACTGCCCGGCAATGTGTGGGCCACTGGTGATCGCTTTGCGCTTTCACGGCATTGGTGGCGTACTGGCTTATCAGACGGGCAAGGCGCTGACGTACGCCATGCTCGGCGCCATCGCCGGCGCCGTGGGCGGGATGACCATTTTTTTATTACGTGACTACGCTCCTTGGTTACTGGCGGCGACGGCGGCGGTGATGGTGATGTCGGGTTTGCGCTCGCTCTTCAGCGGTGGAGTCCATGGCGTCGCCGCTGCTCAGGCACCGGGATGGTTGGCGCGGGCGGTCCAACGCTGGAGCATTACAGCTTCGCCTTCGCCTTCGACCTCGACTTCGACTTCGACTTTGACTTCGACCTTGCCCTTGCCCTTGACCAGCGTGCTACGGGTCATGGTGCTGGGGGCATTGCTGGCCTTCCTGCCATGTGCCGTGGTGATGTGGGCCTTGGGACTGGCGGTAGCCTCGGCCAGTCCGCTGCATGGAGCGTTGCTGATGGTTGGCTTGGTGCTGCTCAATACGCCAGTATTGATGGCGGCGCATCTGTTGGGCGCGGCGGCATGGTTGGCCGGGCTGCGGCGGCGTTTGCGCTGGCTGCCGGCGCTGGGCTTATTGGTAGCAGGTGCGTGGTTGGGGTGGCTGGCATTTTCAGTGGGCGCTCCGGGCTGTCACGCATGAGCGTTTGCGTTCATTGCGGCACGGCCCTCGGCCGCGAGCAGACGCGTTTTTGCTGTCATGGTTGCGGCATGGCGCACGACTTGCTGACGCGCTGCGGGCTCGGTTCGTATGTTGACCTTCGCCAAGCAGCGTTGGCCGCGGGCGGCGCCCCGCGGCCAGTACCGGCGGGGCTGCTTGAGCATCAGGCATGGGCCGAGCCGGCATTTCTTGCCCGCGTGGCTGCCGAGGTCGGTGGCGGTCGCTATGCCATCGCCTGGGCTGTCGAGGGCATGCACTGCCCGGCCTGCACCTGGATCCTCGAGCGCTTGGCGTTTTTGGATGCGGGAATCGAGCGCGCCGAGGTTGATGTCGGGCGTGGCGTCTTGCGCACCGTGCACCATGCCAGCCGCACTGATCCGGCCCGGATCGCCAGCCTGGCAGCCCAGCTCGGCTATCGCCTGCGGCCGTGGACCGGTGCGGTCGATGATGCGCGGCGACGTTTGGCGGCCCGCGCCGAGGCTTTGCGCGCCGCCATCGCCTTAGCCTGCGCGGTGGGCTCGATGCAGTTGGCGATGAATCTGGCCGCCGGCGAACTCACCGGCGATTTGGAGCCGCGCTTCCGTTGGTATTTCGGTCTCGGCGCTTTGCTGTTGGCCCTGCCGGCGGGGACCTGGGCGGTGGGGCCATGGTGGCGGGCTCTGGGCGGGGCCCTGCGCCATGGGCGTTGGTCGATGGATGCAACAGCAGCAATGGTGGTTGCGGTCGGCCTGAGCGCCTCGGGAGTAAACCTGGCACGCGGTTCAAATGCGACCTACGCCGACGCGGTGGCGATGTTTTGCGCCCTGCTGTTGGTCGGCCGTCTGGTCTTGCGGCGCATCCAAGACCGTCTGGCGGTACAGGCGTCGCACCTCGGCGGGATCCTACCCGATGACGCTCCAGCCCTTGACAGCGATGTCCGCTATACGCTGGGCCAGCGCCTGGGTGGCGATGGCGTAGTGGTTGCGACCACTGCCGAGGCAGCCGTGGATGTGGCCGTACTCACCGGCGAAAGCCGCGCCCAGCCGCTGGTGCTCGGGCAGACGGTGTATGCTGGCACATTGCTGATCGCGGGTACGTGCACGGTGCGCGTAGTTGCCACCGGCAGCCACAGCCGGGTCGGTAGGATGCTCGTGGCCGCCGACATCATCCGTGAAGCGACACCGACGGCGCGCGAATCGCCGTGGGAGCGCTGGTATGGCATAGCCTTGGTGCTGATGGCGGTGGTCGTCGGCCTGGGGTCAGGCATTGACCGAGCCGTGGCGGTGGTGATGGCGGCCTGTCCGTGTGCCATCGGGCTGGCTCTGCCTTTGGCACGTGCACGGGTGCTGGCTGCTGCTCGACAACGTGGTTTGTTGATCGTCTCGGCTGCTGCCCTGGTGCGCTTGCGGCAAATCCGCGCGGCGGTCTTCGATAAGACGGGGACCTTGACCACCGGGCGCATGACCGTGGTTGATTGGCAGTGGCTGGTGCCGGAAGCACAACGGCCATTGTTAGCGGGAGCTATTTTAGCTATCGAACGCCAGTGCCGTCATCCACTGGCCTTGGCCATCGAGCGTCATGTCAGCGAGCAGTTTTTGGCCCCACAGGTCACGGTCGAGCAGGTGATAGAATCTCCGGGTCGTGGCGTTACCGCCCGCTGGGCCGGTCGGGCTTTGGCGCTGGGGCCGGGTGGCGATGGTATCCAAGTGCAGTGCGACGGCGTGGTGGTGGCACAGCTGCGCGCCACCGATGGCGTGCGTCCGGATGCTCTGCTGTTGTTGACGGCGATGCGTCAGCGTGGCTGGCACATCACGCTTGCCAGCGGCGATGCCGCACAGCCGGTATGGGCGCTGGCCCAGACCCTGGCCATCGTCGATGTGCATGCAGCGCAGTTACCCGAGGACAAAGCCCGCCTGGTGGGGCCGCAAACGCTGATGGTGGGTGACGGCGTCAATGACGCCGCAGCCTTGGCCGGCGCCGGCTTTTCAGTGGCGGTGCGCGGCGGTCTGGCCGCGGGTCTCGCCTGCGCTGATGTGGTAGTTACCGATGAAGCTGCGCCTTTGTCAGCCATCACCACCTTGCTCATCGCCAGTGAGCGCCTGCAGCAGCGTGAATGGATGCTGGTGGTATTGACGGTTGGTTATAATGCCGTCGCCGTCGGCGCGGCCGTGGCCGGATGGTGGGGGCCGTTGATCTGCGCCATCGGCATGCCGGTGAGTTCCCTGCTCGCCCTGTTGTTAGCCACGGCGTGGCAGCCGTTCGCGCCGGCCCAACCAGCGGTGTAAGCATACCCATTCCAGCCGACGCTTACGCATCCATTGTTTGCCGGAAGCGATGCGGAGTAGTGGCGAAATGCCGGCGAAAAAGGCGGTGGAAATGATTGCTGTCGCCAAAACCGCTGCGCTCGGCGATGACCGGCACCGGTAGGTCAGTGGTATGCAGCAGGGCGCAGGCGGTGCGTAGCCGCGCCTCGGTAACCAGTCCGACAAAGGTTTTGGCGCATAATTCGCGCACCACGTGGGCAGTGCGATGCGGCCCGATGCCGAGGTGGGTAGCGAGATCGGAAAGCGCTAGCGGGCGGCGGTGTTGCTGGTCGATGAAACCCAAAATGGCCCGCCGCCGTTCAAGGCTCGGGCTCGCTGCCCAGGCGCTTGCCGGCGCCTGGTATTCGTGAAAATCGGTTAGCAAGCCGCGCAGTCGCCATGCCAGCTGGCGCAGCCCTTCAAGGGCGTGGGCGGCATCGGCGGCCGAGATCGTTGGCGGCATGGCAGTGTGTTTGGCCCACGGCAGCGTCGCTGCCGGGGTGTCGCGATCGGCACCCAGACCGGAACTCAGTTCGGGATCAGCTAAGCGCTGGCCGGCGAACAGCACCAGCGCCAGACCCTGGGCCAGCAGTACCGGCACCACCAGTTCGACAAATCCGGCATGGCAGACGCGCAGGCGTCCGCCGGGCTCTTGTAGCAGCAGGGGGCGCAAGCGCTGGACTTCCCACTCCAGGCAGGTCTGCGCATGCGGCCCGGTTTTCACCGCCTGGCACAGGGGCTGCCCATGCCGCAACCGCGCTGGTGGCAGCACGGGTTGCAGGCGGCCGGTGAAATCGTGGACAACGACGGTCAAGCCGCTCCAGCGTTCAAAGCAGAGAATGGCTGTCTCAGCTTCAGAGGGCTTAGATGAGTTGACCATGTAGCAAGATTAGATGGTTTTATATCAGATAAAAGCTGGAGATTTTAATAATTTGTGAACATATAACAGCAACATAATCCCGGAGAACGACCATGGATTTTCAACCCCTTAGCCTTGACCAGCGCACGCGTTTCGACGCCGATGGCTACCTGATCATCCGCAGCGCACTGTCCGCAGCGCAACAGCGCGAATTGGTGACTGCCAGCGATCGTCTGATCGCCAGTGACAGACAGCTCGATCGGCAGAGTGACGGCGGCAACTACGATGGGTTTCGCAATGTAGTAGGTTGCGATGCGGCCTTTACCCAGCTGCTGACGCATACGGCAACGGTGCCGCTGGTGGCGCAATTGCTGAGTCCCAATTTGCAGCTGCACACCAGCCATCTGATCTACAAGCACCCGGAGCCGGCCGGCACCGATCCGCAGAAACTGAGCCCGGGCTGGCATCGTGACATCAACACCGTGCCGCAGGACCTTGGCTGGCAGGGCAACCAACGTCTCGAGATCAAGGTCGCCTATTATCTGAGTGACGCGCGTCCGCCCGCCAGCGGCGTGACCATGGTCGCGCGCGGCAGCAACCTGTGGACGCAGCCGCCCCAATTCGATGCCGACGGCAATCCTCCGGGCATGGTGCTGCCGGATTTGGCGCCAGGTGACGCGCTGCTGTTTGAAAACCGCACCTACCACGCGGCGCGCGTCAACACCAGTGCGGTGACGCGCAAGTGCGTGATGTTCGGTTACAGCTACCGTTGGCTGCGCCCGGATGATTGGCTGGAGCAAGCGCCTGAGCTGTTGGAGCGTCTTGATGATCTCGGTCGTGAATTGCTGTCACCGACGCGCCACCGCGATGCCCAGGGGCGCTTTTCACCGGGTGCAGACCGGCACGCCTTGCGTGACTGGGCGACCCGGCATGGCGTACTTGGTGCGGCGGCGGTGCGCGAAGTTGCCAGCAGCGCGCAGGTACGTTCATGAGCCGCGTCCTATCGGGCCGGGTGGCTCTGGTGACCGGCGCCAGTGGCGATCTGGGGCGCACCATCGCCCAGGCCTTAGCCGCTGCCGGTGCCGATATCGCCGTTCATTATCATGCGCGAAGAGCGCAGGCCGAGGACGTGGCCGAGGCCTGCCGCCAACACGGCGTGCGCGCCATGCTGGTCAGCGGTGACATTGCGGACCTGCCGCAGATGGCGGCGGCCCATGCCGCGATCGTCGCTGAATTGGGCAAGGTTGACATCGCGGTAGCAAATGCCGTCAGCCAGATCGCGTGGAAGAACGTGCTTGATCAACCGCTGGATGATTACCTCGACCAGTTCCGCACCTGCGTCCTACACGCCGCAGTGCTGGCCAAGGTGTGCGTACCGTCGATGCGTGAGCAGGGCTGGGGGCGCATCATTGGCATCAATACTGAGGTGGTTCTGGAATGCCGGCCTGGTAGCTCGGCTTATTCCGCGGGTAAGGGCGGCATGGATCGCCTGCTACGCTGTCTGGCCAAGGAAGTCGGCGCCGCGGGCATCACCGTCAATCAGGTCGCCCCCGGCTACATGATCAGCGAGCGCAACCGCAAGGTCGGCGGTAGCGCCGATGATGACGGATTGACCCCTGAACAGCTGGCAGGTTATGTCGCGGGCGTGCCTCTCGGCCATCGCGGCAGCGATAGTGACATCGCCGACGCCGTGATGTTTTTCGCCTCGCCAGCGGCACGATTCATCAGTGGCGCCTTCTTGCCGGTTTGCGGCGGTCGGGCGATGACCGCCATCTGAGCGGCAGGGACCGCCTAGAGACGATGGTTTAGATGCGTACGAGGGCAGTGGCGCCCCCGGGTTGCCGTGTTCGTCGTTGATGGTGACTCGCTCGCGCAGCGGTGGTGGTGCACCGATGCCTTGCGATCGTTAACCGAGTAAGGCTGTTCAGATCAGGCGATGGAAGCGCGTCAGCGCTGGATGCTCGGGTGCCGCCTGGCCATCGAGCAGGACGCCGACCACATGGCCATCGGAATCCAGCACCGGGCCGCCGGCCATGCCGCCATAGCAGCGGCCGGTGAGATAGCCGTCGTTGGCGGAAAAGAGCGCCAGGTGCCCCTCCATGACCCACGGGCACAGGTAAGGGAAATAACGTTCGGCGTCGAGCGAGCCGCGATGCAGGCGGAATGCGGGGTGGTCGATCATCGATGGATAGCCGAGGGCCCACAGGCTATCACGCTTATGCAATTCTTTCCCGCGGCGCAGCGGCAAGGCGGGGATACTGGATGCTACATGAGCGTGGAAACCAGCGATGCCGTTTTCCCATTCCCAGCCGTGCACCGGATCGATGGCCCCGGTATTGGTGTAGGCTAAACTCGCGTCGGTGGGTGGTTTATCCGCTGGCCAGGCGGTGACCCATTCATCGGGACCGACATTCCAAGCGGTGGCGAGGTGTTCGAAGTGACCATGGGCATCAAGGCCCAAAAGAACGCCGCAACTTGAAGCGATGGTCGAAAGGTCATGCATGGGGGCTCGGCTTGTTTAGGCAGGTCGGGATGGTCGGCGTTTCAACACGTCCAGGTCAAGGCGAACACGCTGCCACCGGGACCGGTGCTCTCAAGCAGCAGGTCGCCGTCCTGACGTTGTTGACAACGCTTGGCGACAGTAGCGCCGATGCCCAGGCCGCGCGTACGGCCGGTGACGAACGGCTCGAACAAACGCTCACGTAGGGCCTGTGGAACCCCAGAACCGGTATCGGTGACGCGGATGGCATTACCGGCGACGGTGATGGAAACTTCGCCGCCGCGCGAACAGGCCTGGATGGCATTGCGCACCACGTTGAGCAGGGCCTGACGTGACAGTTCGCTGTCGCCCTGACCGCGGCCCTGGCCGTGCCAGGTCAGACGGATGCCGGCATTTTCAGCCTCGGCCACCGACAACTCACAACTGGCGCGCGCCAGCCAACCAAGGTCGAGCAGTTTCCGCTCGGCGACCCGTTCACGGCTGTAGTACAGCAGATCGGTGACCAGGCGGCTGAGACGTTCGA
The DNA here is from genome assembly GCA_043788625.1 of Planctomycetota bacterium. GTDB lineage: Bacteria > Planctomycetota > UBA11346 > UBA11346 > UBA11346 > CAIUVD01. The sequence continues at coordinate 14,225 of JAYVTR010000423.1, forward strand.
CCTCGCCGAGGATGATGTCCACCGATTCCAGATCATCAGCGTTGTCGAGATTCTCACGTAGCAGTTCGGCGTTGGCACTGATGCCGGTCAACGGGTTGCGGATCTCATGTGCCACCGTCGCCGCCATGCGCCCCATTTCCGCCAAGGGCTTGAGCCGTTCGAGTTCGGCAGACAGGGTGGCGGCATCAAGAGTCGTGGGGACGGCGACAAGCATAGTCGCAGAGTCTACCCTACGTTCGGATGTCGTGGCAAGGGCCTATGACGCGCTGTCCCCCTCGTTTAAGTCGTTTATTAGGGCTCACCAAGCCCGGGTGGAGGGGGGACGGCCAAGGGATCGAAACCAGCACTCCCCGCCTTGCGCGTAATATTGGCAATAAACTGCAATTTGACCGTCGGCTTGAAGGGGTTGGTGGTGCGGATGGTCACCGTCTCATCGTAAAGTTGTTCCGCTAGTTCGACGTGCGCATCCTTGGCACTGGCGGTGATGAGCCATGAGCCATCGCTTTGCTTGAGTGGGGTGAAGGCCCACACCGGACCGGCATAGTCGATTCCCAGCACCGCGAAATCAGCTTGCGGGCTGGCCAGACGCGCGCGTTTCAACAGGCGGTGCAATTCATCGGGGCGCTCATTGGCAACGAATTTGTAGACATCGCGCCAGGCAATGTCGCTGGGTCGGCCCACGGTGGATTCGGCGCGCGGAGCGATGGCATCGACGGTGACATCGGCGGTGACCGACCACCACACCTGGACATCAATCGATTCAAGGTCGGGGTCGGTCAGATAGACGGTGACGCCCATGCGTTGCGGCCCAGAGCGGTTGCTGTTATCGACGCTGATCGCCATGCTCGTGCTTTGGTGCGGCAGGATGAAGTGCTCGGCAACCTCAAGGTGCATGCACGAGCAGCTGGCGTCTAGACGCTCGATGCGCACCGCCCGGTCATGCGGATTGCGGATGGTGACGGTGGCCGCAAACGGCGTGTGCTCGGCGAACACCGGCGCGGTGTCCGGGCCGCTGACATTGGCGTTTTCAAGTTCAGCCGCGCTCAGCAGCGCTGCGCACAGCAATAAGAGAAACCACTGCATCGGGAATGCTCCGGCGGATGAACGTGGCTTGCCGGGCAGGGTTCACAAGTCGGCGGTGGTGGCGAGGTTTGGCCCTGTGTGCAGGGCCTCGTGTGTGATAGCTCAGGCAGGTAGCTGTTACGCCGCCACCGCCGTCCCATGTACCCGCTCCAGTACCTCCATCAGCTCATCCACCTGCTTCGAGGTGAACAATCCATCGGGACCTTGCGGTGTCAGATCGGTGAATGGCGACTCGTACAGCATGGCGGCTTCCACGACGCCGTGCTCGGTCAAATAGTTGATGATCAGGTTCACAAATTCGATCTGGTTGGCAGTCCAGTTCTTGCCGCTCAAAAAATTTGCGAGCGCTCCTTTGGCAGCTTCGCGATCGAGGCCGATCAACGTGCGCACAAACAGGCCCAAGCCGTGCGCCGATTCTTTGGCCTTGGTGATATCGTCCTGCTTGCCGACGCCATTAGCCACCAACATATGTTCCAGCTCGATCAGATCATTGGGATTCAGGGCTTGGTTGAGGCGCAGCTTGCGCACCGCCACATGGTCTTGATGCGCCAGCAGGAAGGTCCTGGCCTTGGCGCGGAATTTCTCGAAGTCACCGATGCCTGTGAACAGGCCGGGGAGGGTGATCTCGCTTGCCTCGCCGAGCTCATCCTCGAAGTCGGAATACAGCGGCGTGCGTTGTTGTTTGTCGATCAGTTTGACCAGATCGCGCAGGCGCCGGCGAACGTGCTCCAACATATGGATCGTCGTGTCCTGCCACCACTCATCCGTTTGCAGATCGAGGATCAGCGCCATGCGTTCTTGCACCATCGGGATTGCCGACTTCTCTTCGAGCAAGGCGGCGATGCTCTTCACCTGTTTCATCAAGCGTTCGAAAGCCGGCTCGGTGCGCATCTGGGCCAATTGCAGATTGAGCAGCAGGAGGTCAAAGCGTTTGGCTTCCTCATTCTCGGGCTCGCGCTCAGACGGCAGGCCAGCGATTTCATGCGACAGCTCCGCGTGCGCTTCGGCTGACAGATGCTGCCAAGCAGTGGCCTGAGCATAGGTCTCAACCAGCCGTCGCTGCGGTCGCACCACGAAATTGTCGAGGTTCATCGCCACGACTTCGCCGTGCAACATGCCGGTCAGGTCGCGGCGCAGCTCTGTGCCGGTGGTCATACCATCGTAGCCATCCACCGGCTCTTTGTTCCCCGGCGCCACCGGCTGCTTGTCGAGCTCGCCGATCAGCTCTAGGCGTGTCCGGAATAATCTGCTGCCCAGGGATGCGGCAACCGATCCATCAGCGGAGTCAGGATTCTCACTGAAGTATTCCAGGTTTCGGCAGTAATCGAAGATGGTGAAGAAACGTTTGGGCAGACCGGGGCCGAACAGATTCGGGCGCAGACGGGTGCCCCGCCCCAGCATCTGCCAAAACTTGGTCTTCGACCTGATGATTTTGAAGAACACCAGGTTCACTACCTCCGGCACGTCGATGCCGGTATCCAGCATGTCCACTGAGATCGCCAGATGCGGGACTTTCTCAGGATCGCTGAAATCGTCGATGAGGGTCTGGGCGTACCCGTCCTCGAAGGTGATGAGGCGGGCGAAAGTGCCGTTGAAATGCGGGTAATTGGCATTGAAACGCTTCTCGATGAATTCGGCATGCTTTTGGCCTTTTGCAAACAAGATGGTCTTGCCCAAACGGTCGCCACCGGCGACGGCTTGACCCTGGGTCATTACCTGGGCGAGGACCTTGTCGACGGTGTCCTGGTTGAAGAGCCACTTGTTGATGGCTTCGGCGCCAACCTCATCAGGGACCTCGCCCTCATCCCATTCCAAGCTGTCCCATTGCTCCTGCTCTTCTGCACTGAGGTTTTTGTAGGCGATGCCCTCGCGCTGGAACCTGAGTGGCACCGACATCGCCTTGGGCGGCACCAGGAAGCCGTCGCGTACGGCCTCATCCAGATCATAGGCATCGGTCGGCACGCCCTTTTCCAAATCGAACAGGCCATAGGTGTTGCGATCGACTTCATCCTTGGGGGTAGCGGTCAAGCCCACCAGCAGGCTGTCGAAGTAATCGAAGATCGCCCGGTATTTCTGGAATACCGAACGATGTGCTTCATCGATGATGATCAGATCGAAATATCCTGGTCCGAAGCGGCGCTGCCCATCCTTGGTCTCGTCGATCAACCCCATCATCGTCGGATAGGTCGAAACATAGACTCGTCCATCGGTCATCTTCTCGGTGACCAGATTCACCGGTGCCGCATCTGGCAGATGGCGCTTGAAGGCGCCCACCGCCTGATTCACCAGCGCCACCCGGTCAGCCAAGAACAGCACACGTTTGGCCCAGTTGCAGCGCATCAGCAAATCAGCCAGGGCAATGACCGTGCGCGTCTTGCCCGAGCCCGTCGCCATCACCACCAGGGCTTTGCGATCGTGGTCTTTTTCGAAGGCCTCGGCGATGCGGCGGATGGCGCGGATCTGGTAATAGCGCTCGACGATGTCGTGGTTGATCTCGGCTTCGGCCAGCGGCAGACGGCTGGTGCGGCGCAAAATGGCCAACTCCATTTCCGTCTTGGTGTAAAATCCCTGCACCGGTCGAGGCGGATAGCGCTGATCATCCCATAGCCAGTGCTCATAGCCGTTGGTGTAGAAGATCAGCGGGCGGCGACCGAACTGCTTTTCCAGGCAATCTGCGTACAGCTTGGCCTGCTGCTGGCCGACGCGCGGATCGCGCTTGGCGCGCTTCGCTTCGACTACCGCCAGTGGTTTACCGTCATCGCCCCACAGCACGTAATCGACGAAGCCGGTGCCTTCCAGATTGGGCATGCCGGTGACTTGGTACTCGCGGTCGCGGGCATCGGCAAGCAACCAGCCGGCTTCTTTCAGCAGCAGGTCGATGAAGGCATCGCGGGTTTCGGTTTCCGAGTAATCGTGGGTGTCGGGCTGGGTTGCTGCCGCCGCCTTGGCCTTGGCGACTTCCGCCCGCGCCTGCTTCAATTCAGCGTCGAGTGCGCTCTTGTCGGCCAGCACTTCTGACAGCTTCGCATCTTGCTGGCGCAGCTGCGTTTCCAGTGCCTGCAATTGTTCAACCGCGGGCTTGGGCAGAACCCCGGCGGCGGGGATGGCCTTGGCATCGAAGGTGATCCCCGCTGCCGGCTTCGCGCCGCGGGCATAGGTGTGGGCCAACCAGTAACCGACGTGGAACAATTCGCGCACCGCCGTCAGCGCATCGTACTGCAGTACCGGCCGATGGCTGTGCACCGCTTGGTTGCCGAGCTGCACGATCAGCCGCGCCTTGGTGAAGACGGCTTGGCCGGCGGTGGCCTTGAAGCTCGGCTCATGGATCAACGCGCTGAGGTTGTCCTGATACGGCAGCTTCAGTGCCGGGTCATGCGTGAAGATCCAGTGGGTGGCCAATTCCAGCGCCCGCCGGGCATAGAAGCAGGCCGTACGCGGGTCGGAGTGGATGGCGGCAGCGGCTTTCCCGGCGGCCTCGGCGACAGCCGGCCATTCACTGTGAAGAAAATCAAACTGGGTCATAGAGGATATGCGACTATCGGACAACTTTCCGACAAGGCAAACTCATCTATCGCATATAAATCCTTACTAAAACAGAATTTTACCGACAAGTACGACGGGGGAGTTACGCATAATCCCCGTATGACTGTCTAAAAGAAGATCGCCTAAGGCTAGTTGCTGATTTGTCACAGTAGCATGTCACAGCTTGTCACAGCTTGATGTCGGAGCTTGTCACAGCTTCGTACACGCGGTTCGGATCGTTGGTGCCGCTGCCAATCTCACGCACCAGTCCGGCGTCGATGATGATCTTCATATCACGTTGGAGGGTGCGACGGGTGACCTCGGGGAAGCGGCCAGCGATCTGCTCCATCGATTGGCGTTTTTGCACCACCAACAAGTCCAGGATATCCGCCTGCCGTTGATTGAGGCCGTGCTCACGGGCCACGACCTCGGTGCGGATGGCGATGACGCCGCGTTCTTTGATTTCCTGCAACTGGGTGGCCAAGCCTTCGCTGAAGAACTCCAGCCAGCCGGTCAGGTCGAGGTCCGCATCGCGCACGCCCTGGATCGCCTGATAGAAGCGGCTGCGGTCGCGGTCATAGAATTCGCTGATGGTGAACAGCCGTTTGAAGTCATAGCCGGAGCGGTACAGGCACAGCGTCGAGAGCAGGCGCGAGGTGCGGCCGTTGCCGTCGACGAACGGATGGATGTGCACCAAGAGGAATTGGGCGATGCCCGCCATCAGCACCGGATGGATGGCGCTGTCCTGCTGCAACCATTGCACCAGATCGCGCATCAGCGGCGGCACCTCCGGTGCGGGCGGCGGGGTATAGACGATGGTGCCGGTGGCGCTGTTGGCGACGAAGTTCTGCACCAGGCGATAGCGGCCCGGCTGGCCCGACTCGCCACGCACGCCTTCGACCAGGCGCTTGTGGATCTCGCGGATCAGCCCTTCGCTGAGCGGGTCGCCGTGGTGCAGGGATTCCGACACCAGTTGGAAGGCAGCGCGGTAGTTCAGCAATTCGCGCACATCATCGCCATCGGCGGTGATGGTCTGGCCGGCCCACACCTGCTCGGCCTGTTCGATGGTCAGCTGCGTGCCTTCGATGTGGGTGGTGTGATGGGCTTCGAGCAATAGAGCGCGCTGGCTCATGCGTTGGACCCAGGCTTCCGACAGCGTCGCGGCTTCCAGAAAACCACGCGCCCGCTCGATGGCCGTCAAGTGGGCGGCGATGGCGTTGGTGATGGTGAAACGCGGCGCTGGGAGAGTCATAGGACACCGCGGAAGGCGCGGTCTTGGAGGGAGGCGAAAAAAGAGTCATTGAGAGCGATGGCGGCTTGGTGAACAGCCTTGATCGTCGTTATCTTTTCGACGATACGCCTAAACTTTATCTGGCGGTCCATTGGAGGCACTAAGGCCCGAAATCTTTCTACTGTTGGAAAGTAAATTGTTTTATGCGTCGACCCCGTACTTAGTGACCGCAGTCGCTCCCGCGAAAGAAGGAACGCGTTCATCAGGTAAATTGGATCTAGTTTAGGTCCACAAACCCAATTCACAAAATCTTGAGAAGTCGCCATTTCCTTGCCCATAACTGTCACAAATCCGACAGAAGCAGTGCGAGAAAAACAAACCGTCCCTGCCGGAAGCTTTACAGCCGACGAGTTCTCTATGCCAACTTCTGTGACGCTCTCGCATGTTTTCTGAGCGATGGTTCCATTCAGTTTGCGAATGTCGGTGAGTGTTACCCACGGTATATCACCGCCCCAGTATTCTGAACATTTGCGATCTGGGGTATGGCCCGTTGCCAGTCGACTAACATCCGTGAGAAGGGCCCATGTCCAACCGTCGCGTGATTTTTCGAGACAATCCCCAATGGTTATTGGTGTCTGATCGTGGTGGCCAAACATCTCAATAAAGATGGCCTGGGTCAGTTCGTCGAGGCGGGCGAGGGCGGCGCGGCGGTTAGCGCGGAGGGCGTGGGCCCGGTCGAGGATGTCAGCGATGCGGCGTTGTTCGGCAATGGGCGGGATTCTAATTTTTACTGGCGCCAAAGACTGCCGAGTAATTTGAGGCTGTGCGGCACCGGTAATCACAGCCGTTAGGTCAAGACCTCCTTGAAATAGGTGTTTCAGGTAGCCCAACTCAATGGAATTATCCCTTGGCTTCACGACCATGGCATTCCCGTTGATCCACGAATTCGGTAGTGAAACATTAACAGAGCCGCATGTGGCACCCCGACATGTTATCAAAAGCTGCGGCTCAGCATGATTGCATTTGTCGTATTTTCCGATTACTCCATTTGCACCATACACGGAGAATTTACCGCCAGCAACCAACTGAGCAGAAGAAATTGTCTTGGGTTGATATAGTTCGCACGCCTCGCCCAATGTGCTCTCCTTCCAATTTTTCATCCTAACATTCCCTCCAACGCCTTCATCTCCCTCTGAATCTCCACCTCCAACGTTGCCAACTCCTTCAAGATTTCCTTCGGTGCACGGTGGTTCACCTCAGCATGGACAACTTCCTTATAACGATTGATCGACAAATCGTAGTCCTGAGCCACCAAATCCGCCTTTGGCACGCTGAAGCTCTGATCGGTGCGAGCACGCTTCGTCTCAGCGCCATCACGCTTGCGCCAGCGAGCCAAGATATCGGGCAGGTTATTCTTGGCATGTTCTTCGGCAGTCAGCTTCGCAATAGGTACCGCTCCCAGCTTGGACTCTTCCAACAGCGGATTGCGTTTATCATCGAGCGACCAGCCATCAGCGTCGCAATCATAGAACCACACGCGATCAGTGCCGCCGCTGTCGGTTTTGGTAAAGCACAGGATGGCGGTAGAGACTCCGGCATACGGCCGGAAAGCTCCGCTTGGCAGCGAGATCACCGCGTCGAGCTTTTGCTCTTCGACCAGCATCCGCCGCAACTCCTTGTGCGCCTTCGATGAGCCGAACAGCACGCCATCGGGTACGATCACCGCCGCCCGGCCGCCGGTTTTCAGCAGGCGCAGGAACAAGGCCAGAAACAGCAACTCGGTCTTCTTGGTCTTCACCACCGCCTGCAGGTCCTTGGCCGTGCTCTCGTAATCCAGGCTGCCGGCGAAGGGTGGATTGGCGAGGATCACCGTGTATCGCCCGGCATCGCTGGAGTGATCCTGGGCCAGGGAATCCTGGTAACGGACATCGGGATTTCGACCCCGTGCAGCAGCATGTTCATGCTGCCGATGCGCAGCATGGTGGGGTCGAAATCGAAGCCGTGGAAGGCGTGCTCGTGGAAGTGCTTCTTCAAGGTCGGGTCAGTGAGCACCAGCGGATGGTGCTGGCGTAAAAATTCCCCCGCCGCGACCAGGAAGCCGCAGGTGCCGCTGGCCGGATCGCAGATGACATCCTTTGGTCCCGGAGCGATCAGCTCGACCATCAACTGGATCCAATGGCGTGGCGTGCGGAACTGGCCGTTGGTGCCGGCGGTGGCGACCTTGCTGAGCATGTATTCGTAGAGATCGCCCTTGGTGTCGCGGTCTTCCATCGGCACGCCGTCGATGAGGTCGACAACCTTGGCCAGCAAGGCTGGGGTCGGGATGGTGAAACGGGCATGCTTCATGTGCCGGGCATAGGTCGAATCCGCCGTGCCCATGGTCTTCAAAAAGGGGACGACGTGATCGGCGACCACCGTGAACATCACCGCCGGGGCCTGGTGCTTGAAACGCGACCAGCGCAGGTCTTCGAACAGCCGCCCGCCGCCCTTGCCGATGCCGTCTTTGCCTTCGGGAAAGATGCGCCGCTGCATCGGCCGCTTCAGGCGGGTGGCTTTGTTCTCTTCCAGGG
>JAYVTR010000424.1:0-7914 GCA_043788625.1 Planctomycetota bacterium
CACCAGCGGCACTGGCAACAACGGCGAGCAGCCGAGCCTCGTGCTGCAATTGCCGCCGGGCAAGGTGCCGACCGCGGTGGCGGTGACGCCGGGCAATGAACTCGCACTGATCGCGGTGTGGGACGTGAACGCGCTCAAAGGTCAGCTCGCGGTGATCGCGTTGTGCAGCAACCGCGATCACAAACTCTTCCTGGTCCCAAGCACCGCGTTCTTCACGCACATGAAGCTACTCGGCTTCGTCGATCTGCCGGTGGCCACGCCGAGCGCGGTCGCCGCCACCACCGACACCGTGGCGTCGGACGGCGTGTCGGGCGATCTGGCCAAGGACGCCTTCGATTTCTCCAAGCCCGAGGTGCGCGAGCGCTGGGCCAAGGGCGCGCCCGGCGCGACCCGCAACATCGGCACCGCCATGCCGCGGCTCGGCTACGCGATCGTCGCCTCGCGCGCCGAGAGCAAGGTGGTGTTCGTCGACCTCGCGCCGTTTTTCTCCTGGCTGCGCAGCATGTACCTGGGCACGCAGAAAGATTATGAGCAGACGACCAAGGTCGGCGACGCGCCTGACCAGTGGCCGTTCACCTTCGAACACGCCCCCAAGGCCAAGCCGGTGGTCGCGCACACGCTCAAGATCCCGCAGCCGGTCGCGGTCGGCGCGGGGTTCCCGACCGGGGACGACGCCGGCTTCGCGACCAAGGCGATGATCACCACGCTCGATGGACGCTTGGTGATCGTCGAGGTCGGCCAACTCGCCTCCGCCGCGGCCAAGCCCGGTCCGGTCGCGCCGGTGGGCATGGTCATGGTCGGACGCAATCCGCTGTCGCTCGCCTACGGCGCGCGGCAGTTCACCCCGCAGAACACCGCGGTGATCGCCAGCCGCGGCGACCGCCGCATCACCTGGGTGCGCATTTCTGGCGGCACGCCACAAGTGACGCGCGTGCTGGAGGACGCGCGTCTCGACGACCCGGTGGCGGCCGAGCCGGGCAACTACCGCGGCGCGGCGCTGGTGAGCATCGCCGACTTCCGCGGGCGCAAGCTGATCAATTACCTGATCGAGCCGATCAGCGCCTGGGGCGACAAGGTCTACGGCGGGTTGGGCAAGGACGGCACGGCGGCCTTCGAATGCGCCGGCTTCACCACGGTGCCGGGCCAGCCTTTCCTGATCTCGGGATCGGAGGTGCCGTGAAACGGGGCACCGAAGAGAGATTCACAGGAGACGCGGAGCTCGCAGGAGAAGAGCCGGGGGCACAGCAGACAAAGCCGTGACGTCCTCCCCTCCTCCGGCCTCCGCGTCTCCGCGTCTCCTGTTCTGTCTTTTGCTGTCCTCTCATGCCTGTGGAAGCCAAAATAAAGTCAAAATAAAGGAGTCAAAATAAAGGACATACGCAAATTACCACAGCCCCGACTTGTCCGCCGCCCAGCGCTGGCCAGCGGCTTTGCACCATCGCTGACGGGCCTCTGGTCCGCCGATCACGCTGCCGCTCATCGAGCCGCCCTGCGTCATGGTGGTGGCCCAGGCCGCCGGTTCGATGCCGAGTCGCTGCACCAGGGAGAATGCCTGGGACACGGCGGCGCGTCCGTGCTTGTTCGCCTGCGAGGCCGTCGCCACGACCAGTGCCACGTAGTCGGATTCGCTCAGGCTCCAGGGCACCAGATCGCCGCCCCAGCGATCCACCGGGGCGCACTGCGGCATCGCCACCAGGCATTTGCCCAGATCGCTGTCCGGGGCGTCGACATCCGAACGCGCGCCTTGCGTGCGCGCCTGACGGTGGCGGATGCTGGTGAAGGTCGACGCGGTCGGATCCTTCACCAGGTGGGCGCGGAAGGGATTCAGGTCGACGTAGACCATGCACGCCAGGGTCGCTGCCAGGTCCAGCAACACCACGCTGGTGAAGCGGCTTTCCCAGAAGTGGCCGGTGCAGTCGTCCTCGGCATTCGCCCGGCGGGCGATCTCCTGCTTCACCAGTCGCAGCAGCCAGCTTGGCGAGCACAGACGCGCCCGTTGCTGGGACACCCAGCGCGAATTGGCCGCGTACCGCTCTTTCACCGCCGGAGTCACCCTGAGCGGCTCCAGACCGGGACCGCTACGCACCGGCAGGATCGCCAGCGCATGCAGCGCCACCTCCGCCGCACTCCAGTCGGCCACCACGTCCGGCCGCAGACGGATCACCAGATGCAGGTGGTTGCCCATCACGGCATAGGCCAACAGATCGATGCCCATGTGCGACAGCCAGTTCGCCAGACCACGGCACAGCCACGCCTTCCGCTCGCCGCGGTCCAGCAATCGCTCACGACGAACGCACCGCGTGATCAGGTGGTAGGTGCCGGCCTTGGTGGGATCGATGAGGTCTTTTCGTGCGCGGGTCATGGAAACAGCCTCGTCGCGCGGGGAGGCGAGTCAAGATATGCGTATGTCCTTTATTGACCTCCTTTATTGACCACCGTTCTTTATTGACCACCGGGCGATGATGCTGGCGGTGATGAAGGCGGTGATGAAGGCGGTGATGAAGGGCTGATGAAGCCACATTTCCGCTCCCGGCCGGCCCGCTGCCTCCGTCAGGCGGCAGCTCACGCCACGGGCTTTGCCGGCTGCGCTGGCGTTTTTTTCATCTGCCCGGCGATGGCCCACGCGATCAGGGAGAAGCCCAGACTGAACAGGATCCATACGAGTAACAGATCAGGCGCGCTGCTCCACCGGCCCGAACTCCCGGAGAAAGCGGACTTCCCATCCAGCACCCGGAACCACAGGAAATAGGCGAAGGCCGCCAGTGCCGGCAACGACCCGACGTACCTCGCCGCTGTTTTAGGGCTCGTCGTCGGCCTGTTGATGTCACATTCGCGCCGGATCAGCCACGCTGTCGCGATCGTCAGCAACGCAGGGATCAGCAGGTAGGTCAGGTTCACCGTCCGCACCGCCTTGGCGGTGGCTGGTGACTGTCGATCGAAAAAGATCGGTACCTGCTTTCCGGGCGGCAAACGGCGGATGTGGATGCCGGCCTCTCCGTCCGTCCAATACCACTCCTCCGGATCCGACAGCCGCAGGCGATGGGTGACCCCGTCCACCTCGTAGGCGCAGATGATTACCGCGTTGAAGAACTGCCTCTCCTTCCCGTTCCCGGTCGGCCGCATCTCGCTGGCCAGTTCCGCTATCACGACCCGTCCCTGCGTCCAGCCGTACCACGGTTGCAACGTGTAGCCGATTGCGGCATTCGCGATGGTCCACCAGCACAACGCCGTGCCGCAGGCGACCGACACCAGCGTGAAGGGCCACGACAGCCCGGTCGCTCGTGGCGATCGGCCGGGGGCGGTCATGTGGTCACCGTCTTGGCGCAACCAGAGGTGGGACGAAGCGCTCTGCCCATGCCGCACGGACCCGCGTGAATCATGGCCGGACCTGATCGTCCTGCTTGGCGCGCCTGGTCGTGAACAGGCCGTATCCGACCAGCACGCCAGCCATTCCATAGCCAAGCGACAGTGCAGAGCTGAAGCCGATGGCGCTCCAGAAGATGTAGGGGTGTTGAGACGCGGTGTATTCGATGCGCGCGGACCTCGAAAGAGCAACGCCTCCGTTCATCACCCCACGATAGGAGGCGTAACCCAGGATCATCGAGATCGCCGCATACCCGACCACTTTCACCAGCATCATGGTCACCGGCGACGTCCAGGTCATAGTGGCATCTTCGCTGTCCCGGGTCCGGGGCAATGACTGGCTGGCTACCTTTATTGGAATACGGCAACTGAACTTAAGGACAGGCATGTAGTTGGCCTCTCCGTTGTTATTTAACCGTAAAATACACCCCCCAGCCCCCAGCCGTTCCGGCTGGGGGCTGTCGTTAGAACGACCGATGCCCTACGTGGCGTCTCGGGTTCACGTCTGCGCGCGCGGACTTCCCTTTTCCGGCGTCGAAGTTAAGGAAAGTTAAGGACAGGCATATAATTTCGCATCTGGATCGATGGCGTGCAGTCGGCCGAGCGACAGGACGCCTCCGAACGCGCTGGAATGCCTGGCATTGGGCGATCGGCGCGGCCAGCGACCGGCTGGTGTGGAACTTCGCCGGCGCGATCAGCGAGGGCACAATAAAGGACATACGCATATTACGTCCTTTATTGACATCCGATCGCGCAGAGCGGTCAAGCGCGCTCTGATGATGGGGGCTATGGGTCGCTGGCGTCCTGCTTCAGCAACCACTCGCTTGCCGCGACCCACCGCACTCCTACGGGGACTGTGGGTGGCACGATGTCCATGGTGATGAGCAGCGCGTCTGCTCCGGGTCGGCGTTTCGCTTCAGCGACCAGCGCCCGTACTTCGCGATCGAGCGTCGCAGTGTCCGTCGTCTCGCTGGCGACCTGGATCAGCATCTCGTGCCCAGCGTGATCACGGGTGAGAAAGTCGATCTCAAACCCTTCGACGGTCTTCACGTAATCCACCTCGTGACCACGGCGGAGCAGTTCGATGAGGATGACGGTCTCAAGCGCGTGACCGGTCTGCGCTTCGGGCGAGCGTGACCAGACCTGGATCAGACCGGCATCGATCGGGTAGGCCTTACGCGGGTTGACCATGCGACGGCGCTCGCTGGTCGTGGCGACGCTGAGCGTGTGGATGAGGAAGCAGTCCTCGAGATGGTCGAGCCAGGCATGGACACTGTCCTTGCCCACCGCCAAACCCTGGGATTTCATCGCGTCCCAGCACTTCTGGACACTGAACAGCGAACCCGGCGTGGACAGCAGATGCCGCTGGAGCCAGCGCAAGGCCACCGGATGCGAGACCGCATGACGCTCGATCACGTCACGCAGGACGGCGACGTCGACGTAGCTGCGCAACAGCGCCGCGCGATCACGCTCCGGTACGCCTTGGACCTCGGGGAAACCGCCCGCCAGCAGGTAATGACGCAAACGCGCCTCGAGATCCGAACGTACGGACTTGGGCAGACGCTCCCAGGATTTCAGTGGCTCCACGTCGGCATGACGCAAGGCCTCGCGGAAACTGAACGGATAGACCGTCGTCGGCAACGCACGACCGCGCATGCTGGTGGCGATCTCTGAACTGAGCAGGTGGGCCGAGGATCCCGACAGGAAGAGATCGATCTGCTCCTGGTCGATGATCCGGCGAGCGACGGTCTCCCATCCCGGGATCAGTTGCACCTCGTCGAGGAACAGCGTTGCCCGGGTGCGGTCGCGGATTCCCGGACGCTGGCGGAACCACTCTTCGATCACTCCACCCAGATCGACCGCCGTCATGCCGTTCAGCCGCTCGTCCTCCAGGTTGAGGTAGAGCAGGGCTTCGCGCGGCGAGCCGGCGGCCAAGCGATCAGCCAGGCACTGCCAGAGGAACGTCGACTTGCCGCTCCGGCGCATGCCGATGATCGCATGCGCCTTGCGGCGGACCTCGGGCAGACGTACGTCGCGACGCGTCAGCGTTGGAACCGGTGCCGTCAGGGAGTCGGCGATCCGCTGACGGAGTACGGATTTAACATCATTCATGTCGGGCGAAATATTGCTCTATTTGTCCTTTTGGAAAGGATAAATTAGGGGTGGCCGCCCGGGGTAGTCCACGCGAGCAGCGGGCAGACCTTCCCGCCGGACGCCCGTTGCAGATCGGCAGCAGATGCGGCAGTTGGGCCCGCTGCACCAGACCCTGGCGCTCGTTCAGTCGCAGCAGCAACGCCTCGACCTGCTCCAGGCCGAAGGGCTTCATCAGGTAGTCGTAGGCGAGTGCACGGGAATGACCTGCCTCCCCGTGGCGTAATCGGCCCCGATTGCGCATCGTCACCCGTTCGCCCGACACCCACGCAATCGAGGCGATTGCGCCACCCGAGAAAGAAATGACCGGCCGTCCCGTGACGCAATCGCCTCGATTACGTAGACGTGGTGCGTGGACTGGCGCCTGCGCAATCGCGGCCGATTGCGCCACTGACAGCAACGAGATATGCACCATCAATCCGGTGACCCATGACCAAGATCATCAAGACCAGTGCCCAGATCCGCGCCCACCGCCCCGATCCGGCGATGATCGCCCGCCTCAAGGCGAAGCGCGACGAGGACATCCATTCCGATCCCGATGAAGCAACCGGCGAACCCGTGTTCCGCATCCGCGAGGCCGTACGCCGCCGCATCGTCCAGGGCACTTATCAGGACGGCGACGTGGCCGCCTTCCGCGCCGCCTTCCGCGTGGTGAGTCAGGCCCGCTTCGCCGAAGCGCTGGGCATCAGCGTGGGCACGTTGCAGAACTGGGAACAGGGCCGGCGTCAGCCGGATGGTCCTGCGAAGGCATTGCTACGGCTGTTGGCGCGGCATCCTGGGTTGCTGATGCATGATCTGATGCCGACGCATGCTGCCGGATGAGGGCTGATTTCGAAATGCGTATGTCCAAAAATGCCACTTTTGCGGAGGCCACGCGCATCCTTGGCGTGCTAGGCAAGATCGGTGATGACCGCCTGACCCAGGCCAAGCGACTGGAGGAGACCCATCCGCCGAGCGCCTTCGCCGCCTACCAGGCCCTGGCCAAACGCTTCGATGGCCTCGCTGTTGCCGACAGCGCACGCGAACGGTTGAAGGCCAAGGATCTCAAACGCGAGGTGGCGGCGTGGGTCGCACTCGATCGCCTGATCCAGCTCGATGCCACCTTGGTCGCAGTCGATGGCGCCAAGCGCAGCGCTGACGATCAGCGTTTCGCCGGAGCCAACAGCAAGCGTTTGCAGGAGCTCCATGCCACGGGCACCGGGCTGTTACGTGACTTCGGAGATACCCAGGCGGCCAAAGAAGCGCGCGCGCTGCTGACCCGTTTGGCAATTCCAATTCCTGTGCGGCTGCCTTAGGGGAATTAATTGGGTAGTTTTCCGGGTTTTCTGTTTCCCGTCGGCTTTATGGTCTTAGTAACAAATATCGGAAATTCCTCATCGGGAAGTATTGTCATGACTGCTTCTTCTGGAACTCACGCAACTCAACCAATTCTCGCAGGCTCACGCGATCAGGTTTCATCTGAGAATATTTTCGGCGCTCTTAATCTGGGCGTCGTCGCCTCTGTTTTTGGCGCGCTCATTGGAGCAGCTCTCGCTCATCTCTTCGTTTATTTTCGTGAACGCCGAAAGAGCCGACAAGAGCGCCTAGAAACTCTTGTTGGTCATGCCGAGAGCACGAAAGAAGACTTTTTGAAGGAGCATCGCTTGATCTGCAATAATGGTTCATTGGACCATCGTCCTTTCAATACGGCCGCAAGCAGGCTGTCGGTTTCCCTCGTCGGCATTCGCATCCATTACGGAAAGCGCAAAGCGAAAGCTTGCACTGACATAGTGAATGATTTTCTGGGGTGGTCTTCTAAAAAGCTAAATGTGCTTTTAGACGATATTGAAGCCGCCAGGAAGAAAACGAACGCTGCTCTAGTTTGGGATTTGTCTCAGCGTCACTACGAAACAGAGTCGGAAGCCAACGAGAGAGCCCATAAAATGATTCAGGCAATATTGAACGAGCTTGAGTAAGAATCCCGAGTCTTTTCCGTTCCGTCGCCTTCGTTCCCGGTTTCGTGAAAAGGCAAGGCTGATTGACCTACGCCGACGCGTAGATCCACAGCGCCATTTCCAACGTAAATCACGCCGCGTTAAATGGCACTGCAACCACGAGGCGATGCTCCCCGTGGTTCCTTTGGCTTCAGACCCTCACTTCGCCTTGGGCGGCGCAGCCGGCGGCATGGTGCCGGCCTTGGGCGCGGCGGTGTCGAGGTTCGGCGCGTCGTCGACCTTCACCCGGCCGAGGGCGTAGGTGATGCCGCCGATGATCAGCTGCTGGTAGATCGGATTGGCCCACACGTCCTCGCGATGACCCATCGCGGTGTAGAAGACCTTGCCGCTGCCGTAGGGATGGATCCAGGTCACGGGATAGTTCGGGCGCTCATACATGTTGCCCTTCATGGCGCTGGTATCGAGC
>JAYVTR010000425.1:0-13177 GCA_043788625.1 Planctomycetota bacterium
CCTCTTCCGGACGCCAGATCAGACGCAGGGCGAGACCGGTGAAAGCCTGCTGCAACACGCGATCGGTGCCATGCCCCTTGCCGGTGGCCGCCAGGCTGCCAAGTAAGGTGACTTCCATCGCTGTAGCAGAGGGGTAGCGGTGCCGAAACTGCAATGCCGCCGCCTGCGGCCCCAGCGCATGGCTGGAAGACGGGCCGCAGCCGATGCGGTAGAGTTCGCGCAGGCTTTCCATGCCACAAACCTATCGCCAGTCGCACATCTGAGGAGGAAAATTCTTACTTCGACACCTAAAAACTGCGCGAGTTGTACATTAGGATGCACGGAACAGAAAGCGACGCATGGCCAATCAAGCGAGGCTTTTTGCAACGCCGCAGATGTACGATGAGCGCCGCGCTTCAGCGGAAGCGGCGGATGCGGCGGACGCGGAGTTTGACGCGTGGCGTCGTTGCCCGGGCAGTGAGGGTGGCGAGCATGTGCTCGACGCGCTTATTGGCCTCCAAAGCATGAGCCGGCCGACGATCCGGGTTTTTTTCCAGGAGGTTGCAGATCAACGTCACCAACGCCGGCGACAATTTGGGCGCCAGCCGCCGCAGATCCGGCAACGGGGTATTACAATGATGGGCGATCAACTGCCGGCTGGTGCCTTGAAATAAGGTGTCGCCGGTGGCTAGCTGCCAGGCCGTCGCTCCCAAGGCGTACAGATCTGCCCGCCCATCGATGGTTCCGCCACGGGCCTGTTCGGGCGCCACATAGTGCGGGCTGCCAAAGGTGCGTTCTTGCGTAGCTACGCCATTTTCAGCGATCGGCGCGGCGATACCTAGATCGGCTAGCTTGAATGTTCCCTCATCGTTGACCAAGATATTATCCGGCTTCACGTCGCGATGCACGAGCCGCTGGCTTTCGGCATAGGCGAGAGCCTTGGTCATGTCGCGTAGGATGTGCAACAGCTGAGTCTCACTGAAGACGCCGTCTTCACGCACGAGTTCAGTCGCCGTTGAACTCATCAGCTCCATGATCAACAAGTACTGATCGTCTATCTGGCAGACATCGTGCACCTGTACCAGATTCGGATGGTTGAGCCGCCCGGCCCGCCGTGCTTCAATGAGGAATTCCTTCACCAGCTGTGGATCACGTCGGCACTCGTCGGCGAGTACTTTCACCGCTACTGTTCGTCCGAGATTAATCTGCAAAGCGCGATAAACGGTGCCGTAGCTGCCACGTCCCATAGCCTCTTGCAGGTCAAACCCACCTAATCGTTTTCCTTCTAATGGGTCTGGGGGGGCAGGCTCTTCGATGGAAATTTCTGTGCTACCCAAGCGCAACACGTCGCCAAGCTTGAGGATGCCCTTTTCGATCCGATTGCCATTCAACCACGTACCGTTTCGGCTATCGAGATCCTCAATCGCCAGCCCGCCCGTGTGAGCGGAAAATTTGCAATGCGCTCTGCTGCATTGGCTATCGGCTAAGACTATCTGCGACAAATCCGAATCACGCCCAGCAACAAAGGGCAGCTTTACCTCGTTCAAATCTAGCTCACGAGCAGAATCGTCAGCTGGTTGGATCACGAGGAGAAAGGACATGGAGGGACTAATTATCGCAAAAGAAGACTGAACGGACAGTGCAGGACGGTGGAGCATCGTAAGTCTAGTTAACGTCCTGCGGTTGCCAACGGTTCAAATAAACTTGGAAATTTTAAAATGGTGGCCGCTTATTTTTAAAACTATATGCACAATATTATTTTACGCCTTTTAATCAATATGGCTCGTCCATCTGGTCAACCATTTGCTGTTTATTGCTGTTTAGCGCAGATCGAGCCAGACGTGCTGGCCTATCGTCGACAGGTACCTAGGGTAGTGACCTCAAACACAGCTACTTTGAAGGATGCCGCATGCAGAATGATGCGTGGTTCCGAGATGCCGAAACTGGCACCGGACGATGGGAACTCGATGAGATCGTCTATCGTAGCCCCACTGGAGGGCTACTTGAGGTCGCACACAATATCGAATCGCTGCGTCAGCGCTCAGCAGCCGGCTGGATGAAGCTGTGGGAAAGTCGCTACAAGCGCACGCAATGGCCGTTTTCTTCCGGTGTATGGGGTAAAAAAGAGCTCGTCCTGCCCAACATTCCCGATGAACACATCGTCTCACTTGATGAAGGTGGCTCGAATCTGTTTTGGGCCGATCGTTTCGGCAAAGAACTCGGGGTCCGCGACCTGTGGGTGAAGCAGTGCGGCGTCAGCCATACCGGTTCGTTCAAAGACCTCGGCATGACCGTGCTCGTGAGCCAGGTCAATCACCTGATTCGCAGCGGCAAGCAACCCGGCATCATGGGCGTGGCCTGCGCCTCGACCGGCGACACTTCAGCCGCGCTCGCAGCTTATTGCGCTGCCGCTGGGATCCCGGCCGTGGTGTTGTTGCCGCGCAACAAGATCAGTGCAGCGCAATTGATCCAGCCGATTGCCAACAACGCCCTGACCTTGGCCCTGGATACGGATTTCGACGGCTGCATGCGCCTGGTGCAGCAGCTGACCGAAGACAAGAAACTGTACCTCGCCAACTCCATGAACTCATTGCGCGTCGAAGGGCAAAAGACCGTTGGCATCGAGATCGTACAGCAGTTCGACTGGGAAATCCCCGACTGGATTTTCATCCCTGGCGGCAATCTCGGCAACGTCACGGCGCTGTATAAGGGCTTCGAAGAGATTCAGGCCTTGGGCATCATCAACACGATTCCCAAGATCGTCTGCTGCCAGGCCGAAAATGCCAATCCGCTGTACCGCGCCTACAAGACCGGCTGGAAGGAATTCCAGCCGATGGTGGCCCTGCCGACGCAGGCCAGTGCCATCCGCATCGGTGATCCGGTGTCGCGCAGCAAGGCCATTAAGGCGCTGATGAAGCATGACGGCCGTGTCGAGCAAGCCAGCGAGCAGGAACTCGCCGACGCTACCGCCCAGGCGGATCGCACCGGGTTGTTCAACTGTCCGCACACTGGCGTGGCCCTCGCTGCCATGATCAAATTCATCAAGCGCGGCGAGATCAAAGCCCATGAGCGCGTGGTAGTGATCAGCACGGCACACGGCCTCAAGTTCAGCGAAGCGAAAACAGCCTATCATACTGGTCAATTGCCGGGCGTAACCCCGACTTATGCCAATCGTCTGGTCGAGCTGAAAGCCGAGCGTGATGACGTCTATGATGCGGTCATGCGCCACATTGAAACACGAATGCAGTGAAGCGATGAGGCGAATGGCCGATGGTTGGCGGCTCTTGTGGCCGCTGTTGGCCATACCGCTGCTGAATCTCTCACTGCTGGCTCTCTCACTGCTGACTCTGCCACTGGTGCCACTGCCCGCTGCCGAGCTGCTGACCTGGAGCACCACCGCCCAGCCGCTCGGGCGGGCTTTACATGAGCTCGGTCGCTTGTCCAACGACAGCCCCACATTGGCTTTTGATGTTGCCACCAGCGCACTCGGGGCGCGGCCGATAACCGTCTGTTTGTACGCCGCCGATCCGGCGGCCGTACGGCAAGCTTTGGCTTTTGCCGCTGGGTTGTGGTGGGTTGAGAATCCGTCAGGGGAGATCGTATTAACTGCGGATCAACATCCACCTCGTGGCCCCCTGCATGCGCGCACCCATTCGAGCGGGCTGCGTAACGCCCCCGCCAGCGAGGCGCTGGTCCGCACCCTCATCGCCCCCTGGCTCGGTGTCGGTGAAGCCGGTGATGTGGCGACACTCGGCTATGTTCCAGAGAACGGTCTGTGGCTAGCAATGCTCGACACCTATGGCCAAGCCCGATTGATCGAGACCCTGGCTCTGCTGCAATTGCCAGCCGCAACCGTCCCACCACTGATCGCCGATCCCGCCACTCCGCTGGGTGAACGACCCGTCCACGTCGCACTGGGTGTGATGCCGTGGAATGATTGGCTAGCCGGCCTTGCCAAGGCCACCGCCCTCAGTGTCAGCGTGGCACCAGGCCTCACCGCCGAGCCGAGCCCGACCATCGGCGCCACTACCATTGCCGAGGTGCCCATCGCCTTGGCCAGCGTCGGCATCCGCGCCGTGTGCAGCCATGGGGTATGGTGCCTCAGTCGTTTGAGCATACCCGACGATCGCGAGCATCCGGCGCAACGCCGGCGCCTAGGCATCAT
Source organism: Planctomycetota bacterium (assembly GCA_043788625.1). Taxonomy (GTDB): domain Bacteria; phylum Planctomycetota; class UBA11346; order UBA11346; family UBA11346; genus CAIUVD01. The sequence goes on from JAYVTR010000425.1 coordinate 4,145, forward strand.
CCCCCTGCCGCATCTAGCGCGTGACAATGACGCGGGTCAGCGCTTGGCCGCCGGCCTGCGCGCTGAAGTGGTCCCTGCAGCGTGGACCCACCCCGGCTGGTGTTTGGCCTGGCTGCCGGAAAATCCCGGCATCGCTCACCTCAACGGACTGTTGGTGGCTGCTGACCCGACCACCATCCATCGCGTGTTAGATGCGTGCGATGTACTCGATCGTTTGGGTGTCGAAGCCGGACTAGAGGCGCTGGCACGCTGAGAGACAGCCCCATTCTATGGCCATGCATGGCGTAAATGAAATCCTTGGCTGGTCGCTGCGTCTTGGGCGGGTACTCGGTAGCGAGGTCCGCATCAGTTGGTTGTTGGGCGTGTGGATGCTGTTTGAAGGCCTGAATTTTGCCCGTGGGCAACAGACCTCGATGATCGTCATCGGCTTTGTCGCGCCTATGATAGCCATGGCGGTACACGCCCTGGGCCACGGCGCTGCCTGTCGTGCGGTAGGCGGGCGCCTGCAGGCCACCACCTTGTCGATTCTCAACAATCAAGATGAGATCCAGGTGGCCCTGCGCCCGGGTGCGCATTTCATTGCCGGCTTCGCGGGCCCCCTGATAAATCTGCTTCTCGCTGGCGTCTGCTATGTTGGCAGTTGGTACGTAAGCGGGTTTCTAGCCATGGTGCTTAGCTATGTCACCTACCTCAACCTGATGATCGGCATCGGCAACCTGCTGGCGTGCCAGCCGTTTGACGGCCATCGCTGGTGGCGCGGCTTGCTGTGGAACCTCATGCCGATGCGCAAAGCTGTTCATGCAAGCCTGATGCTGGGATTTATTTCGGCGATTGTGTTGCTGGTATTTGCCGTTTGGCGCACTGATTTCCTTCTGCTGTTCGTCGGCATCTGTTCGCTGTTGGCGACCATCAATGATCGTACAGCTATCGCCAGTGGCCAAGACCCGATCTTCTTGGTTGACCCGGCTTATGCGGGCAGCGCTCCGCCATCGGCGTGGCGTCGTCAACGTGCGGCCCGCGCCGTCGCCAAGGCTGAAAGCGAGCTCGCCGCCGAACAAGACATCCTCGATCGCCTGTTGGCCAAGGTCGGCGAACACGGCCTGCCGTCGTTGACTACCACAGAGCGCAAACAGCTGCAGCAAATCTCGCAACGACAAAAGCAGCGTGATCAGACCTGATGTCTGTTTTCGCCGCTAACTTCCCGCTTATAAAACTACCATGACCGTGCTTCCCCCCTACATCCCCAGCCGCTTTGGTTACCAACGCCGCATCTCGCGGGCAGTGCGCTGCGGCCAGGTGCAGATCGGTGGACTGATCCACGGCCAGCCGGCACCGGTAGTCATCCAGACCATGTGCACAACCAAGACGCCGGATATCGCGGCGACGGTCGCGCAGTGCATCGTGCTTGCCGAGGCCGGGTCGGAACTGATCCGCATCACCGCTCCCGGGGTCAAGGATGCACTGGCCCTGAAAGATATCCGCCGTGAATTCAGCGCCGCTGGTTTCGCGCGCATCCCCTTATGCGCCGATATCCACTTCATGCCGGCGGCAGCCATGGAAGCCATCGAGCACGTTGAAAAAGTGCGCGTCAATCCAGGCAATTTCGCCGATAAAAAGTCCTTTAAGATCGTCGAGTACAGCGACGCCCAGTACGCCGAAGAAGTCGAGCACGTCAGTGCGCGCTTTGCGCCGTTGGCCCGCCGCGCCAAGGTGCTGGGCCGTTGTCTGCGTATCGGCACCAATCACGGATCGCTGTCAGACCGCATCATGAATCGCTGGGGCGACAGCCCGCGTGGCATGGTCGAAAGTGCCATGGAATTCGTGCGCATCGCCGAAAGCGAGGGTCTGCGCGACCTGGTCATCAGCATGAAATCGTCGAACCCGAAAGTGATGGTCGAGGCCTATCGTCTGCTGACTGCACATCTGCTGGCGCACGGCGAGGCTTATCCGCTGCATCTTGGTGTCACCGAAGCCGGCGACGGTGAAGACGGCCGCATCAAGAGCGCCGCCGGCATCGGCGCCCTGCTCGAAGACGGACTCGGCGACACGGTGCGCGTGAGCCTTACCGAACCCCCTGAATTTGAGCTCCCGGTGGCCCGCGCGCTGGTCGCCCGCTATGCCGGCTGGCGCAATTCGCCGGCGCCCACGGCCGCCCCGCACGATCCGACCGATCCTTACACGTTTAAACGCCGGGCTGCGGAAATCACCCGTGTGGGTAATGACCTGCCCATTGGCGGCACGCTCATCCCGCGCGTGTTGGTACCGCTGACAACACCATCTGCCAAAGGCCGCGAGCCCGCCGCCGATGCCGTGGTCGCCGATGGCACCTTATGGCAGCTCATGGCCTCCAGCATCCCTGGGGCTGAACGCGGCAATGGCCCACAGGCGACTCCTGCCTCTGCCACTTCCTCTGCCACTGCCTCTGGCCAGCAGGTAGAAATCATCGCCACCCGCGCCGATCGCCCCCTGCCGCCGCTGGTTGCCGGCACCCTGGTGCTATTGCGCCTCGACGGCAGCGACCCCACGGCGGCCTTGCGCTCCAGCGTGAATGCCATGCCGGGCGGTGTGGTGATTGGCCTCGCCGAATGCGGGCTGCTGGGCGAAACCCGCGCTTATCGCCTGCTTGCGGCGCTTTGCGAAGAACGCTTTACCGCTGTCACCTCGGCCACTGGCGGCGAGCGTCACGCAATCGCCATCGCCCTGCCGTTTCAACATGATGAGCTGGCCATCGCCGCCATTGCCGGTGGCCTGCTGATCGATGGCATCGGTGACTGCCTCTATCTGCCAGTGGCGGCCGACCCTCGCCGTCTGGCGTTCACCCTGCTGCAATCAGTCAAAGCCCGCGTCACCCGCGCCGATTACGTGGCTTGTCCGAGTTGCGGCCGTACCCAGTTTGACCTGATGGACGTCACCGCCCACATCAAGGAGATCACCAACCACCTCGACGGTGTGACCATCGCCATCATGGGCTGCATCGTCAACGGCCCCGGCGAGATGGCCGACGCCGACTTCGGCTATGTCGGCTCGGGTCCGGGGAAGATCGACCTTTACCACGGTCGCGAAAAAGTCCGCAACGGCATTCCCCAGGCTGGCGCACGCGATGAACTGGTGCGCTTGATCAAGGAACACGGGAAGTGGAAAGAACCGACAGCCTAGCGACCGCGAGGCGATACCCGTAACCGTGGCAATAGGGATGGCGCGAAGCGGATTCGCGTGAGAGACTCGTCGGCCATGAAGACAGCGCTTATTACCGGCATCACCGGGCAGGACGGTGGTTATCTGGCCCAGCACCTGCTGGGCCTCGGCTATCGCGTCATCGGCACCTCGCGCGATGCAGACGGCGCACATGCCGGCAACCTCAAGCGTTTGGGCATCGCTGATGACGTTCAGCTGGTGACGATGAATCCCATCGATTTTCGCAGCGCCCTGCAAACCATCAGCGCCCACCAACCGGATGAACTGTACAACCTCGCGGGCCAGTCATCGGTCGGCATGTCATTCGAGCAGCCGGTCGAGACCCTAGAAAGCATCGGCGTCGCGACCCTTAATTTCCTCGAAGTCATACGTCTGTATGCGCCGCAGATACGCTTCTACAACGCCTGCAGCAGCGAGTGTTTTGGCGACCTTCCAAATGGCCGCCTGAATGAAGACAGCCACTTCCGTCCACGCAGTCCGTATGCCGTAGCCAAGTCGCAATCCTTTTGGCAGATCAACATCTACCGCGAGGCCTACGGCCTATTCGCGGCCTCGGGCATCCTGTTCAATCACGAGAGCCCGCTGCGCCATCCGCGTTTCGTCACACGCAAGGTAGTGAACACCGCGCTGCGTATTGCCAACGGCTCGCGTGAGCGCCTGCGTCTGGGCAATACCGCCGTAGTCCGGGATTGGGGTTGGGCGCCCGAATATGTCGTTGCCATGCACCGCATGCTGCAGCAGAAAATCCCTCGTGATTACGTGATCGCTACGGGAGACGAATGCAGCCTGGCGGACTTCGTGGCCGAAGCCTTCCGCTGCGTCGGTCTTGAGGCGGCGGCGCACGTCGATATCGATCGGTCACTTTTGCGCCCGAGCGAACTGCACCGGGCAGTTGGCGAGCCAACACGGGCGGCGACAGAACTCGGCTGGCAGGCGGTCAAACACTGGCGCGAAGTCGCGCAGGCGATGGTCGCGGCTGAAGCCACTTCCATGGGCACGTAAAAGCATGCGGGTAGCTCTTGTCACCCCCGAATATCCTGGCTGTGGTCCTTCCTTCGGGGTCGGCCGCTATGTCAGCGATCTGGCGGCCTGTCTAAGTGAAGCGGGGGCCGTCGTGCTCGTGCTAGCCAGCACCGACAATGGCGATTTCATCATTGAGGCAGGGCAAGCCGCACAGCGCAAGGGCCCTGGCCACCGACGTCTGCTGCTGCGCCCGCTATTGGCGGCGCGTTGGCTTAACCGTGAGATCGCCGGTTTTGCTCCTGACGTGGTCGATGTCCCCAACTGGGGCGGGCTAGGCGCATTTCTGCACCATCGTTGTCCGTGCGTGGTGCGCCTGGTGACCTCGGCGTCAGATCCCAGCTTGGCGCAGGGCGATCGTTTGTTGCCCCTGCGCATGCTGCTTGAGCGCGCCACGGTCCGACGTGCAGCACGCTTGATTTCCGATAGCGTCGCCATGGCTGAGGTCGGCCAACGCATCTACGGCCGTAGTGCGGATGAGATCATACATCTGGCTTACCGTGGGCCGATATCCGTTTTGGTGTCCCGCGCAGAATCCAGCGTTTTATTTATCGGCAGATTGGAAAGCCGTAAGGGCATCGATGTCCTGCTCGACGCCTGGCCCCTGGTGCTGGCGGCACTACCGCATGCTCATCTGCATGTTGTCGGCCCGGATAAAGGTGGCTTTGCAGCCCGCGTTTCCACCGCACCCGGAGTCACCTGGCACGGCTTCGTCGATGATGCACAGCTCGCCCGCCTGCGTGCGAGCTGTCGCGTGCAGGTCATCCCCTCACGTTTCGAATCCTTCGGCCTAGTCGCCTTGGAAGCGTGGGCTGCGGGCATGGCGGTAGTGGCGAGCGATGCCGGCAGCCTGCCGTCGATTGTCGGCGATGCCGGCGTCATCGCCGCCAGCGAAAATCCCCAGGCGCTCGCTGATGCCTTGGCTGTGGCTCTCGAACGAGACCGCTCAACGCAGTTGGCAGTGATCGGCCAGCGGCGATTGGCCGAACATTTCACGCCGAGCCTATTGGCAGCACGCAGTCTATCCGCGTATCGCGTCGCCAACGAACGGGCTGGTGCATGAAGAGGGTCGTGATCATAGACGGGAAAGCCGCCTTTGGTGGCGGACAGCGTATGCTGCCGCTCATTGCCCATGCCTTCATCAACGATCAGCCAATCGTCATCCGTCCGCACACCTGTGCACCACAATCGGCATTGAACCATGTACAGGTCGAAAGGCTTCATTTCCCTGCGTACCCGGTTGGACTCAGGCGTGTGGGGCCCATGCTCAGAGTACTTCCGCAGGTTCTTGCAACGGCTTGGCAATTACGGCGCTGCCTGCAAAAAAATCATATCAAGGTGATCATCGCCAACGACCTCTACAGCCTGATTCCGCTCCTGCCGGCGGTCGCAGGATTAAAAATATCCGTCTTTTTTTATGCCCATTCCTGTGATCTGCCAGCCGCGGCGACACGGCTCCTGGCCCATTGCCAGGGTGTGATCGCCTGTAGTCGAGCTGCCGCCGAGGCCTTACCCGCAACACCGACTCGAAATCGGGTTGTTCACAATGCGGTAGATATTCCCCAGGGAATTATCAAACCAGTATCAGCAACCGACCACTGGCGTTTTGGATATGCTGGGCGTATTGACGAAAATAAAAATCTGTCCGCACTGCTCCAGGCATTTGCTCAGGTACGCGCGACCCTCGATTGCGTAGGACCACCTGCCCTGTTCGAAATCTTGGGCTGTGGCGAACCCGGACACGTAGATGAGCTCAAAATCATGGTAGAGCATTTGGGTCTCGCGGCTGCAGTCCGATGGCTGCCGTGGACAGAACATCCACTACCGATCATGGCTCGATGGAATGCCGTTGTCCTGGCCAGTCACATGGAATCATTTGGACTCTGCCTAGTCGAAGGCCAGATGCTTGGTAAACATGTCATGGGCACGCGTCGAGGGGGAATTCCGGAAGTCATCAGCGATGGTATAAGTGGCATCTTGGCAGATTCGCCAGCGATTGAGGATCTCGCTGCTGCACTCATTCGGCTTCGCAATGCACCGCTAGAAATCGCCGAAGAGGGCCAGCGTCAAGCCTATCAACGATTTTCGCCCGCTGCCTATGCCGAAAATTTACAACAAGCCATAAAAGACCTGGCTGAATCCACATAATTCATTTCTTCGCCCATATGCACACACCTCGATCCACTTTCGTAAGCGGCCATGAACGAACTCTAAACAGTCCGCCGATGTTAGATGATTATGCCGTAACCGTGACACGGCTGCGCCATCGCTTATCAGCAGAGCCCCACGCCAGACCCACACACCAGCCCTTGGTAAGCGTCATCACCATCTGCCGCAATGCAGTCAAAACTCTTCCTGCCTGTCTCGCAAGCGTGGGATCACAAACTTATCCGTGGATTGAGCACCTCATTATCGATGGTGCATCGACGGATGGGACTATCCGCTTGTTGGAGGAATCCACGGGCCTCGCCGGTTGGATTAGCGAACCAGACGCTGGTATCAGCGATGCGTTCAACAAAGGCCTAGCCCTCTGCCGTGGAACCATCATCGGCATTCTCAATGCCGATGATCAATACCTGCCAGAAGCAGTGTCCTTGGCGGTCACGGCGTTGACTCAAAACCCATCGGCAGATTTTGTTTTCGGTGATTGCGACTTTACCCTCGACGGACGGGTCGTGTTACATCGCAAGGGAGATCCGAAATACGTTGACTGCATCATGAGAAAAATGCCGGTGATTAACCATCCAACGGTATTCATGCGCAGAAAGTGCTACGAGTCGCTAGGAATCTTCCGCCTCAATATCCGTCTAGCCATGGATTATGATCTTCTTCTCCGTTTTCATTTGGCTGGAAAAATTGGAATTTGCATCCCGCAGACTTTAGTACGCATGGCCCTCGGAGGTGCTTCCTGCCAGCATATTTTGCGTGCTCATAGCGAAGCCATACGCATATCCATCGCTCACGGGCGACCGTCCATACTTGCATTCTTCACTCTTTGCAGAGCCATTTCCATACCGTTGGCGCGGTCACTGGCGACGTTTATCGGATTACGCTCTTTGTGGCTAAAAATCAGAGACCTGAAGCGAGTGCACGGCGCTTAAACCATGCCTATTCATCTTTCTGAACTGCCTTTGCAATCATTTCGCCACGGCGCCCGACCATGCTAAAATCTCTCGTCCAATATATATTCAGTCTCGTGGGTTTTCGCGTTGTCCGACTGCATGTGCTTAAAACACATGCGGAAAGAACTACCGAAGCACGTGTCATGGCTGCCTTGCACAAGACGGGGCCGGTAACCGTCATTGATGTCGGTGCCAACGAAGGCCAATTCGCCCAGGATCTCATCAATAAAGGATACACTGGGAAAATCATTTCATTCGAACCGCTAAGCGCGGAACATCAACGTTTGACCCATCGGGCGCAGAAATATCCATTGTGGAAAGTCGGCACACGCTGCGCCATCGGCGAGGAGAATACGAGGACGGTCATCTATCGGGCAGGAAATTCATTCAGCAGCTCGTTATTGAAAATCGACCCGAACCACACGCGAACGGCACCGCATTTAGCGACCATCGCCGCTGAAGACATTTGCGTCCAACGTCTCGATGCGTGCCAGGAAGTAACGCTGGAAACAGCAGGCGCGCTCTTCCTGAAACTTGATACGCAAGGCTTCGAGTTGCACTGCTTGCGCGGCGCAACCGGCATCATGCCGAGAATCTCGGGAATGATCATTGAGTGTTCCCTCGTATCCCTGTATGAAGGCAGCCCATTATTTACTGACATCCTGGATTTCGTGCGCTCACAGGGCTTTCATCTGCACGACCTCATCCCCGGATACCAATCACCAAGCGGTCACATGCTGCAAGTCGACATCATCGTTCTCCGCCAAAATCCGCATGAAGGTTAGACAACGGCCGCATCGTTTTTTTGACTTAAGTTGCCACACTATTAGAACCTTGGATGACGTGCCATGAATACCAATCTCAGCTTTCTCTTGCAGACTTCGCCCGTATTCAACGCAGCCCTGAAACCATGGCGCTGCTTTCGCCGCGGATTACGTGCCATGCGTAGTGAACAAAGCGAAGTCTACTTCAAAAATCTGACTTCTTTCCTTGCTGACGATCCACGAATAAATGTTGCCGAATTTAATGGCGTATTCACATTATCTTCCCGCTCAGATCTATTTCGCCGATTGGTTCAGTATGGACAGTATGAACCGGAGTTGGCAGCATGCTGCAAAAAACTCATCGACACCAAGCGTGACATCATAGACGTTGGCGCAAATGTTGGATTCTACAGCGTTTTCTTTGCTAAGCTCCTCACGGAATCGCAACGAGTCTTGGCCATCGAGCCAACGCCCAATGCGCTAAAACACCTGAAAATAAATCTTACTGATAACAAAGTAACGCATAAGGTCGTCATCTTTGAAGGTGTCGCCCTCGATACCAATTGCACCATCGACATGAGTTACATAGAAAATCGCGAAGAGTATTCAAGTGTAGGAGTCATGGACCATCCGTCGATCAAAGACGCACCGCTGAAGACTATTTCAGCATCGGCGAAAACACTCGATGAGATGGTCGATCTGTATTCCCTCTGCCCCGGATTTGTCAAAATCGACGTCGAAGGAATGGAACACAAAGTAATCGAGGGCATGAAAAAAACCATGAAGGCGCATCGGCCAATCATTCTCGCCGAGCTTTCCGATCCATTGCTCAGAAAAAATGGCTCCAGCTCAGTATTCGCTTCATCCGCCTGGATCCAAGAAAAATGTGTACCCGCATAACCCAATTGATTAAGGATGGTATCGCCTAGTTT
>JAYVTR010000426.1:0-7708 GCA_043788625.1 Planctomycetota bacterium
CCGAGGTAGCCATCAGCCTTTTGCACAGACAACAACCACTCAATGCCCTTCTTGACCGTCGCCTTATATTTATTGGGGGTCTTATGGTCATAGCCGGCACCTAAAAAGCACAGCACCGCGTAGCCGGTCATAGCTACATTACAGTCTGAACCATGCAGCAATGGATCGCCACCAGGCTCACATTTTACGCCTTCAGTGCAGTTCTGATAGTATTTATCGGTTTCCCACGCGCCATTAGGGCTCTGATGGCGTTTGAACCAACGCAGGCTGGACTCGACCGCACCTTCAGAGCCCTTGCTGCCGCCACCTTTGCCGACGGCGCGTTTGCGTCCACCGCCGCTGCGATTGCCAAACATACCTGCGCCACCGCCACCCGCGCCAATGGCGGCAAAAGCGCCTGAGCCACCCATTTCCGAGTCTGCTTGTGCTTCTTCACGGCCCTTGGGTTGTTGCGCGTCGGTCTCAGCTTCACGCTCGGTATTCTCAACCGGTACGTCGAGCGTGGAGGTCGGAGCGACCACATCCGATTCTGTCGGCGCATCGAGCTCGACTTTCGGCTCCAGCGTACGCTCTGGTTTGGGCTTTTCGATCTTGGGCGGTGGCGCTTCGATGGGAATCACGCGCGTCGGGGGGGTGTCCTGTTCAAGTAGCTTCGGGGCACCGAAAACCGCCAACCACGCCAGCACCATGGCCGAGAGGTGGACGCCACCGCTGATCAGCCATCCATATACGGCTCGCTTAGCAGGGGCATTATTTTCAGCTGGCGTGTCATCAATGAACTCGGCGGAGGCCGCTTGGTCATCAACGGGTAAGTCGTCGTGGGTGCTCATGGGAATTCTTCCGATGGAAGACCAACGCGACCCACGGACAAAGGTTCATGAACACTTAATACCACCTCCCGCAAATGACATCGACCGCTTACCGTAACGGCAAGCGGTCGATGTATCCTACCTATAAGTAGTTACTTTTTAGGTAGTTACTTTTTCTGCGAGAGCAGTGACGAGATTAAGCGAGAACCGACTTGACGTCGGCGGCGGTGATCTTGCACACCGACTTCTCCAAACGCGCCGAGAGCCAGTTCTGGACTTCTGGTGCGTAAGGCGTGCCAGCTGGAGTGGCCTTGATCTTAGCGATGATGTTGGCTTCACGGCGGACGCGAGCTGAAGCCTTGGCCGGAGCCTTGCGCTTACGGGTCGAAATCTTGTGCGCCGCGAGGTTGGCGCGACGGATGCTGCGATGACGATGCATGCCACGTGACATAGAAACTCCGATCCAGATACTCTTATTGGGGGAAGGCAGTGTGCAATCACAACCGCCATGTCAAGGCCGGCAAGAGGCTCCCGGCTTAATGCTTATAAATCCTTAGAAGGCGCCGTTATGGAACACTTCTTGGACATCATCGTGATCATCCAAGGTCTCAATCAGGGCTTCCAAGGCCTGCTGAACTTCAGGATCAGTGATCTCAATCGGATTATCGGGCAGCTTGGTCAGCTCGGCACTGGCTATGTTGATCTTGGCTGCCAGTAAGGCTTTTTGCACCGTATCGAATTGATTGGCTTCAGCGGTGATCGCCACCTGTCCGCTATCAATGGTGGTGATTTCACCAGCATCTGCGTCGGCTGACATCAAAACATCAAATATGTGATCCTCACTGACCCCCTCGACCAGAAAAGTCGACTTGGGGGTGAACTGCCATGCTACGCAGCCAGGAGCGCCGATCGCCGAGCCGGCACGCTCAAAAAGTTTTTTGATCTCTGGAGCAGTACGGTTGCGGTTGTCGGTCAAGATATCGACAACGATGGCGATACCGCCCGGGCCATAGCCTTCATAGGCTAGCTCCACCATCTGCTTGCCGCTGGCACCATCGCCAGCAGCCTTCTTGATGGCGCGTAGAATCGCATCCATGTTCATCTTTGCCGAGCGCGCTTTGTCGACCGCCAGACGCAGGCGCGGGTTCTCTTCAAGCTTCGGTCCACCCAGGTTCACTGCGATGGTGATGAGCTTGCCCATTTTCGCGATGACGGCCCCTTTTTTCTTGTCGTTAATGCCCTTTTTATGCTTGATGTTCGCCCAGTGACTGTGCTTGGCCATGCGTATTCACCCTCGCTGATCGACTATTACTTCTTGATCCGCTTGGTCGTCTTGTCCTTGACGGCTTCTTTCTTTGCGCCGAAGTCGACCCCCTGAGGTTCGTCAGCACCGGCGCTCTGATAGACGTGTACATGCTCACGCAGCACCCGTGACAGTCGCAGAATGTCTTCAACCTCCAGACTTTCCTCAATTTTCTTCTGGAAATTCTGCAAATTCGCATGCTTGGGCACGCCGCCGAGAAATTTGAGCAGGCGGAACTGTTCTTCATCGCATGGAAAAACTTTGAGATTGAGCGCCAATAGGAGGGCGCGATCGACCATATCACGACGAATATTGGTGGTATCCGGCAGTGCACGCAGGGTTTCGATGCCCGAATCGGTCAGCAGGTCGTTAATCTCCATACGCCGGAAAGCGGTGTACAAGTCAGCCAGCAAATGCTTAATATCCTCTGCTTTTTCGCGGCAACGGTAATATTTTGCGCCTAGGATGTCTTCAATTTCACGAACGCTGGCGACGCGCATGTCATTCCAGTCGACATACTCGGTCTTGAGCCGGGCGAGAACCTCCTTAGAGGCCTTTTCCGTAGCACCTAGTTCAAGGATCTGCGTCATCAACGCTTCGATGAAATCGGTAATAGGCTGGGTCTTGCGCCGGCCATAGCGCTCTTCGAGTGCTTCACAGGCACGCAGAAGGTCCTCTGTGACCGACGATTTTTCAGCACCAGGATTTGCAGTTTTAGCCATTGAGATTCAACTCCAGCGAGGTTCCAGCGGGTTTGCCAGCGAGGCTGATTCCGCGAAAAGGGCCCGGACGCTACCGCCGTAGCGGGGGTGGTCAACGGGACCTGGCCGAATTGCGGTTCTGCCGGCTGCTTACTCCCTCCTAAAAAATCCAGTCACCACCATTGCCCAGCCCCTTTTACACGAGTACCCTGCGCGCGCGCATCCACCTTGGTCCTAGGCAGTATGACGAGTTCCGACCAACCAACTCAGCCGGCCATGCCGCGTACCCCGTCGGCATCCTCTCAGCAGCCGACCATCAGCGGGTATGCTCCGAGCACCAGTTCGAAAGGGCACAGCACCAGCGACAATGCCGCTACCGCGGCGACGATACCAGCATCAGGCGCCGCGGGAACGTGGTCAAACAACCAATCTGATGTCCTGACTGGGCAAGTCTGGGGTGACTTCCTTGTGGGCCCGCTGCTCGGGCGCGGCGGCATGGGCGCTGTTTATCGTGGCCGACAACAGAGTCTCGATCGTGATGTGGCGATTAAAGTACTGCCACCGCACTTATCGGACAATGAAGGTTTTCGCAGTCGTTTCCAACTCGAAGCCAAGGCTGTCGCCAGCCTCGATTCGCCGCACATCATCAAGGTCTACGGCGCTGGCCAGGCGGGTGGCCACAACTATTTTGCCATGGAGTACGTCGAAGGCGATGATCTGGCAGTGACGGTAAAAAAAAGCGGCCGGCCGACACAGCGCAACGCCCTTGACTGGGTGTTGCAAGCAGCCCGTGGATTGCAGGCCGCAGGCGAATTGGGCATTGTCCACCGTGACATCAAACCCGCCAATATGATGCTGACCCGCCGTGGAGTGGTCAAACTCATGGATTTCGGGTTGGTGCGTTCGACCAAGGAAGCGCACGGCCTGACCATGACCGGCACGGTGATGGGCACGGTCAGTTACTTCAGCCCTGAACAAGGCCGTGGAGAGCGCTGCGACTCGCGCACCGATTTATACGCTTTGGGCGTGGTATTTTATGAATTTCTTACCGGGCGCCTGCCATTCACCGGTGAAGATCCCACCAGCATCATCTATCAGCACATCCACGTCGCTCCTACGCCGCCGCGAGAAATCGAACCCGGCATTCCCGAAGACTTTCAGGCGGTGTGTCTGAAGTGCATGCAGAAAAATGCTGAAGACCGGTATCCGAATGCCGCTGAACTGGTCGCTGACCTCGAGCGCCTCGGACGTGGCGATCACCCCAACATCAACGCCGCCGAGCTGATGCGTCTGCAGCATGGCACGACCCTTTATATACCAAAAAATCGACAAAGTTCCGCCCGCCGATCGACCCCCTGGATCATCGCCGCGGTAGTCGTCGCCGGCGTTGGTGCCAGTGCCGTGTGGGCGGTGAAGCCGGCCTCCGAAACGCCGCCAATGACCCCCCCCAGGTCGCCGGCTCCGGTCATAGCAGTGGCGCCCACGCAACCGCCGGTTGCTCTACCGGCTGTACCACCACTGATCGCCCCGCCGCTCACCACCCCAGCGATAACCCACCAGACGCCACTGCCGGTCATGCCCGTGCCGACGGGCTCACCCTGGGTAGTAAAAGTACAGGAACTGGTTGCTGCCCGTCGTTTCAGCGAAGCGCGAACCCAGATCGCCGCCCATCCTGACGATCCGGTACTAGCCACCCTCGGCAAAGCCGTCGATCAGGCCGAAGGCTCGACCTCGCTGAATCATGCGCGAGCCGCCTTGCAAACCGGCGATCTCACCACCGCCGCTACGCATGTCGAGGCAGCACGCGTGCTGCTCGGAGCCGGCTCGACCGAAGCCATCGAACTGGCACAGGAGATCGACCGGCGTTTGACCCATGCGCGGACCCTACTCGATGAAGCCAAAACGCATGCCCTTGCCGGACGCATCGCCGAGGCCCAGATCGCCGTCACCAAAGCCCGTAGTGAAGCCCCGCAATTTGGTGGTCTTAGCGAAACCGAAGCCTTGGTGCAACGTGAGGCTGATCGCTTAGCGCAGACCCTGGCCGCCCGCGACGCCGCCCGCGCTACCGGCGAGCAGGCCTTGGCCGCCAATGATCTCGACCGTGCTGAAACCGCGTTTGCCGAAGCCCTACGCTTGGATCCCACCGATGGCGCGGCGACCGGCGGACAGCGGATGTGCGCCAGCAAACGCGCAGCGCTGACGATTTTGGCCCAACGCGTGAACACGGCGGTAAAGGCCAGGGATCTCGCCGCCGCCCGCCAGGCCCTTGAGCCGCTGTTAGCCCAAGCTCCTTCCTTAGCGCTGACTGCTAACGCACAAAAACAAGTTGCCGTTTTAAGCGATGAGCTGGCTGCCGTCAAAGCCGCCGCCGAGGCCAAAGAAAATCAGCTTGTCGCCACCGCTGCCGCTTTAAGCGATCGCGCCCGTGATCTGCGCGTCCCGCTGGCGCATCTTGAACGTGAACTGGCAGACTTCCTTGCCGAAGCCGGCGCCAAGCGGCCGGAGCGCGCCGCTCTCGAAGCCAACATTGACCGTCGCCGGCAGCGTGAAGCGGTGATCGACCGTTTGGCACAACTGGACGCTGCCGTCCTCGCGAGCAACGCCGCAAAGATCGAAAAATTGGTGACCGATGCTGACTTGGCCGCATCATTCACCGCTCTCGGTGGTCAAGACGGCCTGGTCTTCGCCTCGCAGCTGATTGATTTCCAGCCGCATGGCGAACATGCGACGGCCACCATCCATCTGCGTACGGCTATGACCTCGTTTCCTGAAGCCACCCTCACCTACACCTATGACCTCGTACGCACCCCAGACGGCTGGGTCGTCGCGGCTGGGCGTCGATCGGAATAATCGCCATGCGTCACCTTGTTGCCGTCTCTTCGCTTTTATGTTTTGTGGCTGCAACGGCCGTCGCCGCGGAATCAGTGTCGGGAATTGTCGAGCAGGTCCAAGAAGCTGATAACGGTACCCGCGTGGTGTTGCGCTTCGATGCGCAATCAGCGACAACCCTGCTGCCTGGTGAAATGGTAGCACTGTACGCACCGGGAGCGGTTGAGAAACACCCACTAACCGGGCAAGTCATCGTCTCACGACCGGTGTTGGCCGCCAAGGCCCAGCTGACGCAGGTGGTAGGAGCCATCGCCGGGGTGGTGCGCTGGACGGCGGTCGGCGGTAAATTATCCACCGGCATGGACGCCGTACCGCTACCAAAGGAGGCGGCTCCGAATGCCCCCCCCGCCCTCAGCGGTGCGATACAAAAACTGTCGGCCGTCCAGGGCGCGCTGGTCAACGTGCAAGTGCCGGTATCCGATTGGGACAAAGATCCGTTGGTCACAGCTTGGCACCTTGAAGGCGCGAACGGCTGTTGCGGACGTCTTCTGGCACATAGCAGCGGCGGCACCTCTATTACCTGGCTGGCACCGGCCCTGGCGACGACCCTCAGTACCAAGGAGCCCACCGACATCAGCGTGGTCGGCAATGTCCGTGATCCTTTAGGCCAAGAGGTCGTCGTGCGCCTGCCGGTGGCCATCACCGCGGTTACCGACCTCGCCAAACGCGGGCCGTTGAAAGTACTCGCGCGCTGGGGCCAGGGCGCTGAATCCGCCGTGTCCCATCTGGCGCGCGATAGCAATGGTACGTGGTGGGGACTGGCGGCGGATTCAGGAGCGCCATTGAAAATCAGCGCTGGCTGGCTGAGCAGCGAGCCGCTCGCCCTGCCGCAAGAGCAGTTACCCAAGCGGGCGGTGGCCCTGGCTCTGCGTGGGGATGAATTGCATGTCTTGGATGCTGGCAAACGCAGCATCGTGGTCTATGGCACTGATTCGACGGTGCGCCGTATCTATGGCACCTTTGATACACCGACCGACCTGGCCATCGGCCCCGACGGTACGGCCTTTGTCGCTGACCAGGGCGCCGGCGGTGTGGAAGTGATTGAGCCCGATGGATCGTATCGTGGGCGCCTGGGCCACGCCGGTACAGGGCGCGATGCCTTCCAGCAAGTGGTGGCGGTGGCGGTAGACCGCAGCGGCAATCTGTACGCCCTTGATGCGGCCCAACGCAGCGTCATCCATTACGATCGTTTCCAACGCCGCGTGGCGGCCTTTAGCGTGCCCGGTGACGCCAAGGACATCCCGGTAGACATCGCCGTCCATCCTCAACGCGGCGTGCTGGTGCTGCTCGCCAGCGGTCGTCTACTGATGGTTTCCGCGAACGGCGCAACAGATGTGACAGCCCCGCTGCTGGACGTCGGCATCGAGCCCGGGCCTGCCCGCAGCCTGGTCATCGATCAACTCGGCGAGGTCATCACCTGTCATCCCGATCATGCCGCCTTTGTCCGCTTCACCCCCGAGCTGAAATGCGCCGGGGTGCGCACCGAGCGCATGCGCAATCAGAGCCTGTGGGCCGCTGATGGCGCCGGCCGCAGCTATGGGCTCGACCAAGATAGCGGCCTGGTCACCGTCTATGACAGTGAGGGGTGGGCGATCAGGCGCGTCGACGTCGAAGCCAAAGGCGGCGGCATGTTCGGCTCGACCCTCAGTCTGGCTGCCGATGTCCAAGGCAACCGCTTGTGGGTTGGTGATAGTAAAAAACATGGCGCACACCGCATTGAACTAGAGAAGACCGCGAATATCGGCTTCGTCGGTAGTCCTGGAGAAAATAACGGTCAATTCCTCGAAGCGGTCGGCGTCAGCTGTGACGAAGCCGGACGCGTCTATATCCTGGATGCTGAGCAATACCGGGTGCAGGTGTTCGCCGCCGACGGCAATTTCCTGTTCGCTTTCGGCCAACACGGCAAGGGGATGGCCGAATTCAATGATCCGACGCTAATTGCCGCCGCACCGGCTGGTGATGCCTGCTTTGTCTACGATGCATGGTCGAACCAGGTGAAGAAGTTC
>JAYVTR010000427.1:0-10096 GCA_043788625.1 Planctomycetota bacterium
TTCGGAAATATCCGCGCCGGCGATGAACATGTCCGGCTTGCCGCTGCTGATGATGAGCGCTTTCAGATCGTCGCGGCGTTCGAAACCGGCAATCAGCGCATCGAGCTCATCCATGACCGCCGCCGTGAACTTGTTCACTTTCTCACCGGGCAGATCGAAGACGAGATGGGCAGTGCCCTCGACAATGGTCACGGTGAAGGCAGACATGGTCGGCTCCTTCTGGGCGGGTTGCCCCGGCCCGGCTGTTTTAACGACGCAGCTATTCTGATTCGAGGGCGAAGGCCGCTCCCTGGCCACCACCGATGCACAAGGTCGCCAGGCAGCGGCCACCGCCACGCCGTTTGAGTTCCTTCAAACCGGTCAGCACCAGACGTGCGCCGGTGGCGCCCACCGGATGTCCGAGGGCGATGGCGCCACCGTTGACGTTGAGCTTGGCCGGATCGATCTCGCCCACAGCCGTATCGCGACCAAGGTGTGTGCGGGCGAATTCCTGCGAGGCGAACGCCGTGGTGCAGGCCAGCACTTGCGCTGCAAACGCCTCATTGAGCTCGACGGTATCGAAGTCCGCCATCGCCATGCCGGTCTTTTTCAGCAGCTTGCTGGTCGCGTATACCGGCCCCAGGCCCATGCGCTTGCCATCCAAGGCGGCGTAGGCCCAATCACGGACATAGCCCAGTGGCTTGAGCCCCATCTCGCGGGCCTGTGCTTCGCCCATGACAATCACGGCGGCGGCGCCATCGGTGATCGGGCAGGCATTGCCCACCGTCACCGTACCAGCGACCTTGTCGAAATAAGGTTTGAGCTTGGTCAGTCCGGCCAAATCGAGGTTGGCGCGCGGGCCGTCATCGGCGGTGAGCATGGCGGTGTACTTCGGCGGCAAGGGCAGGGCCATGAGCTCTTCCTGCAAGCGCCCGGCCGCGGCAATGGTCTTACAGTGGCTTTCCAGGGCAAAGGCATCCTGGGCATCGCGCGTGATATGGAATTCCCGGGCGAGGATCTCGGCCGTCTGGCCCATGTTGACACCAGCAACCGGATCGGTCAGGCCGACCTGTACGCCAATGATGGGATTCAAGAACGCCGGTCTGAAAGTCATCCACGCGCTGAGTTTCTGCGTCAGGGTTTTGGCCTTCATCAAGCGCACGAACAACGCCGTCATCTGCCGATTGAACAATAGGGGAATGTTCGACATCGATTCAGCGCCGACGCACAAAAGGATCTTGCCTTCGCCCGAGCGGATGCGCATGCCCGCTCCCGAGATCGCCTCCATGCCACTGGCGCAGTTGCGGTGCACGGTGCTGGCGATGAGGTCTTGCGGCAGGCCGGCTTTCAAGGCGATGATGCGGGCGATGTTGGCGGCGTCGGCCGGTTGGGCGACATTGCCGACAATGACTTCATCAAGGTCGCGACCGGTAATCGATGAGCGGGCCATCAGTTCGCGGGCGACCAGGGCGCCCAAATCATCGGCACCAAGGCCTGCCGCCAGACCACCGGCTTTGACAAACGGCGTACGCAGGCCATCGATGATGGCCAGGCGTTGCGTGGATGCGTCAACCATGATCCCCCCCTGCGACCTGCGGCCGCTGAGCAAACATATCGGTGATTAAACTGTGATATCGCTGTACCAGGACGTGCCGGCGCAGCTTCATGGTAGGCGTCAATTCATCGCGATCGATGGCCGGTGGTTCGGCGACAAAACGCCAGCAGCGCACTTGCTGCCAGTGATCGAGGCCGGCGTTCACCCGCTCAATGACCTGCGTCATATTGCTGTGCATAGCGGCAATGACATCCGCACGAAGGAGGAACTCACTGTCGCTGAGATTATCAAAGCCCAGCATCTGCTTGCGTCGCCGCACTGCATCGGCATCGGCAAACAGCAAAGCACCGACACAGGGATAGCCCTCGGCCACTACCATGACCTGATCTATCAGACCACCGACTTCCTGGCTGGCAGCCACCACCGCCTGTTCAATCGGCACCGGCGCGACGTATTTGCCGTTGGAGGTCTTAAATAGTTCCTTGGCCCGTCCGGTGATGGTCAGATAGCCATCGACATCGAGCTGGCCGCAATCACCGGTGTGAAGCCAACCGTCAGCGGTAAAAGCTTGCACCGTAGCCGCCAGGTCGCCGTGGTACCCACGCATGAGGTTTTCGCCCTGGACCTGGATTTCCCCGTCCTCGGCAATGCGCATATGTACGCCCGGAAAAGCTTGGCCGACCGTCCCGATGCGATTGGCACCCGGGCGGTTGACGCTAATCACCGGCGAGGCCTCGGTCATGCCGTAACCGGTGAAACAGGGAATGCCGACAGCTGCTAGAAAGCGCTGCAAGTCGGCGGATAAAGCCGCGCCACCGACAATGAAATATTTGAGTTCGCCACCGAGAGCCTGACGCAATTTGCTGTAGATCAGCCGATCAGCGATGCGCAGGGCCAAAGGCGGCCCGCTGCGTTCGGCTGGCTCGCTGCTTTCATCTGGCTTACTACGAGAGGCCAGGTCCAGTGCCCAATAGCCGAGCTGGCGTTTGATGGCCACCGACTCGGCCACCTGGCTGCGGATACGGGCGTGCAGCTTTTCAATCAGCCGCGGTACGGCGGCAATCACCGCCGGCTTCACTTCACGTAGCAAGGCCCCCACCTGCTTGACGTCATCGGCAAAGAATACCGGCGCGCCCTGCACCAGGTAGGTGTACACCACCACGCGCTCGAAAACATGCGCCAAAGGCAAGCACGACAGGGCACGATCACGTCCGGCCACCAGCGAAAAGACATCGGCGGCGCCACGGATCTGCATGGTCAGATTGCGATGGGTGAGCTCGACTCCCTTGGGTAAGCCGGTGGAGCCACTGGTGTGAATGATGGTCGCCACGTCATCGGGACGCAGCTGCGCCAGCGAGCGGGCATACAAACCGGGATCTTCATACGATACCTCATCGCCCAGCGTCTGCACCTCGTGCCAGCCGACGACGCGGCCACCGGTGGTCCCCGCGCCGCGCACGATCACTAAGCGAAAGCGTCCGAGTTCGCTGACAATGCGTTGCCAGCCACTGGCACCCAAAACGATCACCGCGCGGGTTGCGGTATGGCTCACCGCATGACGCAGATGTTCTACCGACATGGTAGGGAACAATGGCACCGTCACCGCGCCGATGGCCATGATCGCCACGTCGGCAATCAACCAATGTGGGGATGGATCGCCAATCAGGGCCACCCGGGCACCGGGGGCGACGCCGCTGCGCAGGAGCCCCAGGCTGAGTCGACGGATCTCGCACTGTACGTCTTCGGTGGCCAACCACCGCCAATGCCCGGCGTCACGCGCGGCTAGGCAATGGCCGCTGCGATAGGCGACGAACGCTGCCTCGCATAGGGCAGGGATGGAATAGATGCCGCCGAGATGAAGACGCGCCGGAATCTTGTCCGGCTCAATAACCATGCCATGCATCGGGGTCCGCGAACGTGAACTATGCTGCGATCGCGTCGTAGTAACTTCTTGCATGATCGGCCCTCCACCCGCTTTGAGTATACGTCATAAGTTACGGACCCGCAAGCCGCCGTTCGTACTTATGAGACTCTGACGCTGATTGCCCGACGCGCAGCATTCCTATGTCTATCGCCATGCCCGAGACAGCGTACGATCAACTGGGTGGCGATGGGGTGTTTGAACCCTTATTGAATGATTTTTATTCACGCATTGGGGCGAGCCCGATTGCCCATCTGTTTCCTCCGGACCTCAAGGAAACGATGAGGAAACAGGCCGCCTTCCAGCGTCTTTTCTGGGGCGGACCCGACGACTACACACCATGGCGCGGACATCCGCGCATGCGCGCCCGGCACTTGGCATTCGTCATCGGTCGTGCCGAGGCCGATGTGTGGCTGACCTGCATGCGCGAAGCCGTGGCTGCTTCAACCATGCCGCTGGCGATGCGCGAGCAGTTTCTCGAGCGCATGGCGCACATCGCCACGGCCATGATCAATTCCTAAAAACGAGCGGCTGCGAGCCGCTGACAGCTCATCGCACCGTGGCGATGTCCTCGGCATGGGCGGTGATGAATTTTCGCTGTGATGGAGCGTCTTGCCGCATGGCGACGTCCACTCGTGCAGTACAAGCATTGGCCTGGGGGGTTCCCGCTGCCGGCCAATGATTGCTGTCGATCAGGATGCGGACCTCGTCAATCGCCATAGCGGCTGCCTCGCACTCCATGTCCTGATAAGCCTCGGCCACGTCGCTGAGAGCAGGTACCGGCGGGCCCTGTTGGACAAAGCGCACATAGCCGCCAAGACCCACATGGGAGACCATCCCCTCGAAAGTAAGCACCACCAGCACGGCGCGTTGCGGTCCATGCAGGGACAGCCAAGGCGTAGTGTCATTACCGTCGCGCAACAGCGAGCCGAGGTGTTTGAGAAGCCGTTCGTTACCCGATGCATCAGCCGGGAGAGCGCGCACCGCAGCAGCGTCGAGACGGTAAACGGCCAGCTCGCTTTGGTCACCACGCGGCCACCAGAATACCACAGCAAGCAAGCTCAGAATGCCGAGAATGACGAGTGGCCAGCGGCGGACCCGAGTGCCTGAGGAAATGCTCACCATCCCACCGGCATCCACGGCGGCACACTATCGTTCAAGCTGATGTCCAGTGGCGCAGCCAGGCCGGCGTGGCAATCGACATAGAGCATGCCGATCTTGTTGAGGTGCCGAGCCGGCATACTGCCGCAGCGCCCCACCGTCGCCGGCCATGGATACACAATCATATCACGGTCGCCATTGTCACTCACCAGGAAGATCTCGGACGGGGTCGTCACCCGTGCCTGGGCAACCGGATTATACATACCGTGGCGTGCGGTGAGCTCGATGTTCAGTCCGTAATCGGATGAGCTGCTATTGTAATTCTCCCAGTCGTAAGACGGCCCCATGCTGCGCGATGACGGGCAACCGAACACACCCATCCCCCGCACCACCGTGGCAACGCGCGGCATCGGCAACGCTGCGGTAGTAGGCGCGATCTCGGAATCCAACGCCCTGGTCCATACTTGACCTGCCACTACCGGCGGCGGCAGGATGCCATCGTGCTCTGCGCAGTATTGCATAATGCCCAGGCCGATCTGGCGGAGATTATTGCGGCAGATCACGGAGTACGCGCTTTCACGCACGAGGCCAATCGCCGGTAACAGCATCGACGCCAGGATGGCGATGATGGAGATGACCACCAGCAGCTCGATCAGGGTGAAGGCACGTCGGCCTGCGCTTATCGTTTTCATCGCTTCGACTGCTGCCGGCTCGACATTACCGACGATGGGATGATCCACGCCTTCGCAACGGTTGCGGCGCAGCCAGATCCGTTGCGGCTGCCCGGCGCCCACCGCCTCAGTGATATCATTCTGCTGTGCTTCAATGCGGATACCGCGGTCGTTATCCTTGATGGTACAGTCTTCCACAACCACGTCACGAACAAATCCGCGGATGCGGATCGAACTGTTGTTGTCTGCCGCATGCCGGCGGATGACGTGCCAGCGGCTGATCGCCAGCTGCGGGACCTCCGCCAGTGGACGGCCGAGCATCTGCGCCAATTCTTCATCGCTCATCGACCGGCTGATCTCGTCCTGGTTGTGGTCCAGGACATAACTGAGGTGTTCGCCACTGAGGTGCAGCGTAGCCTCGCCGCCGATCGGATTAAGATCATAACGGAACTCCTCGCCACCCCCCCAGCCGTTGCCTTCGAGGATGCGGTTGTCGAGGAATTGGCTGAACCAGCTCGGTTCCGCCCGGCAGTTGCCGCCGACCCGGTCATAACCCAACGCGCCGCAGGCGACAAAGCTACCGGTACGGCGTGCGCTGTTGCCGGCAGCGATGCACTCGCAGTTCGGCGGATAGAACTGCACCGGGTATCCTGAATCGCTGATGGCATTGGCGATGAACAGATGCCGGCCATTGTAGTTGCCGAGCTTGACCACTGACGAGGAATCGGGGTCGACGAGCCACGCGCGGTCGAGCTCAAGGGTGCGCCCGACACAGTCGGTCAGGGTACGGTGCTGGCCCGCGCCGGTACCGGCGAGGATGTACAAGGTCCGCCCGCGCCAATCTGGCAGCGCATCGCGGTGCCGGTACCGAATACCGGATCCCCCGACAGCCGCACCTGCGTGCCACCCGCTGAGACGATGCCACCGACGTACGACGTGCCGTGGCCATCGAGGGTCAAGGTTTCGCGGTCGCCACCGTAGATGTGTGTGAAGGCATTATTGGCGACGTAGGTATGACGCGCGGCGCTGGCACCGAAGAACAGCCCGACCGTCCCGCCGTTGCAAGCGAGGTTACCGCCTTCGCAAAGATTGTGTTCGACGATCAGCCCATCGCCCCCATAGATGAGACCCCACGCTCTGCCGTAGCGCAGGGTGTTGCGCGCGATGAGACCCCCGCGCACATGTTTAAGCGTGATGGTCGCACCGGAATGCAGCACATCACAGTCGGTGACCGAAACATTTTCACCGCACAGCTCGATTGCGGAACCCATGTCGGTTTGGCGTTCGCTGACGTTGCGTCCGCGGTGCTCCTTGCCGACCGCATCGAGTCCGTAATAGCAGTTCGCACGGATGCGCACCCGCCGTACGTGTACACGACTGCTACCGCTGATGATGTTGCGGTGCCGGCCCTGGGTATAAATGGTGAGTTCCTCGATTGAGAAATCATCACCACCCTCGATCAGGCTCGGCAAGGGATCACTGCGATCCGGCCAATACAGACTGACCAATTCCATGCTCTCGCCGCGCAACGTGACGTTGGGTGGAATGCGCAGTGCATCGGCAATCCACATGCCCGAGCGTAGTCGGGCGTTGATGCGATAGCGGCCACGCGGGAAATACAGGACGCCGCCGCCAAGACCGGCGAGACGCTCCAGTCCCTGGACGACGGCCAGGGTGCAGTCGCTGCCGTCATTCGGCCTAGCGCCGAAGTCGCACACATTGAGCACCGGGTGCGCCGGTGCCGGGGCGGCGGTGACGAGGAGCCTGCCAGCGTGCCGCCAGCCAGCGCTCCCGCCGTGGCCATTGTGTACCCACACCGCGTGCGCTCCGGTAGTCAGGTCCGCCGGAAGCGCGACCTGCAGCGAAAAAACCGCTGGCCCGCTGGGCTCCAGGATGCGCACGCTGGCATCCCCTTCTGTCCGCAAAGCCACCCGGGCATGACCGACGGCGTCCAAGCATTTGCCGAGGATACGGAGCCAGCCGCCGGCGGTGGACCCGAGACCGGCATTGCCCTGGATCCACCACGCATCCGGCGCGTTGAAGACCGTAACTGCACTGATCGTCGCGCCGACCACTCGACAGGCGAACATGCCAGCCTGCCATCCGGCAGGGACGACCAGGGCGGCGGTACTGGCGTCTAGAGCCAACGGCACGACCTCGCTCCAGTCCCCTTCCGGGGTCGTGGTGGTGGTGGCGAGCGGCGGCAGGCCCGGTTCGCCGTCGGCTAGGCGCAACAGCTCCAGTGTGGAGCCGGGGAACCCGTGTCCGGCCAACAGCACCGTCTCATCGGGAGCGACCGGATCGGAATGCCAGAAGATCGCGGGGGACTGCGTCATAGGTGGCCTGTTCCGTTTCATTTGGCGTGCAGGTAGAGCGGTTCATCGCCAACCTGCACGGTGGTTCCGGTCACCGGATTGCCGAGCATGTCGAGAGGCCGTTGAACGGCCGAGAGCGGCAAGGCATGGGGCTGGCTATCGCTGCTCCACACCACCTGCACCACGCTGCCGTCCGGGTGACGGAAGGCGTGCGCCTCGAGGCCGGGCTGCGGCTGACTGCGTCCGGCGTACACCGCGCCATCGACTTCGCTGGCGAGGATTGCACGCGCCACCAGGGTGCTCTTTGGCGTGCTATCATACTCCAGCAACGCGAGCTCCTCTTGACCCTGGGCATTGGCACCGTGCATCGAGTAGGGGAAGAATCGCACCACCCCGGCGGCCAGCTGTGCGACATCGAGCCGCACGATCGACGCCATCTGGAAATGCAGCGCCGTGGCTGGATGCCGGTACCACGAAGCATTATCGAGGCCCCCTTCACTATCCCACAACGGCTTGGCCTTGCCGTGCGCATTCTGCATCTGATTGAGCATCTCGACGATGCGTCCGATGTGGGTCGGTACGCCACCTTGCAGGCGGTTACCGTAGTAGTGAAAGGACATCGCATCGAACTGGTCCGGCCCGGCCACCGCCAGAACGCGATTGAGCCACGCGGGATCGCCGGTCGAGGTGCACACCCCGATCAGCGTCGTCCGCGGATCCGCAGCCCGCGCCGCGGTGGAGGCCCGACGCAAGAGATCGCCGTAGAATTCTGCCGAGCCGTTGGGCAGGAAGGCATCGCTGGCACCGTTGACCCACGGCTCGTTCCATACTTCCCAATGGGTGATCAACGGCTTGAAGTGTTCAACCGTTGCGGCGACATATGCCGACCACTGCTCAGGTGCTCCTTCCGCATCCGGCAAGCTCCACAGCGAAAAGTACCCGTGCTCCGCCTGCGGTTTGCGAGTCGCCCACTGCGGGGTCCCACCGAGTATGCCCAGGATGTGCAACCCGGCGGCATGCGCCGCCTGGATACCGGCGTCGTTGTACACCCGTTTGCCGCGCTGCGCCTCGGTGGTGCTCCACAGCGTCGCCCGTGATGTGTCGTGCATCCGCACCCAATGCGCACCGGTGGCGCGCGCAATCGCCAGCTTCTCGGGGACCAATGCTACATGGGCACCAAAGTAGGATGCTTCCTCCTGTGCCGGGCTGAGAGGCCGTGGACGCGGCAAGCGCGCAAACAACCGTTCGACCTCGGCAGACAGCGGTTTTCCCGCAGCATCGAGCACTTGGGCGCGGACCTTGAACAGACCACGCGGCACCAGCTGATCGGGCGCGATCTTGAATTCCTTGACAGGCAGCGGAACCGCCGGAAGGACGGTGACCTTACCCGCGAGATCCTCGACGGAGCACGCCAGATGCGCACCCGTCGGAACCGCTTCGTAGCTCGCCAAACCCACCGTCAGCTGCGCGGCCTCGCCATCGACCACGATTCCACCCGGGCGTGGCACCGCGAGCGTGAGCTCGACCGGAAACGGCCGCAGATAGGTTGGTGACGCACTGGCGCCGTCCTCGAGCATCGCTGCATCAATCCAAAAGGTCGCCGGAGCTTCCTCGCGATTGATGCAGCGCACCCGCAGACGCACCTCGGTGCCGAGCATCGTCGTTCCACTGACGGTGAAGCGTTGCCACTCCGGGCCAATATTCACCTCGATATCGCCATCGGTGCCGATGAGGGACAAGCCGACGCTGCGCTCCTGCGTACTGCGCAACGCCACCGAGGCGGTACACATGCGGCCGAGGCCCACGGTGGTCAGCGGCGAGGTGAACATGCCGACCGTCCACGGCAGGAGATCGACGGCGACCGAGCACTGTCCGTCTGCGGCGCTCGCCGCATCGATCCGCGGCTGGAGATCCTCGCTTTCATGCTGGACCCAGCGCACTTCATCATCGAAACCGCCGATGCCCATGCTCCAACCGGCACCCAGCCCGGCCTCGAACGAGCCGTCGACCCACAGATTGCCGGCTCGTGCTGGTGCCAACGAAGCCAGGCTGTCAGTGACATCGGTGAGCGTCACGTCATCGATCCAGTAGGTGCCCGGATTCTCTGGATTGAACATCAACAGCGCCTCGCTGTCGGCGGGCATACGCGTAAGAAATTCATAACGGTGCCAATCCGGCGATAGGGCGGCAACGGTCTTGGCCCAGGTGGTGTATGGCGCGCCGACCTCACGCATTTGAATCAAGGAACGGGTATTGCCCGCCGCGCGCAATGAGGCAGCGACACGGTAGACCCTGCCGGCGGCGAGGTGCACGCGCTGGCACACCTGTGCACCGCCGTTTTGACCGATCGAACGGACTTCGACCCGCTGTGCCGTGGTCCCACTCGCGGCGCCATTCGACTCACGGCCGTAGAGGATAGACACCTCTCCCCACCCCGAATCATCACTCCAGCCCTCGGCCCAATGGCATTCACTTGCCCCTTGCGAAGTGTCCAAACGGCGCAAGCCGTTGTCGTGGCCGCGAGCGTCCAGGTCTACGCTTTTGCGCTGATCTG
>JAYVTR010000428.1:0-6356 GCA_043788625.1 Planctomycetota bacterium
CCTGACCGCTACCACGCCGGTCACGGTCACGGTGGTGGCGACGGCAACTTCGCTAGCGGTGACCCCCGCCACCAGTGCGGTGACGGTGGGTTCCAGTCAAGCATTCTCGGCGACAGTCAGCGATCAATTCGCTAGCGCCCTGCTCGTCCAGCCCGGGGTGACGTGGACCGTCGACGGCGGTGGCAGCATCGATACGCAGGGGAATTTCACCGCCGGCAACGTCGCCGGTGGAACGCACACCGTCACGGCGACGGCCGGCGCCATCCACGGCTCGGCCATGGTGACGGTGGATTCTGCCCCCGTCACCACCGGGACCGGATCCACTCCGGGAGCGGACTCTTCCAGTGGCGGCTGTGGTACTGGCGGATTGGCGGCCCTCTTGGTCGGGGCCTTCACCGCCTTGGGCCTGCGAAGCCATCGCAAAAACTCTTTGCCTGACGTTGCAAAAGATCGCGCACGGCGGGATATTCAACTTTAGGTTCAAACCTGGCCTGCGGATAGGCCCGACCCCCGGTCGGGCTCCGCGGGTCATTATTTCCGATTTCCGTTGAACTCGCGTATGCATCATGTGTGCGCCCGCATCAGGGAGGTCAACATGCGCGATCCACACGAAATCGAATTGAAATTGACATTCGATCCGGCTGACCGCACCAAGCTGGGTGCTACGAATCTGCTGCCTGCGGGCGAAGCGGTTCGACTCGTATCTACTTATTTCGACACGGCCGAACTCGCTGTACGCAAAGCGGGATATTCGCTGCGCATCCGCGAAACCGGAAACAAACGCATCCAGACGGTCAAGGCAGACACCAACACCACCGCCGGTCTTTTCGTGCGCGGTGAGTGGGAACAGGTGATCGATGGCGAGGAACCGTTGCTTGATGCGCACAGCGGGCCATTGAGGGAGATCGTCGGCCATGCGCCACTCGAGCAGGTATTCGTTACCGACGTCAGGCGCACCATCCATATCCTCACCATTGCCAACGCACGCATCGAATGCGCCATCGATGACGGCGATATCCATGCGGGTGAGCAGCATGCGACGGTGAGCGAAATTGAATTGGAGCTACGCGATGGATCGGTCAGCTCGCTATTCGATATCGCACGCCAGTTGAATGAGGTGATCCCGCTACGTCTCGCGGTCACCTCGAAAGCCGAACGCGGCTATCGCCTGAGCGAAGGAAACACCGGCACGGTGGCCAAGGCGGAACCGCTCAATCTTAGGCAGGACACAAGGCCGCACGAAGCTTTTCAGCTCATCGCCGGCAACTGCCTGCGGCAGTTCCGGCTTAATGAGACCAACCTTTTAGAAGACGGCAAACCTGAGTTCCTGCATCAAGCACGAGTCGGACTGCGACGGCTACGCACTGCTTTTTCGCTTTTCAAACCGGTGCTCGTGCCTGATGGGCGCGTCACACTTCTGCATCAGGGGCTACAAAAGCTCGCCGTCCAACTTGGCGAGTTACGAAATATTGATGTGCTCATGGCTTGTTCCAGGCCCCCGCTGCGCAGCCGACTGGCCAGCATCCGTCAGCAGGCATTTGAACATGTCCGCACTGAACTCGACTCACGTCGGACCCGCTCGCTGATGATCGATCTCGCCGAATGGTTGGCACTCGGTGAGTGGCGCTCACAACCGCATGATGCCGCAACCCAGGAAGTGACACCATTCGCGTGCCAGGTGCTGACAAAAAAATACCGGCAGCTCAAGCACCGCGGCAAAGGCCTGGCCGCCTTAGACGACGAATCCCGCCATAGGGTGCGGATAACGGCTAAGAAATTGTATTACGCCAGCCAGTTCTTCGCATCCTTGTACGACAGCGGTAAAGCCCTTCGCCGTCATCGGTCATTCCTCACCGTACTTAAGAAGCTGCAAGATCACTTAGGTGACCTCAATGATCTGACCATGCGTGCACATTGGGTTGAGCGGCTCGGCATAACAGGAAATGAACTCAAGACGAAAAAAACGGGGCGCAAAAAGCTGCTCAAGTTGGCCGCAGGCGCGTATGATGAATTGTGCGAAACCAAGCTATTCTGGAGCCGCTGCGAATCGTCATCTTCCTGATCAGCCAACTCCAGCACCATGCGCAGGATGAGAAACTGACCTTGTCAATCTTACACCTCGATCCCGAACCCCAATCC
Source organism: Planctomycetota bacterium (assembly GCA_043788625.1). Taxonomy (GTDB): domain Bacteria; phylum Planctomycetota; class UBA11346; order UBA11346; family UBA11346; genus CAIUVD01. The sequence goes on from JAYVTR010000428.1 coordinate 2,140, forward strand.
GCGTTGCACTGCCCAAAAAATTCCAACCGCAGCAATCACCACACTCACCGGGATCACCACCCGCTGTCGATACCAGGTTTTTTTCCACGCCCAGCAGGTGCTCACGGCAGCTACGGCGATGACTGCGAATTGGCCGCCCTCGACGCCGAGATTGAAACCGATCAGCGGCAGTAGGAATTTTCCGGTCGCCAACGGCATTTGCCGTAAGGCCCCGGCAAAGCCAAGGCCATGCACCAGCCCAAAAGCGAAGACGATCAGCCAACGCCACGGACGGACGCGGTTGCCAGCGAAAATATTTTCGATCGCCACCACGGCGATCGAGAGGGCGATCAACGGCTCGACGATGCGTGGTGGCAGCACTAGCACTCCAGCCATTGCCAAGCCGAGGGTCAGAGAGTGCGCGACCGTGAAGGCCGTCACCTGGGTCAGCAACGGACGGATTTGCGGCGCCAGCAGAAACAGTCCGAGTACAAAAAGGATATGGTCCAACCCCTGTGGAACGATGTGCAGAAATCCCAAGCGCACGAAGTCAGTGAATTGGGCGGCTGGCGCTGCTTGAGGCACCGCTTCAGCCCGAAGGGCAGTAATCGCACAGGGCATGGCTTCGCCAGCCCGTACATTGGCAAAGTACGCAGTGGTGCGCCCACCTCTGATCTGAATGCTGTTAATTACTGTCGATAACTGGCCGAGATCGGCAAAAGCGGTGATGCGCAACGTCAAATCGAGCGCCGTCGGTGGCAGTTTTCCGTGCAAAGTCCAGGTCAGCGGATCAGTGAAGCGGGCGATATCCGGCGGATCGACGTCGGTGAGAGCCAACGTCTGCGGCCCTGCCTGCAGTAACGCATGGGCCAACAAATAACGCGCTAGTGCCTGCCGTGACCGAGCCAGATCTGCGGTATCGATAAACAATGTTTCTTGTCGCCCCAGTACCGCCAGCAAAGCCCACTGGCGGATATCCAGGCGCAAGGTCACTTGCTCGTCCTCGGCAAGCAACTCTCCGGTGACCATCAACGGATCGTGCGCCCATGCTGCACTCATCCCGATGCACAGCAGCATGACTTTTAAAAAAGCAGGTAATCTATGCATGCGGATCGATCTGCCGGGCACGGGCGAGTTCGGCAGCTGCACGTAACGTATCGCCATGGGCAGTGAAGATCTTCGCCGCCAAACGATGCACTGCCGCCGTCGAGTATGGCGTAGCCAAAACTTTTTCGATGGTCGCAACCGCCGCCGGCAGGCGCTGGGCGAGGAGGTAGGCATGGGCCAACTTCATCGTCGCTTCGCCGCCTGGACGTAAGCGGTAATTTTTTTCAGCAATGTCGATCAGGCGCGTCGGCTCAGTGGCTACACTGAGAAAATGATCGAGGGCATGGCCATAGGCTGCCTCTGGTTGGCGCTGCAAGAGATCCTCATAAGCCAGCGCAGCAATGGTCGACCACTGCTCAGCAGCCAACTCACGCCCCAGCAGACGCAACTCACTTGCCAAGGCGTCCATCAATTCCGGTTTGCCGGTGCGCTGTACCAACTGGGTGTAGAGCACGATGGCTGATTCATGGGCACCGCTGCGGGCCAGCAAGCCCGCCCGTTGCGCGTCCGTAAACCACCACCCAGGCATGATGCGCTCAGCGTCATCGAAGTCCGCCGTGGCGGCAGACCAGCATCCACGATCAAGCTCGAAAATCCCCTGCTGTACCGCGAGCCAGGCAGCGGTGCGCGGATCACGTGTACCCACCATCAATCTGGCATGCCGCATCAGTTCTTCAGCAACGGCCTGCTCAGCCGTACACGCCTGCGCATCCGCGAGGGCAAACATTACCGTCGGCGTGGGGAACAAGCTCAGCGAACGCTCCCAGGCGGAAAAAGCCTGAGGATATCGACCGTTTTGAAAGGCGATGGTAGCGCGCAATGCGGCAATGCCTGCGGCTTCGCGTACGTCGAGAGCAATTTCGTCTTCAGCTAAACCAAGATCGTTTTCTGCCGCGGCAAACCGATGCAGCGATACCTGCAGACGCGCCCGTGACAGATAGGGTCCGGCACCTGGCCCGGCTGCCGTAAAACTACGCTGCATGGCTTCTTCGGCGCGTGCCAAATCAATGGTCGTACCGGTAAACAAGGCCCGCTCACGGTAAGTGTTGGCCAGGCTTTCCCAGCCCAGCCACGAACGCGGATCGCGCTGAGTGCGCGCAGTCAGATCCGTGACCCAGGAATCGAGAAGCTGTACCTGTTGAAAGTAATTAACAGGTGATGCGATCGGCGCAGCGAGGCGTTGTGGGACAACCGGGGTAAACCACAAAACTACGCTGATTGCAGCTATTACCTGACACAAAACACCGCTGAAAAAAACCTGGGTAACGCGCATAGGTTGCCTTTTCCCACTTCTGGAAATTAAGCGTAGCCCGTGAACGACAGCGCGTCCATTCACGAGCTACGAAGACTCAGAATGGCGCCGCTAAATAGGGAAAGGTAGCCGAAAACGCTTTATCATTCGCCCCTGGGTTCAAGGGGATATTTGCCAGGGTGTTGATGTCCTGACCGCCGCCCTGTTGCAACAGGATTAATGACAAAGTCATATCTATGACGCGATCCGTAAGCTTACGGCCATTGGGGAAACCAGCGGGCGCAGTGGTATTAATTTTCAAGGTATCGGGAATCACCGCCGCCTGGGCATTAGCCAAGGAACCATTGGTATCAGTAGGCATCAAACCGGCAGCTGTAACGTCATCATTTAACTTGCTGTGAATGGCATCCAGGTTGCTGATGATCTGTCCGGCAAACAGCCCACTGGCGTCGTCCGCCGGCTTGGCGGCGTTGTATGCATCCTTGTTTGAAATGAGGGCGGTGTTGACTGCCGGCATGCCCACACGGTCGATCTGTGTGTAAGCACCAGCCGGTTCATTAGCGAACGTGAACGCAGCGCTCGGTTCGTCATCGTCCTTATGAAGCGAATTGCAGCCAACCAAGGCCAAAGACAGGGTGGTGAGAAAGATTGCCGGAAGTATATGTTGGATTGGATTTGCAGGAAACATGGTAATCACTTTCTCGCCACTTTAGGCTGGATGAGGTTGGTCTGCAGTTTCGCATTGGCACTCGGCTTGCGCCCCGAGCTCGCCCACAGGGCCAAACTCGGCTTGGTGCCGGCGACGGTAACGTCGGCAAGTTGCATCTGCATCACTACTGCCGTGACATTGGTACCGGCGAAGGTGTCGTGCGTGTTACTGAAGCGCAGCACCGAGTCGCTGGCGTCTTTGGCGACGGTGGCCTTGAAACCGTCGAGGTCGAAGAAGAACGGATCATCACGCAGGCCGGCAAACACCTGACGGCCGCCGCTATCAGCCACGACGGTTTCAACCTTGCCGCTCATCGGGCCGCTGGCGCCGGGAAGGTTCTCGACTTGCACTCCGTACTCGCCGCGGTCATTGCGCGCAAAGCGCACATAGATGTCTACATCGTCAACTTGATCGAAACTGCTGGCGTTTGCGGCGCGATCGATGTGCACGGTATAGAGCACATCGGGGTCGAAAGTCGCCGCATGTCCTGGCGCGCTCAAACCGGCAAAGGTCAAGGCGACCGTCAGTGTCCCAGCTGCCGTATCATGCCAGGCATACAGATCAGCAATGTCTGCAGCATGATCGGCAGTGCTGTTAGGCCCATCCTTGTGATCTGAACCCATAAGGACGATGGCCAGCGGAACCGCCAAGGCCAGGGGAGTCCAACGAGTCAGTCGCTGGCGGAGTGGCCGGGATGGGGCCACGACGGGGGTAATATCGTGCATGGGATCTCCTAGAAAAGTGGCCTGAGCGGCCATGGGGTTTCGCCAAATGATGCCTAGGAAACTTATATTTTCAATATGGTTTCCTAGTTTCATTGGTTTTATTGCTCAGTCCGCTGCTAAGTTCATGACCTATGAAGATATAAATAAAAACCCCTGGGCTTGGACCCAGAGGTTTTCACCATTAAACCTGATATTACTTAGTAACTACCGTCTGGCTCAGTTCGCTGCACCGCAATGATGCTCATGCCCGGCCCAGGTGTCGAGCGGAGCGCCGGTTTCAAGGAACGACTTGAGGCTCGACAGCACGCGTGGCCAACCGATGGAAATGCCCTGGGCCATGGCCGATCCCGCTTCCAAGTGGTCATGGGTCACATGCAATTTAACCAAGTCTTTGAGCGCTTCGATTTCGAAGATAACCCGAGAATGCTTTGACTGATCTGCGTGG
>JAYVTR010000429.1:0-1883 GCA_043788625.1 Planctomycetota bacterium
GGCGCCGCCCATAATGCCTGCCAAAGCCACCGGGCGTTCGCCGTCGCAGATCAGCAAATCACCGACTACGAGCTTGTGATCTTTCCCATCCAGCGTGGCAAACGTTTCGCCATCGCGCGCTGAACGCACGGTGATGCGTGATCCGCGTACCTGGCGACAATCGAAGGCGTGCATCGGCTCGCCTAATTCCAGCATCACGTAATTGGTAACGTCGACCAGTAGGCCCAGTGGACGTATGCCGCAAGCGTCAAGACGATCGCGCAGCCAGGCAGGACTTTCCTGATTACGCACGCCGCGCACCACCGCCCCGCAATACACAGCGCAGCCGTTGTCGGCGATAGTCGCCGACCATGCGCCAGCACTGTCAGTCCAGGTGGTGTCAGGTGCAGCAGGCGTGGGCAGGCCGGTAATAGCGGCGATTTCGCGAGCCCAGCCCCAATGGCCCCATAAATCCGGACGATGCGTGATACCGTGGTTGTCGATGACCAGCACCTGATCGCCGATACCGAGCGCGGATGCGAGTGGAGTGCCCGCCGTCCATTGGTCGTTCAGTACCATGATTCCATCGTGCGACGTTCCGAGTCCGAGTTCGTCTTCGGCACAGATCATACCGTGGCTGTCACTGCCGCGCAGCTTGGCAGCCTTGATGGTTAACGGTTTGACCGTGCCATCGGTTTGCTTCATCGACAACGTGGTGCCAACCGTCGCGACAGCGACGGTCTGACCGACGGCAATGTTGGGTGCGCCGCAGACGATCGGTGTCGCTGTACCGGTGCCAATGTCGACGGTGGTGACGCGCAAGCGATCGGCGTTGGGGTGCTGTTCACAGGTTAGCACTTTGCCCACCACCACGCCGGTCAAATTCATGCCGACCGTTTCGATCGCTTCGATCTCGGTGCTGCGCAGGGTTAGGCGCTCTTGCAGCGCATCGCCTTCGACGGGAAGCTGGGCTACGGAAAGCAGATGACGGATCCAAGACAGGCTGACGCGCATGGGGCGACCACGGTCGCCGGAGCGCGCCATCACGCAACCATCAGCCATCATCCGCCGGTCAGCAGTTGCGCCGGATAACGAGTGCCTTAGAAAATATCCTGTGGAACCACACCTGCTGTCAACCGAGCCGATCTTCACCAGTGATCGATTTTCCCTGGCGATGGAGCATTTTTCCACGCCTGACGGCAAGGTGAGCCGTCCAGTCATCCACCATCCGGGCGCGGTGGCCATTATGGCCCAACCTGATCCCAGCACGGTGCTGTTGGTGCGCCAATACCGCTACCCAGTGCGCCGGTGGACCTGGGAGATCCCCGCCGGGACTCGAGTGTTGGGTGAGGATCCGATTGCTACCGCTCGCCGCGAACTGCAGGAAGAAGCAGGGTACACCGCTGAAGCGATGGTCGAAATTATGCGCTTCTTCCCAGCTCTGGGTGTGTCGGACGAGGAAATGATTCTCTATCGTGCGAGTGGCTTGCAGCGGTGTGCAACCGCACCCGAGCACGGTGAGTTGGTGACTCCTGACATTGTGGAGTTGGCCGATGTGGCGGCGTTCATTGCCGATAGTCGGATCTGCGATGCTAAGACGTTGATGGCGCTGTCGTTGCTCAGACGTTAATGAGGCTTCTTGATCATGCTGGCCACCGCCTGGGAAAAGGTCGATAATTGATACGGCTTGCGTAAAAAACCATTGGCACCGTGCTGGAGCGCTTCGACGTCATCCTGAACCGATCCAGAGCATAGGAGAATACGGATCGTACGATCACGAAGGCGCAACAATGGAATAGTTTGGCCGCCATCACGTTTCGGCATGATCATATCAAGCAAGACGAGATCGACAGGCTGCTCGGCACAGCGGGCGATGGCTTCATCACCATCAGCGGCAAGGATGC
>JAYVTR010000430.1:0-26697 GCA_043788625.1 Planctomycetota bacterium
GGCGGGTACGCAGATCAGCGAGGGCCTTTTGCGCATCGACTACCAGGGGATGGCGGTTGATGACTTCGAAGGCGAGGTAGGCGGTGACCTGCTCGTCGAGCGGCCGCAGGCTGGTGGCTTCGATCTGGTCGAGCAGCACCTTCAGGGCCGAGGCCTGTTCCTTGAGCACCACCAGTTTGCCGGTGAGCGTGGTCAGCTTCTGGGTCGAAAAGCTTTTCTCGACATCAGTGCTGAACAGCTGCTGTTCATGGCGGTAGTCCTCTTCCTCGGCGCGTGCCAAATCGACCGAACGCCGGGCTTCGCTGACCTGACGTTTGAGAAAGCCGAGGGAATGTTCGGAGCGCTCTTGCTCAAGCCGTTGCTGCTGGGCGAAGAATGATTCGATGATGGCGCGCAGTCCGTCCTCGGCTCGCCGTGGATCCTCATCACTGAGGCCGAGGGTGATGACCCATGACGTCGGCGGCAGCAGAATCTCGAGGCGGGTGCGCAGCACCTTCACCGGTTCAGCCGCTGCGGAGTACGCGGGGTTGGTGCGCAGGGGGCTGGTGGTGATGGCCTGGGCAAGCACCACTTCTGATAGCAGCAGATCCTTCTGCGTGCTGAGCAGATTGTATTCCTGGCCGTTGAGGCTGGCGAGTGGATTGGCCGAAAACTCAACTGCATGCCGACCGCGTTCGATGGTCAGCTGGGCACGGGCCTGGAACATCGGCTGGCGCCACACCACCCATGCCAGACCCAGGAGAAAACACAGCAGGGCGACGCTGCCGGCGAGACGCCAGCGACGGCGCAGGACGCGCGCGAGGACTCTGGCGTGGGGCATCACTGGGCTGTTCGATGGATCTTCTTGCACAGGTACTTAATCTCAGCATCAGCCATGTTTGTCCACGAGGTTCCGTGTGAACCGTTTATGCACATCGACACTCGTCGCAGAAACTAGCGTGCCTTTTTGTCTGGCTCACTTTTAAGTTTTTCTCAGCGAACGAACGCCTTGGGCACCACCGTCTTTGCTACCGGATTAGCAGCGGCTGGTCAGTGGGCATTGATCGCTCTGACAGGTCGTTTAGCGGGCGCGGATCAGTTGGGTATGTTGGCGTGGGCGATGGCCTTTGTCACCCCATGGTTGATTCTCGCCAGCCTGCAGCTGCGCACCGTCATCGCCAGCCATGAACCAGATGTAATATTATTTACATCGTTGTTACGTCTGCGTGTGGTGTGTTTAGCGTTCGCCGCCAGCGTCCTCTTAGTGGTGGCGTTGTACGTCGCCCCACGTGCGTGGCTGCCGACGGTGCTATGGGTCGTGGTGTGGGGAATGGGGATGTGGATCGGTGATATCCTACAGGGTTGGATGCAGGTGCGTGGGCGAATCGGTAGTGCGGCGATCTGCCTGGGGGCACGTTCGGTGGTCGCGACGGCGATCACTGCCGTGGTGCTGTTCCTCTACCCCAGTTGGGGCGCATTGGCGACGGCGGTGATCACTGCCTTGGTTAGCTCAATAGTATTAATTGCCATTGAAATACCGGTGGTGCGTGGCCTGGCACGCGTGCATGCGCCGTCGCCCATACCGCGTTCGATGACGGGGTGGTTCGTCTACACAGCGCCGTTGGGGATCGCTACCGGCGTCGGTGCAGTGGCGGCGGTATTGCCGCGTTTCGCGCTGATGCACTGGCAGGGCGCGTCTACGCTGGGGGCTTTCATGGCCATGACGGTAATAGTAACTGCGGCATGCCAGCTGTTCGGGGCGCCGGCGCCGCTGCTCATCGCGCGCATGGCTAGCTTGCTGAAGGACGGCGATGTCGCTGCGGTGCGTCGGTTGCTGCAGGGCATCCTCGCGGCCGCCATTGGCCTCGGTCTGTTCGGTTACCTGGCGGCCGTGTTCTGCGGCGCCTATGTCATGCGGCTGGTGTTCGGTGCTGAGATCGGCAACAGCTGTACGGCCTTGCCGGTGATGGCGGTGGTGGCTGCGGTCGAGTTGCTGCAATTCCCCCTCGGTTACCTGCTCACCGCCGGTCGCTGTTATCGGCAACAGATACTGCCGACGCTGGCGGGCTTCGCTGTGACGGCAGCATTAGTAGGTCTATGGGTACCGACGCACGGCATGGCGGGCGCGGCTTGGGCGTTAATTGGTGGCGGTGGCGTGCGCTTGGTAGTGATGCTGCCCGCTGGTCTGCGGCTTCTCCGGCGTCCTCAACATCAGCCGCCACCTGGGCCATAAAATGAGCGATATGCTCCTAGTGAATTCCGCGGCCCCGGTAGTCTCGGGGCATGTCTGGACGCGGTGAGCTAAAGTTAATGCCAAGGCGTATCCTGCATGTAGTTGGGCGGATGGATCGCGGGGGTATCGAACGCTGGCTGCTAGAAGTCTTCAAGCGCAGCGATCGTCAACGTTTCGCGCACGAAGTGGTGGTTCGTGAAGATGGCCAGCATGCGTTCTTCCCCGAATTGGCGGCTCTTGGCATCCCTGTTCATTATTGCCCTGGGCATCCCAACCCGTGGGCTTTCGGCCGAGCGTTTTTACGCCTGCTGCGGCACGGGTCGCCGGTCGATGTCGTGCACAGCCATCTCGACCTGTATACCGGCTTCATCGTGTGGCTGGCGCGTCTGGCTGGCGTGCGCGTACGCATCGCCCATATCCATAATGACTACACCCTTCCTGATCGCAGCGCGGGCTGGCGCAAGCGCGCCTATGTGACCTTGATACGCGCGCTGGTGGCGCGCTTCGCGACCACCGGCTTGGCGGTGAGCGAGGCCGCGGCCACTTACCTTTTCGGCGCCGATTGGCAGACGCAACCGCGTCGGGCTCTCTTGCCGCCGGGCGTCGATCTGCTGCCTTTGCGGCAGCGCATGCGCGATGATGTCCGTCGCCAGCAGTTAGACATCCCACTGACGGCATGGGTCATCGGCACCACCGGCCGCCTGGTGCCGCAAAAGAACCAGGCCTTGTTGCTTGAGGCCCTGCCGGCCTTGCAACAGCGCATTCCACAGGCGGTGCTGGTGATTGCCGGTGCTGGCCCGTTGGAGCCGGCCTTGCGTGCCCGCGCTGCCGTGCTGGGTATATCCGCGTCAGTGCGGCTGATCGGTTCGCGGGAAGACGTGCCGCAGTTGCTGACCGGTGTTTTCGATGCGTTCGTCTTTCCGTCGTTGTTCGAAGGCTTGGGCCTGTCGGTCGTCGAGGCCCAGGCGGCGGGCCTGCCGTGTCTCATTTCAACGGCGGTGCCCGACCTGGCGGTGCTGCCGGCAACGTCCTCCTTGCGCTTATCGCCCGCGGCCACGCCGCAGGCGTGGGCAGCGGCGATGGCGGCGTTGCCGAGCCTGACGGTCGATCACGCGACGGTGTGGGCTGCCTGTGCCCAAGGACCGCTGGCAATTGATCATGGAGTGGCTGCCCTTGCCCTCTACTACCAGTAGCCTCGATCCGCTCGAGTCCGGCCGCGATGCGGCAGCACTGCTCGCCTTCGTCGCCGAGGGCGTCTTCCTGTTCATGGTGCTGATCTGCGCCCTGCTGCCGGGCATTGCCTTGCCGACCATTCGTCTCGGTGACCAGACCGTGATGGGTTCGGAGGTGGCGGTGATGTTCAGCTTCCCGCTCATACTGCTGCTGTTGTGGCCGACATGGCGGATGGATCGCGCATGGTGGCCGATTTTGGGGGTGATGGTCGTGGCGGTACTGTACGGGATTTTCTCAGTCTTCACGTGGTCGGGTATCGAGATCCGCGCCGGCTTCATGGGCCAGATGGTGGTGATGGCCTGTACCATGTGCGCCATGGGCAGTGCCTGCCTGTTGGTCGGTGCCCAGCCGGTCGAAGCACTGCCGCGGATGCTTGATCGCTTGGCGCTGCTGATTGCCGTCATCACCTTCATCTATGTGGTCAAATCGTGGTACGCCGGCGCTCTCGGCTTCGATTTCATTCGTTTGCAAGAACAGCGCACCGGCGGCCCGCTGGCGTCGCCGGCGGTGCTCCATTTCGTCATCCTGCCGCCGCTCGGTTGGTCGTTGGCGAGGTTGCTTTCCACCCTCGGCCGTGAGCGGCGGGTGCATATATGCATCACCGCCGTCCTCGCCACCGGCCTGCTCTCGGCGCGCAGCCGCGGTGCCTTGCTGGGTCTGGGGATCTTCATCGTCTTCGCGCTCTTGGCGATGCGTGATGCGCAGATGCGCCGGCGCTTGCTGCTGGTGGTATTCATCATCGTGGCGCTCACCGCGGCGGTGTTCTGGTCGCAACCGAATACCGATCGCTTGGCGCAATTCACCGACAACAACCGGCAGATGAACTATGACTCGGTGATGCGTGCGCTGAGCTTTGATCCGTGGATCAGCCTGCGTGGGTGGGGGCTCGGCCATTTCTGGAATTGGTACCGCACCGATGTGATGTCGATCACCGAAGGGCCGTCGATCTACGAGTTCGGTTTCCTGCATATCGAGACGCAGTTCGGCACCATGCTGTACCATCCGCATTCACTACCGTTGTTCTTGTTGGCTGAACTCGGTGCGGTGGGGGTCATGGTCATCGGCGTGGTGTTCGGCGCGCTGCTGTGGGTGGGACTGCGCCCGCGCACTACCTCCGTCGGTTTGCTAGCCGCGGGCCTGATCGGTTCGACCACCGCTTTGGTCTTCGATCTGCTCATCTTCAAGGGCTTCCCGTCCTCGGCGTTGTGGTGGGTCTTCCTGTTCGCCTGCCTGCGTCGTCAGTAACCGTCTCCGGTCCCTAGGAAAATCATGCGTCTCCTGGTCTCTTTGGATCAACTTTATACGCAGGCCGCCGATGGTTCGGTGTGGACCTCGGCAATGCATGACCACGCCTACTGGCAGCGCTATCTGGATGTCTTCGAGGAAGTGGTCGTGGTAGCGCGCGTCCGCCAGGTGGCCCAAGGTGCAGGTCTGCGTGCGGATGGCCCGGGGGTGACCTTCCTGCCCATGCCGATGTATGAGGGGCCGTGGCAGTTCCTACGCCAGCGCCGTACGCTCATCCGCCTGGTGGATGCTGCCCTGGTACCCGGCGTGGCGGTTTCGGTACGGGTGCCGTCGCAACTGGGGTATCTGGTGGCGAGCCGTGCGCAGCGCGCAGGCCTGCGCTTCGCGGCCGAGGTGGTGGCAGATCCGTGGACCTTTTTCACCGCCGGCGTCACCCGTCATCCGTTGCGGCCGGTGATGCGCCGGCTGTCGGCGGCTAAATTGCGCGCCGTGTGCCGCTCGGCTGACAGTGTGTGCTATGTGACCGCCGAGGCTTTGCAGCGCGCGTATCCGGCCAGCCCCGCGGCACTCACCGAAAGCGTGCTCGACATCGACCTCGATGACGCGTGGTTCAAATCGGCGCCCCGCGGCCCGCTTACGGGGGATCCGATCCTGGTACTGATCGGCAATTTCCCGGCGCTTTATAAAGGCCAGGACCTGCTCATCCGTGCCTTACCCGAGCTGGCGCGGGCGGGCTTCCGTTGTCAGCTGCAGCTGGTTGGCGAAGGCCGGCAAGAACCGTTGCTGCGGCACCTGGCGCAGGCCGAGGGCGTTGTCGAACAAGTCCATTTCGTTGGTTCGGCGGCAGGAGCGGAAGCGGTATGGGCGCGCCTTGATGCCGCCACCATCTTCGTTCTCCCGTCGCGTTCCGAGGGGTTGCCGCGTTCGCTGGTCGAAGCCATGGCCCGCGGTCTGCCGTGCATCGCCACAGCCGTCGGTGGTATCCCGGAATTGCTGGCGGCAGAGGATCTCATCCCTGTTGATGACCTGCCGGCCCTGGTGCGCGCGCTGCTGGCGGTGCTGGCGGATACGCCACGTCAGGCGCGCATGGGGCAGCGTAATCGCGAGGTCGCCCAGGGTTATCATCGGCAGAAGATCGCCTCACGCCGTTTACGTTTCCTGCTGGCGGTGCGGGCGGGAGTGAAGCCATGATACGCGTTGGCCTGGTGTGGCTGATCGCCAGCATCTTGATGGCGGCGGTGATCCCTATCGATCTGAACGGGGGTGTGCCATTGCAGCACCGCGGTTCTGGTTGGCTGCACAGCCTGGACAGCGCTACGCCATTGGCGACGGAGTTGGAACCCTTGCACCCGCGCCGGGTGCGCATCAAGCCCGATGCTGCCATACGCGCCGTCGCACGGGCGAACCGCTTGGGCATCACCGTGCAGGTGGTGGTGTCCGATGCCTGGGGCTATCATGAGGACGGTGATTGGCCTGGTGACGGCGATGAATGGGCGAACTGGGAAAAGCACGTCTCCTTGTGGGCACGCCGCGTCAAGCTCGCTGGCCTGGTCTGCGAATGGGACCTGTGGAATGAACCCGACGTGCACATGTTCTGGGCACGCTCGCCGGAACAGTACCGCGAGGCCTGGGCACGTGGCGTCGTGGCCCTGCGTCGAGAACTACCCAAGGCGCTGGTTGTCGGCCCGAGCACGGCCGACAACCAGCCCGTCAACATCCTCGAATTCCTACGCCAGGCGCAGGCGCGCGGAGTGCTGCCGGATGTGGTCTCGTGGCATGAATTGAATGACCAGACACGCTATTCCATTGAAGCGCGGATCGACGAGGTGCGCCGTGGCATGCAGGCCATGCGCTTGCCCGCGCTACCGATCCAAATCAACGAATACCTGGTGCGTGAACGCAGCCGGATTCCTGCAGAAGCTGTCGAAGCGTGGATTCAACTCGAGCGGGCCGGCGTCGATGGTGTCAAATCCTGCTGGCCCGACCTCGATCCCGGAGTCGACGAGTCCACGAGTCTGCAGATCACCGGCCTGTTGGATGGCGACGGCCGACGCCGTCCGCTGTGGTGGCTGTACCGCGCCTATGGCGACGCCACGGGCACGGCGCGTTTCATCGGTCCGCAAAATGGCTGGTGGGTGATCTCGGTGGGTGATGGTACGCACCATCGTTTCATCGCTGCCGCGGTAGACGCCGATGCGCTGCTCACCCTGCAATGCAGCAATATCACAGGGAAATTGCGAAAAGCGCAGGCCAGTGCGGTCAGGTTGCCTGCCCTGATCGCCGGGGAGCCATTGCCAAGCCCCTTGCCAACGTCTGTCGAATTTGAAATCATCACTAACAACGAAGCTGTCCTTCGCGTTCGCGATACGGCCGCAGGAGACGTCGTGATAATCGATTTGTCAACCGCCCCATGAGTCACCAAGCGCGGCCCGATCCGTCTCCGTTCAGTCTGGTCCTTCTCCTGTTTGATCTGCTGTGGGTCATCGGCTCCTTGCTGGGGATCCTATGGTGGAATTTCGGCCGGGGTCTCTCTAGCCAGGAAGTGTGGAGCCTGTGGGGCTTCGGACCACCGGTGCTGCTGGTGTGCTTCATTGCCGCTGGCGCTTATCAGGTGCCCTTGACGGCAAGGCTTTTCGAGTGGTGGCGAACCTCCTTCAACGGCTTCCTGCTCTTTGCCCTGACGCTGATCTCGTTGATCTACCTGCTCAAGATGGAAGACATCTTTCCACGCCTGGCGCTCAGTTTCTGGATCGTCTGCGGGGTGGCTGGCCTTTTGGTTCTGCGTTCGCTTTTTTTCCTGGTGCTGCGCCGGAGCAACCGCGGCAACCGCTTTGCCATGCCGGTGGTCCTGGTCGGTCGTCTGCCTCTGTGTGTAGCCATGAGCGCGCATTTCGAGGCTTTGCCCGGAGCCACCATGCGTGTGGTGGGCATCGCCACCGATGATTCGGGGTATATGCCCAGCGGACTCGCCAGCAGCCGCATCGAGGATCTCGCCGTCATGGTGCAGCAAGTCGGTTCTTCTCGGGTGGTGATCTGCGCCCGTCCAGACGAGACCGCGGTCATTGATCAGGTCATGGCCCAGTTGATCTCCTACCCGTTCGAGATCGACCTGGCGCCGGATATGTCGAACTTGCAGCTTTTTTGCCTGGAGGTTGAAAACCATGGCGGCGTGCCGTTCATCAACCTCACCGGCAGCCCGCTTTCTGAAAAGGATCTGCTGGTCAAGCGCATCGAGGACGTGGTCCTGTCGTGTTTGATCCTGATCTGCATTTCGTGGCTGTTGGTAATCATCGCCGTGTTGGTGAAGTGCCTGAATCCGGGTCCGGTCTTCTTCATCCAGAACCGCCATGGCTTGATGGGCTGCACCATCCGCGTCATCAAATTCCGTACCATGACTTGGAATGGCGCACGGACCGAGCAACAGCTCGCCGAGGGCTCTGCCACGGATCTGGTGATGCAGCCGCGGACCGGGCTTTTCCACGCCACCGTTACCAATGATGTGCGTGTGACTCCATTGGGGAAATTCCTGCGCAACACCAGCCTCGATGAGCTGCCCCAATTCTTCAATGTGCTTGAAGGCAGCATGTCGATCGTCGGGCCCCGCCCGCACGCTCGGCTGCACAACCTCAAATACATCCCCGAGATTCCCTGGCTGATGCGTCGGCACTATGTGAAGCCTGGCATCACCGGCTTGGCTCAGATCAGCGGCGCCCGTGGCGAGACCCGTACCAGCGACGACATGCAGCGGCGGGTGGCCTTTGACCTGCAGTACATCCGCTCATGGTCTTTGTGGCTCGATCTGCAGATCATCGTGCAAACCGTATTCAAGGGTTTCTGGAATCGTCAGCCGTGATCATCGCCCCATTGGTAGCCGTGGCGTCAGTGGTGTGCTCGGTCGATGTGGCCGAGCCGGACCTGCTGGTGATCGAGCAGGCTCTCTTGGTGCCAGACGCCAATTTCACCTGGGGCGATGGGCGCCTGGAGCTGCATCCGAAGGTCATGGTCCAGGCAGTGACCGGTGAGGTGCGATACCAAGGCCAAAATCAGGCAAATGATCCGTCGTGGGGAGGTGTCGGGGGAGCCGAGGCGCGCGGGTCGCCGATTCGCGAACAGCGTTTCACCGGTGAGGTGTTGGGTGGCATGATCACCAGCACCGGCCGCCCGGCGCCTCATGATTGGCGTGGATTGGCGCGGCTGGCCTGGCAGCGCGCGTCGCCGGTTTTGGCGCTGCATGCACATGGCAGTGTGCGCATAGATCAGCAGGAGCTGATCTATGCCGCGCAGAACGTGCGCCTCATCGCCGAAGAGGTCGGTGGCGGCTGCACCTACGAAGGCAATCACGTCCGTGCTGATGCAGCGCTGGTGGTGCGCGAAGAACGTTATCTCGACGGCGGCGCGGTGGGCGAGGGCGACCATCGTGATTGGACCGGCGTGGTGGTGCCGGTGAATCTCTCCTGGCAGTCAGCTTCGCGTCTGCGCTGGGTGCTGGCGCCGGTGTACGAATCCTATGATTTCGTTTCTGCTTCGAACAACCCTGACGGATTTGCCACCCGGCTAACCGCCGGTGTCGAGGTCCAACCCGGCGAACACTTTCGCGTCAATCTCATGCTCGGGGCGGCGTGGTGGCGCTGGCAGGGGCCTTACGCCGATAACCCTGCCTGGGGAGGCGCACGGGAGTTGGTGCCCGAAGACGGTCTTACTGCCACCTGGGAGTGGGCCGAACATGACCAGCTGACGCTGATGGCCGGGCAGGGGTCGCAGCCGGGAGTCAGCGCGACGACGGTGACGGTGGATCACGTCGGAGTGCGCGAAGAGCATAACTTCGATCGGCGCTGGCGCATGAGCATGGAATGCTCGGGGGTGCGCGTGATCGATCAGGAGGGTCGCTACGCGGCTGGCAATTCTGCCCCTGAACAGCGTAATGGCACCAGTGGCGTGGTGGCGGTCGACTATGTCCACCAACAGGGTTGGCGCCTGCGGTGGTTCGCTTCCGCCGATGCCAGCCGCATGCGCTATGGAGTCACCTATGATCGCTGGTCTTCTGGCCTGCAGACCTTTCTGGCGTGGTGACCAGCTGGTAATCAGCTGCTGATCAGAAGCGGCTTTCAGGGACGAAAATAGTATCACCGGGTTGCAGCACGGGATCGCTCATGTTGACGGCGCCGTTGAGCAACGCTTCGACATTGATGCGCTGCGGCGGTTGGTCTTTGCGCAACAACTGGATATCGGAATCACGGGCAAAACGATCAAAGCCACCGGCCAGGCTGATGGCTTTTGAGGCAGTGATCGGTTCGTTGGTGGGCAGGGCCAGCGCTCCCGGCTTGAGGACCTTGCCCAGCACATACACGCGGTCGCTGCGCGGTACGATGACCACATCCCCGGGTGCGAGCGAGATGTCACTGTGGATGTCGATCGGGCCGTTCAGATTGAGTGTACGCACGCTGCGCACGCCGCCGGCACCTTCATGGATGATCTGGGTGTTGGTGCGATCGGCATCTTCGACGGCGCCACCGGCTTCACCGATCGCTTGCAGGACCGTAAGTGCCTGGCCGGGGACCATGCGCACGGCCCCGGCCTTGCCGACCGCGCCGACCACATAGACCCCGCCGAAACTGTATTCGACGACCGTCACCATGACCTGCGGTTGGCGGAGGAAGCCGTCGGCCAGATGCTGGGTGATATACGTGGCGAGTTCGTGGCTGGGCAGTCCGGCGAGCACCGGCGTCTCGCCGATGAGCGGAAAGCGCACGCCGCCTTGCGCGGGAATGCGTAGCACCGTGGTCAGATCAGGATTGTCGTAGACCTCGACACGGACCAGGTCACCCGGCGTGAAGCGATAGGTGAGCGCCGGTGCCAGGCCACTTTCTGCAGACACGACCGCGGCTGTAGTTTCGGCAGAGGGGATGATCGCCAGTGGTTGGGTTTCCACCGCCGCCAGGCTCGTCATCCCTGCCATCCACAGGTTTGTTATCCACAGGCTCGTCATCCCGAAAAAGACAGCGGCGCATGGTTTCATAGATGTGATCGTCAGGCTTTGGTCTGGCGAACAAGGTTCGCCTCATCCGACCGCTGTCCTGTGCTTGGTCTCAGTGTCCGATCTCAAACCCACGGTCGACCAAATCTTGTACATCGAGCAGGCCGAGCAGGGTGCCGTGCTCGTCGACGACCGGTAGTTCGTTGATCTTCTTCTCGGCGTACAGGCGCAGCGCTGTCTGCAGCAGGTCGCTGCCGCGCACGCTGCGGCAGGGCATGGTGGCGTAGGTTTCGACGGCAGCCGCCAATACCGCGCCCGCGTCAGCAGCCAGGGCCAGGGCCCGGCGCAGATCGCCATCGGTGAATATGCCCAGCAGGTGGTGCTGTGCATCGACCACCAGCACGCTGCCGGCGCGGGCGCTGGTGATGGCTTTCAGGCACGCCAGCACGGCGGTGCCCGGCTGCACGGCCGGTACCCGCGCGCCCGAGCGCATGGCCTCAGCGCAGGTCATCAGCTTGCGTCCGAGGGCACCACCCGGGTGATAGCGCGAATATTGTTCGGGGGTGAAGGCGCGCAGCTGCTGGACCGTAAGGGCCAAGGCGTCGCCCAGGGCCAGCAGCACGGTGGTGCTGGTCGACGGGGCCAGGCCCAGCGGGCAGGCTTCGGTAACGGCACCGATCGAAATGGTGATGTCGGCATGACGGCCGAGTGGCGAATCGGGGCGACCGGTGAGGGCGATCAACGGACAGCCGATGTGCTTGAGCGACGGTAAAAGAGCAATGATCTCTTCGCTCGAGCCGCTGTTGCTGAGCGCCAACACGACATCGGCGGGCTGCACCATGCCCAGGTCGCCATGGCGGCCTTCGGCGGGATGCAGGAACAGGCTCGGGGTGCCGGTCGAAGCGAATGTCGCCGCCAATTTACATGAGATGTGGCCGGCCTTGCCGATACCGGTGACGATCAACCGGCCGGGCACGCCATCGCCGCAACGGCGGTGGATCAACTGGCAGGCAGACTCGATGGCGGCGGTTTGTGCCGTGACCATCTCGCTGAGGCGCAACACGGCGCTGCCTTCGGCGTGGAGGACGGACATTACCTGACGGACAATGACGGACATGCCGAGACCCTATTCTGGAGCGTCGCAGCGGCTAGGAGCCATCCTCGGTCGACTATTCCCGACACGCTCCTAGCGTCTGCCCGCATGGCCCATCCGAGTTTGACCACCATCACCGCTGACCGTTTATACAGCCTGACTTTTAGGCCCCAGGAATTGGCGATGTATGGTGAACAGGTACGTTTTCATCTGCGTTGTGCGCCTATTTTTGATGATCCGGCCGAGGTTACCGACACCCATTACCGCAGTTGCGTGCTGGAAATCAGTGCCGACCTGCCGGCGGATCCCGACCTTGGCCGCGCTGCCGGGCCGATCCTGTTGCTCAAGATCGGCTGGGAGATCGTCGTCACCACCGTCAGCGCCCAACTGGTGGGGACGGTAGCCGAGGCTCCGGGCGAAGCGGAGCGGCTGCTCAATGCCATCGCCGATACCGTCAACGACCTGTCGCGGCGGGCCGGGCTTGATGCCCCGCTCGGCCCCGAGGTGGTGACGCAATTGCTCACTTCGTATCGTTTGGAGGGGGTGGGAGGCCAAGCCGGCTATTGAGAGTGGATCGCAGTATGTGCATTTCGAAGCGATGCTCACGCCGCAGATGCTTTTGAGGTTATAGTTAGCATCGCTTTTAAGCCGCCGTGGCTTGCTGCTGTAGCGGTTACTTCTATCGTCCCGCCCTTCACCTGGGAGTCCGTGCGTGAGCACATTGTCAGAATCAACCCCGCCCGCTGCACCGGCGATGATCCATCCGATCAGCCTGTTGAAGCGTTTTTGGCTCTTGCTTGTGATCGTCTTGGCGATCGTGGGCTATGGGCTCCATTGGTTCAGTAACGCGTTCATTGATCAGGGGTACGCTCCGGATCAACCGATTGCTTATAGCCACAAGCTGCATGCCGGGGAGTTGAAGATCGATTGTCAGTATTGTCATTTCAATGTCTCGCGCGGGAAATTCGCTGGCGTGCCGCCGATGTCGGTGTGCATCGGCTGCCATAAGCAGGTGGCCACCGATAAACCGGAAATCCAAAAATTGTTGGCCATCGATGAGAAAGGTTCTTACGTCGACGCCGATGGCGTTGAGAAGACCGGCGGCGTGGTGCATTGGAATCGCGTCCACCGCCTGCCTGACCACGTCTATTTCAGTCATGAATGGCATGTCAAAGGCGGCGTCGCCTGTCAGACCTGTCATGGCCCGGTTGAAGACATGGTTAAGGTCCGCCAACAAAGCCCGCTGACCATGGAGTGGTGCCTCGACTGTCATCGCAAGATGAACTACGTCGGTGGTCGCGACTACCAAGCCGATAAGCCGGAAACCTTCACCGTTGGCGCTGGCAACTATGCCGCCGCCAATAAGCAGGAAGAACGTGACCCAGTGGTGGTCTGGCATGAACGCCAACTGATGGGCCGCAATGATGCTACGCCCGCGCATGTGGCTCATGAAGTCGAAGTTTCAGCGCCTGGCCGCAAGCCGCAGACGGTAGCCGACGTCGAGCCGTTTGCCGAGCGCATGGCCAAGCTGGTCGCTATTCACCCCGAGTGGAAAGACCTGCCGAATTGGCGCATCGCTGATCTGCCCGAATCGCATCGGGTGATCTACGGCAAGCCTGAACTGATGAACGCTGCCACCCAGTGTTCGACCTGTCATCAATAACGACCTGTCATCAATAACGACCAGTCATCAATAACGAACGTGCCACCAGTAATGAGTCTTCTGTGACGGACCCCATCCAGACCATGACCAAACGCACTTGGCAATCTGCCGCCGATCTCGCCACCCCGATGCCGGTGACAGCATCGACTGCGGCATCTGCATCTGCCGAGCCGACGCGCAACGACGAGTTCAGTCCGGCGGTGGCCTTGGCCATCGCTGATCTGCGCGCCCGTCATGGCGTCGACAGTGTTTCGTGCCAGCCTGACGGCAACACGCCAGCGGCGCTCGATGCTTTGCGCGCCGACTTGTCGGCAATGCTGCCCGGCGTCAACCGGCGTAACTTTCTGCGCCTGACCGGTGCGGCAGCGGTGTTCGCGCTCGCTGCCTGCAATGAGAAGCACCCCGACACGCTGGTGCCCTATGCCCAGCAACCGGAAGGCACCATTCTCGGCAACGCCATGTGGTACAGCACCGTAGTGCGTGATGCCGGGCGCCCAGTGGCAGTGATGGCGAAATCCTACGAAGGTCGCCCGATCAAACTCGAAGGTAGCCCTGATTGCCCGGTAGCGCGCGGCCGTGCCGATGCCCGCACGCAGGCAGCGCTGGTTAATCTTTATGATCCTGACCGTTTGCAGAACGGCCCCTTGGCGATCAGCGCCGACAGCAAGGACGGCGTCAAGCTCTCGTGGGCGGATCTTGATGCACAGGTTGGCGCCGCGCTGAAGACCGGTGGCGTCGGTTTGCTGACCGGCCCGGTCGACGGCCCGGCTTCACGGCAGCTCATCGCCGACCTGCAACAGGCGTTCGGCGCCCGTTTACAGCATGCAGTGTACGAGCCCATCTCGCGCGCCATTGAAGTGCAGGCCCGGCGCATCGCCGTTGGTAATCCTGACGCAGCCTTGCCGACCTATCAGGTCGGCAAGGCTGCCGTCCTGGTCACCTTGGGCTCGGATCTATTGGGCGAAGGCGCCCTGGCCGATCACGTCGGTTTCGGTGATCTGCGCGCCCTTAAGGGCGTCAAAGGCGAAGGCGCCGGCACGTGGATGGGCCAGGTCATCTCCTTTGAGGCGACCCTGTCGCAGGTCGGTGCCTGCGCCGACGTGCGCGTGCGCGTTGCCCACAACCGTCTGGCGCACGTCGGTTGGGCCTTGGCCGCCGCGGTCGCCGCCAGATTGGGCACGCCGCTGCCCAACGGCATTGCGCCGGCTCCCGCCCTCGGCCTCAAGCCCATCAAACGCGATGGCCACGACGTCGACCCGGTCGAGTACGCGGCTGAACAGCTGATTGCCGCCAAGGCCACTGGCCGCGCCAGCCTGATCTATGTTGGCGGAGCGGCGCATGCGACGGCAGCCAGTCTGCCGCTGCACCTGGCCGCGGCCTATCTCAATGCCGTGCTCGGCAACGATGGCGTAACCGTGACCGCAGGTTTGACCACCGCCATCAGCGAAGCCGCCGGCATCACCGCCCTGGCGGCGGCCTGCGCGCGCGGCGAAATCAGCACCCTGATCATCCGTGATGCTGATCCGGTCGCCGGTTGGCCCGGCTTCGCCGCGGCCATGGCCAAGGTTAAAACCGTGGTCGTACTGGCGGATCGCCTGACCGCCACCGCCCGTGTCGCCAAGTTCGTGGCGCCGACGGTGCATGGGTTGGAATCGTGGGGCGACGCCGAAGTGGCGCCGGGTGTGTTCGCCTTGCAGCAACCCACCATTCAGCGTCTATGGGATGCGCGTTGCGGCGAAGAAAGCCTGTTGGCTTTCACGGTTGCCGCTGGCCTGGCTGCTGAAGTCAGCGCCTTGGCCCAAGCCAAGACCGCGCCAGCCGCCAAGCCGGCCTTGTCGGTCGTATCACGGGCGCCGTTGTGGCAGGCGGCCGAACATGGCGTGCAGTCGTGGCAGGCCTATGTCAAAACCATCTGGCTCAGTCAGGTCAAGCCGGCTGCCAAGGTGTTGTCGGCAGATACCGCCTTCTGGAACAGTGCCTTGGCCGTCGGGGTAGTGGTCGTCGCCGCTCCGTCCGCCGCTGAGGCGGTCGACGTGAAGGCGATCGTCGCCGCCACCGTGCTGCCCGCCCTGCCCGGCAACGACAGCGGCTATCAGCTGGTGTTGTCGCGCTCGCGCACCATCGGTGATGGGACCTGGCTCAACAACGCCTGGCTCAATGAGCTGCCCGACCCGGTGAGCAAGATCACCTGGGAAAACTATTTGGCCGTGTCGCCCACCGATGCCGAGTCGAATGGCTGGAATGATGGCGATGTGGTGACCTTGGCGGTCAACGGCAAGCAGATCAAATTGCCCATCCACACCCAGGATGGCCAACATCCCGGCACCTTGGAAACCTTCCTCGGCTGGGGTCGGGCCGACGCCGGAGCCGTGGCCCGGCTGTGCATGGATGATGGGTATTCGGTCGACACGTATCAGCTGGTCGACAGTGCTCTGGTCGGCAGTACTGGCTTGGTCGCCACGGTCACCCGCACCGGCGCTACACACGTCTTGGCCAACGTCCAAGGCCACCAGTACATGGAAGGGCGCAAGATCGCTCTCGATGTGCGTTTTGACGCCAAGGCCGCCGACCTCGTCGAGGCTCCCGAGCATGCCGGTTGGGTCAATGGCACCGACGGCAAGCCGGCCGGTCGCCTCAATGTGTGGGGTTCGCACCACACCTACCCCGGCCATCGCTGGGGCATGACTGTGGATCTCAACTCATGCACCGGCTGCAATGCCTGCATCACTGCGTGTACCGCCGAAAACAACGTGCCGGTGGTCGGGCGTGACGAGGTGCGCAAGAACCGCGAGATGCATTGGATCCGCATCGATCGCTACTACACCGGCGTCGATCGCCTGGATGTGGAAGTGGTCAATCAGCCGTTGATGTGCCAGCAGTGCGAGAATGCACCGTGCGAACCGGTGTGCCCGGCCAACGCCACGATGCACAATGATTCCGGCCTGAACATCATGGTCTACAATCGCTGCATCGGTACGCGCTATTGTGCCAACAACTGTCCGTACAAGGTCCGCCGCTTTAACTGGTATGAATACAGCTCGATGCGCGCCGGGCCGCACGAGTCCAGCAACCAGCTGCTGCGTGTGTCCAAGAACGTCGTCACCAGCGGCTCGGTCACCACGCAGAGCGAGTTGGCCCACGCGCCTTTGCAGATGCTGCTCAATCCGGAAGTCACCGTGCGCTCCAAGGGCGTCATGGAGAAGTGCAACCTGTGCGTCCAGCGCACACGCACCATTCGCGATCAAGAGCACCGCACCAATCGCAAGGCGATCGATGGCGCGGTGACCACTGCTTGTGCACAGACCTGTCCGACCAAGGCCATCGTCTTCGGTGATCTCAATGACGCCTTCTCGGGCGTCATCACCATCGCCAAGCAGGCTGAGAAGCGCGCCTATCTGCTGCTGGATGAAGAGCTGAATACCCGTCCGGGGATCATCTACATGAAACGGCTGCGCAATCGTCCGGCAGAACAAGTCGAAGAAGCCGGGCACGCCGGCCAGGCGGAGAAACACTCATGAGCGTCGAACTCATGCCGCCTCTGACGGCCAAGCAGATCACTGACGACTTGACGGCACCGTTGTTCCGTAAGCCGTCGCCGCTGTGGGCCCTGGGGGCGACGGTTGCCGGTGGCTTGAAGATGCTGTTGGTGTTCACCATCGTCATGTACGTGTGGACCGGCTACGGCATTTTCAACGTCAATAGCACCGTTGGCTGGGGTAATGACATCGTCTCGTACGTGTTCTGGATCGGCATCGCCGTTGCCGGTACCCTGGTGTCGTCAATTCTGCTTTTGTTCCGTCAGAAATGGCGCACCGGCGTCAATCGTTCGACCGAGGCCATGACTGTGTTCGCGATCAATATCGCCGGTCTTTATCCCTTGATCCACACCGGTCGCCCATGGGTCGACTATTGGCTCCTGCCATTTCCGTGGGATCACCTGGCCCTGTGGCCGCAGTTCAAGAGCCCGATCGTGTGGGACGTGTTTGCCATCACCGGCTACGCCACGACCTCGGTGCTGTTCTTCATCCTCGGCCTGATCCCCGATCTGGCGACGGTGCGCGATCGCTGCGACGTCAAGGAAGTGCTGAAGCTCGGACCGCTCACCATTCCTTTAGGTCTCATCCGCCAGCGCGCCTATGGTTCGCTGTGCCTGGGCTGGAAGGGTACCGCCTCGCAATGGCGTCACTACGAACGGGCATATTCGCAATTCGCGTGGATCGCCACGCCGCTGGTGGTGGGCATGCATTCGACCATCGCCACCTTGCTGGCGGTGAGCGTGGTTCCCGGCTGGCATGAAACGGTGTTCCCTCCGTATTTCGTCTCGGGTGCCATCTTCGGCGGCTTGGCCATGGCCCTGTTGCTGATCGTGCCGCTGCGCGCCGGATTCAAGCTGCATCGCTACATCACCGACGACCACTTCGACAACCTCGCCAAGATCATGCTCGGCGTGGGTTCGATCGTCGCCTACGTCTATGTCATGGAGTTCTACACTGCCTGGTATTCACAGAGCACCTACGAGTTCGCCCAGTACTTCCAATACCGTTTGAGCGGTGCGCATGCGTGGGCCTATTGGCTGATGATCTTCTGCAATGTCGTGTGCTTGCAGTTGTTCTGGTTCAGGAGCCTGCGTCGGAACATGGTGGTGCTGCTGTTCGTCGGCCTGATGGTGAACATCGGCATGTGGTTCGAGCGCTTCAACATCATCGTCTTGTCGCTCGAACACGACCATCTGCCGGTGAATTGGAACTACTACGCTTTCTCACCGTTTGATTACCTGCTGTTGGCCGGTTCGTTCGGCCTGTTCTTCATCCAGTTCCTGATGTTCGTGCGCGTGGCGCCAGCGGTCGCCATCGCCGAGGTCAAGCAGACGTTGTTGCACCAGCCGCATGCCGAGGCCGCCCATGTCTGAGCCCTTGCCGCCCATTCCTACGACCTACCCCGAGATCATGGCCCACACCGTGGGCATGACTGAGGGTATCGACGTCACTGGGCCAGCCGGCACCGCGCCCTATGTGGCGGGGTTCTTCGGCACTGAAAATGCTGCCTTGGCAGCGGTCAAAGCCGTGCGCAAAGCCGGCCATACCGCCATCCAGGTGTGGTCGCCATTCCCGATCCACGGGCTCGACCCTGAACTCGGTCTGCAGCGCAGCCTCATCGGCCGTCCGGTGTTCGCCATCTGCCTGGTGGGTTTCCTGTTCACCTTCTGTGGCCTGCGCCACCTGATGGTCGAAGACTGGCCGCTCATCTATGGCGGAAAGCCCTTCGACACCTGGTCGCTGTGGTTGGTGCCAACCCTCGAAGCCGGCCTGCTCTTCGGTGCTGTGCTCAACCTCAAGATGGTCATGTTCACCTGTAAGCTGATCCCGGATCCGTTCGTGCGCCTGCCTGATCCACGCGTCACCGATGACCAGTTCTGCGTCGCGGTATCGACCGACGACGCGACGCCGGCTGCTGACATCGAAGCCCTCTTTGCCGCCCACGGCGCCGAGTCGATCCGCAGCATCTCGGCCGAGGTCGCCAATGGCCAGCCGATATTCCGCGATCTGCCCGGTGCTGTAACCAAGGCCGAAGTGGTCGCGGTACAGGAGCACACCCATGCATAAGTTGTTCACGGTCGTGATTCCCGCAGTGCTGCTCGGGGCTTTGCTCGGCTGTTCTGATGAAAAACCTGACCGCGGCCTGGAAGCTCTGCCTGACATGTTCCACAGCCCGGCTTTCGAAGCGCAAAACGCCCTGGTCTCGGCCGATGGCAAAGTGCAGTCGCCCGCCATGTTGACGCCGCCCGAAGGCACCGTCAGCCGCAGTGCCATACCGTATGCGCTTGACGCCGCCGACTGGAACGGCGCCAAGAAACTGGTCAATCCGCAGGCGCCTTCCAAAGCAGCCTTGCAGATGGGTCAGACATGGTTCAACCACACCTGCGCGACATGTCATGGCAAGGATGGCAATGCCATCCATGGCAATGTCGCCAAGCAGTTTAGCGGCATTCCTTCGATCAATGGCGCGAATGTCTTGAACATGAGCGAGGGCGAGATCTATCACATCGTCTCGCTTGGCCGCAATCGCATGCCCAACTTCCGGGCGCAGCTGCCACCAGCCGAGCGCTGGGCGGTGGTCAGTTATGTGCGCTTGCTGGCGCGGGCGACCATCGCCAAAAACGACGCCGCCGCCGTAGTCGGTGATGCCGAAGGGGTGATCCGCGAGAAGCCCACCGATCCCGCTGCCATGGCTACCATGCAACAGGGCAAGACCATCCTCGAACAGCGTAATGCTGATCTCGCCGCCATCATGCGCTTGGGTGATGAGCACGAGATCGCCGCGGCTGCGGCTGAGTTTCAGCCGTTACCAGAGCCAGTTCCAGAATACGTCGCTCCGTCATGGGGCCCACAGTTAGGCGAGAAAGTGGGCGAAGAAGCGCATGGGGAGAATCACAAGTGAGTGCTGAGCAACCTCTCGATCGTCTGCCGGATCTGGGTCCGGTGTCCGCACCGCATCTCAAAGGGGCGGCGGCTTTGCTGGTCGTCCTCGGTCTGATCGGCTTTGTCGCGCTGTTGTTGACTGACATCAACCGCGCCTGGCATGCCTACCTCATCGGCATGCTCATTCCGACCTTCCTGAGCATCGCCGCTCTGTCCTTCATGGCCGTGCACCGCCTGTGCGGCGCGCGCTGGACGGCGCCGTTCAAGCGCATCGCCGAGGGCCTATCGAGCGGTTTGCCGCTGAGCTTGATCGCCTTCATTCCCTTTTCGCTGATCGGCTTGCCTTATGTCTACGAATGGGCCTACCTCTCGGTGCATAATCCCGAGCTGAACAAGGAAATCCTGCACAGTGCCAGCAAGGTCGCGTGGATGACGCCATCGCGCGTGACCATGACCACCGGCATCTTCCTGCTGGTGTGGATCTTTCTGCGCAGCCGCATCGTGCGTCTGTCGCGGGCCGAAGATGCCGGCGCAGACAACCGTCCGGCGCAGGTGCGCTGGAGCGTCGCCTTCTTGTTGATCATGGCCTATACCTTTTCGCTGTTCGCTTGGGATCTCATCCTGTCGTTGAATGTGCATGTGGTGTCGTCGATGTGGGGCGTCTATGAATTCATCGGCGCGGTGCAGGCGTTCTTGGCGCTGTTGGCGCTGTGCCTGGTGGGCTTCGCGCATGGCCAGCTCAAGGGCGTCATCCGCACTCATACCCTGAAGGACGTCACCACCTGGTTGCTGGCGTGGTCATGCGTGTGGGCCTATATCACTTTCGCCCAATACCTGATCATCGCTTTCGCCAACATGGACGAAGAGACGCAGTTCTTTGTCATGCGTTTCCAGAATGGTTATCAATGGCCGGCGCTGATCGAGATTCTGTTACGCCTGGCGGTGCCGTTCTTCCTGCTGCTCAGCCAGCATGGACGCACGCGCAGCATCACCGTCGTGATCGCCAGCGGCGCGGTGTTGCTGGGGGCCTTGATCAATCTCATCTGGCAGGTGGTACCGGCCCTCTTTCCCAACCGGATGCCGCCGTTCCTATGCCTGCCCGAGCTGTTGGTTGCCGCTGGCTTCATCGGTGGCTATCTGCTGCTGGTGCGTTTCTCATGGCAACGGCACGGGCTGTTGTCGCGTGGCGACCGCGATCTCCTGCCCGCCATCAACGCTGAACACCTCCACTGAGCTCTGAGAAAACCACGATGTCTTCCTCTGGCGATCATCAGCACGTTCCGGGCAGCAGCGAGCCGCGCGAATTGAGCCATCCTTTGCTGTGGACGGTGGGCCTGGTCGCCAGCCTCACCGCCCTGGCGTGGATTTTCTTCCACTTCAAGCAGGTCGGGCGCCAAGACGCGGCCGGTGAGCCGGTATGGGCTCTGCCAGCCCAGGCCACCGCCGGCCCCGATCACGCGGCCCTCATCGCCGACCGCTCGCAGGCAGTGCTCGATCGCGGCGAAGTGCTGTACGGCAAGAACTGCGCCGCGTGCCATGGCCCGCAGGGCAACAGCAATCCGAGCAACACCAATCCGCCGCCGCGCAACTTTCACAGCGAGCCGTTCAAAAATCCCCTGGGCGCCGGTCCGTACGGCTTCTGGTCGGTGCTGACCAATGGCTTTGGTTCAGCCATGCCGGCTTTCCGCAACCTCACGCCTGAAGATCGCTACGCCGTGGTCCACTTCGTCTCCGAGACGTGGATGAAGCCGACCAACAAGGCGTATGCGGCCACTGATGATGCCAAGGTCGCGGCGCAGATCCCGGCCGCTGGCGCTGCTGGCAGCGGTGCCGAAGCCGACATCGATCCATCGAGCATCACCCCGCCCGAGACCGCCTATCCGTTGATGGCGACGGTGGCTAGGCAGGATGCGACCGACCAACTGCGCCTACGTCAGTGGCTGGCTGATTCCGGCACTGACTGCGGACCGCAATTGACCCCGGCCTTTACCCGCATCCAGCAGATCCTGCAGCGTCAGGATGGGCGCATGGAACGTTTGTTCGCTGCCGTTAAAGCCCAGGATAAAGCCGCCTTCACCGCCACGTTGGTCGGCGAAGATGGTGCCGGCAGTGCTGATCCTGTCTTCAGCCTGATGTCCGAAGACACTATGAATAAACTGTATGCGCGTCTGGCCGAAACGGCCACTCGGATGAAGTGAGCCACCCAGATGACCCGCCCCAATCTGCTCGCCTGGTTTCTTGCCCTGATGGTGGTCAGCGTTTACCCGCTGCCCGCTGCCGAGGACCTCATCGCACCGACTGCGGAATTGGTGTCAGCTTCACCGCTGGCTCCGGTTGTTCAGGCGCCGCCACGGGTCGATGACCTGGTCGCTCTCTTCAATCCGGATATCTTGGCCCTTGATGCCAATCGCCATCCGGTGACGCCGATGGTCAACATGTTCACCCACCCGGCGAGCGACATCGCCCGCGAGGTGGTCGATAACACCTGGTTCAATTTCCTTATCTACTTGCCATTTCTGGTCCTGCCGGAAGTCATGCTGCTTTATGTAATCTGGAAGTTCCGCGCCCGCAGTGATGGCCGCAAGGCGGCAACGTTCATGGGCAATCACACGTTGGAGATTATCTGGACGGCGATTCCGTGCTTGGCCCTGGTCGTAGTCAGCGTGCCGGTGTGGCATGTGTTATGGAAGATGGAGCTGCCCCCAGCCAATCAGAAGGATGCAATGAGCATCGAAGTCCGCGGCAAGCAATTCGCCTGGGACTATAAATATCAGGACTATCAACTGTCGATCGGTCAGGATGTTACCGGCTTTCAAGAGCCTCTGGTCCTCGAAAAGGGCAAGACGACCATTCTCAACATCACTTCGAATGACGTGAATCACGCCTGGTGGGTGCCTGCCTTCGGGGTTAAGAAGGACGCCATCATCGGCCGCTACACCTATACCTGGTTTACCCCGGATACTGAAGGCCTGTTCAAGGGTCAATGCGCTGAGCTCTGCGGCCAAGGCCACGGCGTCATGCTCATCTCCTCGGTGGTTGTCGATCATCAGCACTTTGATGAGTACTTGTCCCTGCAACGGCATCGCAATGATACATTCAAGACGTGGAATCAGCTGTTGCCGTCGCTGGCCGTTGTCGACCAGTCGAGCCTCGACCAGGCTGTCACCACCTATTTTGCCAAGAGCCACAGCCCCGAACGTCAGTTAGCCTTGCGCTATTGGGTTGCGACCAACTATGCCAGCTGCGTTCGTCGCCGGCAGATTGGTCAGACCAAAGATGAGGTTGTCGCGCGTGGCAACCAGCGCCGCCTCCTTCTCGATCAAGCCATCGATCGCGTGCTCGCGATCGCGGCCAAGTAAGCGAGTCACCAATGAACGCCCCCGCTTCTCATCCCATGCCAGAGATCAAACGCTACACCGGCGTCATGGACTGGCTGACCACGATCGATCATAAAAAGATCGGATTGATGTACTTCTGGTTCGTGGTCGTAATGGGCCTTTTGGGTGGAGCCTTTGCTGGCGCCATCCGCATCCAGTTGGCCATGCCTGGTGCGATCCTCGAAGCTCTGAACGCCGCCCAGCTCAACGGCGATGCCGCCCCGGCCAGCCTGTTCAGCGAAAACCGCCACCTGTACAACCAAGTCGTCACCATGCATGCGTCGGTGATGATTTTCTTCACCATCATTCCTGGATTCGTAGCCTTCTCGAATTATATCGTGCCGTTGATGATCGGCGCCCGCGACATGGCCTTTCCGAAGATGAATGCCTTCGGTTTCTGGCTGCTGGTGCCGGCGGCGATCCTCATGCTGACCAGTTTCTTTGTGAAGGGTGGCGCCGCCGCTTCGGGTTGGACGGCCTATCCGCCACTGTCCCTGGTGGGCCACGGGACCGACCCGGGCCAAGACATGTGGGTCATGGGCGTCCATCTTGCCGGCGTCAGCTCGATCTTGGCGGCGATCAACTTCATCGTCACTATTGCCAACATGCGCGCTCCGGGAATGACCTGGTTAAAGCTGCCGCTGTTCGCTTGGGCGACGTTCTTCACCTCGATCATCATGCTGCTGGCCACCCCGGTGCTTGCCGCCGCCGTGACCATGGTGCTTATGGATCGTAATTTCGGCACCACTTTCACCATCGCCCAGCAGGGTGGTGACCCGGTCTTATACCAACACATCTTCTGGGTCTATTCGCATCCAGCCGTGTATATCATGATTCTACCTGGCTTTGGCGCGATCAGCCACGTCTTCGCGGCGTTCAGCGGTAAGCGCGTGTTCGGTTATCTGGGCATGGTGATCGCCATCGGCATGATCACCGTGGTCGGCTTCATGGTATGGGCGCATCACATGTTCACCGTCGGCATGCCGACAGCGCTGCAGGCCTACTTCATGTACGCCTCGCTGGTCATTGGAGTACCGACCGGCATCAAGGTCTTTTCGTGGTTGGCGACGATGTGGGGCGGCAACATCCGTTTCACCACGGCGATGAAATTCGCCATCGGCTTCATCTCGACCTTCACCATCGGCGGCTTCGGCGGGCTGATCCTGGCCATGGTGCCGACCGACATCACCTTTCAGGACTCGTACTTCGTGGTTGGCCACTTCCACATGGTGCTGGTCGGCGGCTCGACCATGTTGTTGTTCGCCATGACCTATTACTGGTGGCCGAAGATGTCTGGGCACATGCTTAATGAGAAGCTCGGTTCCTTCGTCTTTTGGACTATGTTCATCGGCGTGATGATCACCTTCATGACCATGCACGTCACTGGTGCCATGGGCATGGCCCGCCGCGTTCCGGTGTATTATGCCGACTACAAGGTGCTCAACTATCTGACGACTTTCGGCTACTTCCTGACCTTCATCTCGGCCGTGACCTTTTTCATCGATCTGGTCGCCAGCTACTTCCGGCCGGTGATTACGGAAAACGATCCATGGAAGGTCAACGACGTGCAGAAGAGCTTCGAATGGGCAACCTCATGCCCACCGCCGGTATATAATTTCGAGGTCGTGCCGCCGATTCCGGTGGCCGAGCAAATCGGCACAAACCATTAAGCTGATGAATGACCCATGCAGCAATGCATGGGTCGCTGGTTTCAGTGGTTAACGCTGCCCATTCGCCCGCCACGATTAAACTCGTCGCCAGATTGTATCCCATGTCCACCATCACCCCCATCCGTGCTGGAGTCGCTGCCTGGCTGGGCGTGCTCTTCTGCCTGGTTTTCACCCTGAACACCGTCGGCGGGTGGGTGCGTTTATCCGGCAGTGGTGTGGCTATTCCGCATTGGCCGGTGATCGAGCGTGGCAATACCTGGACGCTGCTGCCGCCATTCACCAGCGAAGGCTGGTCTGAAATGCATGCCGCCTTTGAGCTGCATCAGGTGCGTTTGCAGATGCGCATCGAGCGTGGTGAATTGACGGCGGCCAATCTTGGTCGTCAGCCCCGCGACGCGGAAGATTTCCGCCGCATGTTCTTGACCGAATGGAGCCATCGGCTGCTGGCAGCGCTTACCGGCCTGGTAGCAGCGGCGGTGATCATCTCCACCCTGCGTCACGCCGAGCTGCGCCGCAGTGCCGGGACACCGCTGGTGTGGGCCGGGATCCTGATCATCGCTCAGGCCGTCCTCGGCGGTCTGCTCGTGTCCGAGGGTACCAGCACCCACTGGCTGTTTTTGCATCAGGGCAATGCCGGCCTGATCATGGGTTTGATCACCTGGGCGATTTTGCGTCTGCTGATGCCCACTGAGCAAGAGCAGATAAAGGGCGCAGATCAGCTGATGGTCATGAATGACCCCCGGCGGCGCTGGGTGCGGCGCCTCACCGGCCTGGCTATGCTCGGCGTGTGGTTGCAATTATTGTATGGAGCGCTGGTCGCCGGCAGCCGCTATCTGGCGCCGGGCAACCTGTCATTAGGCTTTGGCGTGCTGCCGGAGTTGTGGAAGCCCGAGCATAGCCTGGCTTGGAACCTGCTCGACAACGCTTGGCTGCACTTGTGGCTGCACCGCTGGTGGGCATGGGCCTTGTGCGTGCTGTGCAGTGGCCTGTATGTGGTGGCTTGGCGCAGCCCGACGGGGGCGCGGCAGCGTCTGGCCCTGCAGGTGTCCGGGACTTTCTTGAGCTTACAGATCATCTTCGGCTTGGCCAATGCGCTGCTTGGCACCACGCCATTAATCGCCTTGGCGCACCAGGCTTTGGGCATGTGTCTGCTGTTGAGCCTGGTGTTGGCCTGGCATGATGCGCGGTGCGAACCAGTGGCTGAAGACGACGCGAGCGCAGACCAACAATCATCGGTTGTTTCGGAATTTGGGGTACAGGTATGAAGCGCTTTGGACAGTTTCTCTTTGATCTGTTGGTGTTGACCAAGTACCGCATCACGGCAGTGGCGATGTTCACCGGTTATGCCGCTATCGCCATTGAGGGCAGCCGGGCTACCGATTGGAGTTTCATCTGGCCGTGCCTGGTGTCGCTGTTCCTCACCGGGGGTGCCGCCAACACCTTGAACCAGATCTTTGAGTTGAAAAAAGACGCGGTGATGAACCGCACCAAGGCGCGGCGCCCGCTGCCCGCCGGGCGCATTTCCGTCGCCCAGGCCTATGTATTTGCAGTGACGCAAATGTGCGTAGCGCAAGCCCTGCTGCTGTGGGCTTCGGGCTCGTGGCTGGCGGTCGGTCTGTCGCTCTTCACCATCATCTATTATAGTTTCTTCTACACCCTGTACCTCAAGCCCCGTCATTACCTCAACATCGTCATCGGCGGTGTGCCGGGGGCGATGGGGCCGTTGATCGGTTGGGCTGCCGTCACTGGCACAGTCGACGCCGTACCGCTGGTGTTGTTTGCGATCATCTTCCTGTGGACGCCACCGCACT